>NZ_AKFK01000046.1:0-234542 GCF_000272495.1 Methylobacterium sp. GXF4 | reverse complement strand
CGCGGGCAGATACGTGCAGCCGCCGATGGACCCTGCCGCAAGGGCGGCTGTCAGCGCAGTGAGCGCCGTCTTACGCAGCATCACAGAGACTTCTCCTCGCCGGCCTCCACACCATCGCTGGCTCGGACCGGGACATCCATGGTGACCGCCAAACGCTGCGATGGCTTTAACGGCCGCGTCAAACCTGCGGGCCCCTCGCGGAACCCGCGTCTCGGACAGGGTTGCTATCCGTTCGCAATGCGACACCAGCGTGGCACGGCCAAGCTCGGTGCGGTCAAGCTTAACCTTATCGCGTCCGTACCGGAATGTCTGCAAGTGTACGGGCCAGGGCGGAGCGCAGATCGCGTCCCAGGGCGTCGGCGGTGATGTCCAGGCGGCGCGGCGTGACCGGGGGAATGCCGAACCGGAACACCGCGTAATCTGTCGCTTGATCGCCGAAGCCCGGCTTGCAGGTCGGCAACGACGGTGCGTGATCGCCGAACACGCAGAGGGTGATGGTCTGGCCGCGTTCACGGGCCAGCGCGTCGAGCCCGGCCACGAGGTTCTCGACCATGCGCCCGGTATTGACGACGTGGTGGAGGTACTGCGCCTCCGGGGCGTCGATCCCGGGCAGCCGCCCGGGTTTCCACGGCCCGTGATTCTCCATCGTGACGCAGAACAGGAACAGCGGCGTGCGCCGCGCCCGGACCTCGTCGAGCAGGCGCTCGCCCAGGGCCACGTCGCCGACATAGGGGCCGACCCGGGGCGCGGCCGTGAACGTCTCGCCCATCACCAGATCGGCGAAGCCGAAGGCCTGCATCACCTTCGCCCGGCGGAAGAAATCCCTGTGGAACGGGTGCAGGAACAGGGTCCCGTAGCCCCGGCTGCCCGCCAGCCGGGCGAGGCTGGTCGGCTCGTCGCCGCTGCGGGACGTGTAGGGATCGTACCGGCCGAAGCCGAGGCTGTCGGAGGGCCGGCCGGTGAGCACGGCGTGCTCGCTGCGCATCGTGTAGGCGCCGTGCGCCGGAACCCGCAGCCGGCCGTATTGGATGGCCCGGGTGCGGAACAGTTCCATCGCCGGCAGTGCCGGGCCACCGAGTCGCTCGGGATCGATGAACGACTCGAGCTGGATCACCACGACCACGTCGTCGCCCGGGCCGGAGGGCAGCGTCGGCACCTCCGGAACCGGAGCGCTGCCGGCCAGCGCCCGGGCCGTATAGCCGAGCAGGCTCGCCGGCAGGCCGACTCGCGCGACATCCGCCTCGAGGTCGGGCTCGGGGAACCAGCGCGCGATCAGCTTCGCCAGGGGCGGCCGGGAGGCCGCGCGGAACAGCAGCCAGAGCGCCAGGGGCAAGCCGAGCATCGCCGCGACGCGCGGGACCGGCGCGTCCGGCAGGACGCTCGGCTCGGTCCGGTACCAGATCACCGTCGCGATCAGGGTCAGGATCACGGGGATCGAGATCCGCGGATCCCAGACGGGCGGGATGTAATAGAGCTGCGGATGGCGCGGCACCTGCGGCAGCAGGACGAAATCGCTGAACAGGAGGGGCTCGCCGATCACCGAGCGCTTTGCCCGGCTGACATAGATCAGCGCCGCCACCGAGACGACGCAGGTCAGGGCCGCCAGCCAGGGCCGCCACGAGAAGGCGAACCAGAACAGCAGGATCAGCAGATAGCCCAGCAACCGCAGGGCGAGGTCGCGCGGGGCCAGGCTCGCCCGGGTGAGCGAATCGCCAACGAAGACCTCAAAGGCGAGGCAGATGGCGAGCGTCAGGCTGGCGGCGATGAGGAACGTCGTCACGATACGGGAACTCGGTGAGATGCGCGCGTGCCAGGGGTCGCCAGGGGATGCGGACCGGCCCGGAAAACGATGCGAAAACAGGGGCTTCGGAGGACTTTTCGGAGCGCGGATTTCGGGCCCGTCACGTCGCCGCCGACGGCGACACGAACGACCTCTATCCCCCTGCTCGTGTGCAGATATCCCGAGAAGCTGGATGCCACGATTGCGCCCCCGCCCTAGCGCGGCCCGGCCTCACGGCCGACGCCGCGGCGGTTGCGCAGCGCCCGCACGATCGGATTGAACAGGCCGTAGCGCATCCGCATGACGAGATGGGCGGTGCGGCCGATCGAGAGCGCGTTGCGCGGGGCGGCCTCCCGGGCGGCACTGAGCCGGTCAAGGAGCTGCTCGGGGCTGCACGGCTTCATCGCCACGGGATCGAGGTAGCGCGAATAGAGGATCATCGCGCCGGCCACCAACTCGTCCAGGGTCAGCGTGCGGCCGCGGTCGGCCCCCGGTGCCAGATCCTCCGACAGGCCCCAGCCGGAGTAGAATGGCCGGCCATGGGCTGCCACGCTGAGCCCGCGGATCAGCGCCTCGAAGCCCGCGAGCGACGTCATGGTCTCGACGTGATGCACCCGGTCGAGCAGGTCGACGATGCTGATCCCCGCCACGATCCGGTCGGCCAGGGTCAGGGCCTCGGCCTCCGGGATGATGCCGGGCCGGAACCCCGCCTCGACATCGGGATGGGGCTTGTAGAGCAGGAAGGCGTCGGGGTTGCGCCGGCGGGCGGCCTCCAGCAGCGCGCGGTTCGAGCGGACCAGCGGCGAGCCGTGCTGCACCGAGGCGTCGTCCTCGACCTGCCCCGGCACCAGCACGATCCGCCGACCGGCCGGCCAGTCGAGGGCGGCGGCGTCGAGGCCGACATTGTATTTGCTCAGGCGGCGCGCCACGACCTCCTCGCGCAGGCGCTTGGCCCGGCTCACCAGCTCGGGCGGGAAATCCGCCTCGGCCAGCAGGCGCTGCAGGCGGCTCTCCCGGCGCGGGTCGTAGTAGATGCCCAGGTCGTCGACCACGATGGAGGCGCCGGGCTGCAGGCTCGCCCCGAGGCCCACCGAGCGCAGGAAACCGTCCTCCACCCGGGCAAGCGGCAGACCGGCCTGCCTGCAGGCCTCTTCGAGCTTGCCCGGCGCGCGGGTCGCCCAGGCGAGGATCCGGCCGTGATGACGCTTGCCCGCCTCGACCGCGGCCTCCGCCGTCATGGTGTGGACCGGGCGCCCGGCCGGTCCGGTGCCGAGCACGTCGAGGGCGGGCCGCTTCCAGCGCGACATGCCGACATAGACGACGCGCCGGTCGTTCTCGGCAAACCGTGCCGCGAGCCAGGCGACGTGCTCGGTGCAGGCCTCGCGGCCGATCGGCTGGCGGGTCCAGGGATCGAAGTAGTGGATGCCGCCCTCCCCGCCGAACGGTTTGCCGTCGAGGCTGAGCCGCAGGGACGCGAACCCGGTCTCGGGCTGGTCGTACGGGCTCAGCAGCGGGCCCGGCGCGACGACGAGCCGGCGGCGGCCCCCGAGCGCGAGCATCCGGTCCGGCAGGCTCTTCGCCCCCCAGACGGCGCCGACCGCGCTCGGCCGTACCTGGGCGAAGGCGAGACCCGTCGCAGCCTCGATCTCCGCCCGCAGGCGGCGGATCGTCCGGCCGGTCGCGTAGAGCGCCGGGGTCGGTTCAAGGGACATGATGGGGCGTCCAGCTCCGGTCGTCTCGATCGTTCGGGCCGCCTAGTAGCGCATTTTACCCGGCATGGGATGGCCGGCCGAATGGGGACAAGCGTGGCAGATCCATCAAAGCGTCACGGCGTGGAAAGGATTTGGACATATCGTCGCCGTGATTGCCCCCACAATCCAGGCGGTGGCCGCGAAACTGCGACCGTTGCAGACGGGCCACGCCGGAGCGGAAACGCCACCCTGCGACGCGGCCTCGGATTGCCGGGCCGCGATGCTGCGTGCCACCTCTGGTCATTCTTTCCGGTCCGGCTCCGTCCGGCCGAGGGTCAAGGATAGAAGCGCCGCGGAATGCAAAAGACCGCCCCCGACGCCCTCCGCGACCGTCCTGCAACCTTTCTGTTCCTGCAGGGCATCGCCTCTCCGTTCTTCTCCGACCTCGGCAAGGCCCTGCGCGCGCGGGGCCACGAGGTGCGGCGCATCAACCTCTGCCCGGGTGACTGGCTGTTCTGGAACGGGAAGGCCGACAATTACCGCGGTCGCCGCGAGGCCTGGGGCACCTATCTCGAATCGTATCTCGACCGCGAAGCCGTCACCGACATCGTCCTGTTCGGCGATTGCCGGCCGTTCCACCGGGCGGCCCGGATGATCGCGGAGGTCCGGGGCCTGCGCGTCCACGTCTTCGAGGAAGGCTACATCCGGCCCAACTGGATCACCTGCGAGCTCGGCGGGGTGAACGGCTTCTCGTCGCTGCCGCGCACGGCGGACGAGGTCCGCGCCCTGGCGCGGCGCCTGCCCCAGCCCGGCCGGGCGATGCCGTCCACCGGCGACATGGCCCGCCGCAGCGTCTGGGACGTGAGCTACAACGTCGCCAACATCGCGTTTCCCTATCTCTTCCCGCACTTCCGCAGCCACCGGCCGACCCATATCGCGGCCGAATACGCGGGCTGGATCAAGAAGTTCACCCGCCGCTCCCATACCCGCCGCGAGGCGGCGCGCTGCGACGAAATCTATCGCGCGGTCGGCTGCGACTACTTCCTGCTGCCGCTCCAGCTCGACAGCGACTACCAGATCCGGGTGCACTCGCCGTTCCTGGGCGTCGAAGGCTTCATGGACCGGGTGATCAAGTCCTTCGCGGACGCGTCCTCGGCGCCGACCCGGCTGCTGGTGAAGCTGCATCCGCTGGACAGCGGGCTGATCAACTGGCGCAAGTTCGCCCGCGCCTCGGCCCGGCGCCACGGCGTCAGCGACCGGCTCGACTTCATCGACGGCGGCGATCTGCCCTCCCTGATCAAGGGCGCCCGCGGCGTCGTCATCGTGAACTCGACGGTGGGCATGCTGTCCCTGGAGATGGGCCGCCCGACCCACGCGGTCGGGACCGCGATCTACAACATGGCCGGCCTGACCCATCAGGGCGACCTCGACAGCTTCTGGACGAACCCGACCGCGCCCGACATGGGGCTGATGGCCGATTTCCGGCGCGTCGTGCTGCACCGGACGCAGGTCAACGGCGGCTTCTTCTCCAAGGGGGCGATCGATCGGGCGGTGGCCGGCTCGGTGCCGCGGATGGAATCCGCCCTGCCCGATTCGATGCTGGCCGCCGCGCGGACGATCCGCGAGGGCCGCGAGGGCGACGGGCAACTCGCGCCCGTCTATTGAAGCGGAACGGGAAACGGGCGGGTTTTCGCCGAGCGTTTCCGGGTCGAGCCGAACTTTTAAGTCACCGGTGAGCGCTTCCCGGTCTTGATCTTTGCGTGCTGCACGGCGTAGCACCCGCGTCATGCCCCGCATTCTGATCACTGGCGCGTCGAGCGGTATCGGCGCTGCGCTCGCACGCCATTACGCGCGTGCCGACGCGAGCCTCATCCTCATCGGACGCAATGTCGACCGCCTCGAAGCCGTAGCCCGGGATTGCCGGGCCAGCGGCGCCACCGTCGAGGCGGTGCGCCTCGACACCCGGGACCGGGCCGCCGCGATCGACCTGATCCACAAAGCCGACGCGGCCCAGCCGCTGGACCTCGTCATCGCCAACGCTGCGGTGAACGGCGGCAACCAGAAGGGCGAGGTGGAGCCGGAGGCGACGGCGTTCGAGACCGCCGACATCAACTATACCGGCTCGCTCAACATCGTGCTCCCGACCCTGACCCTGATGCTCCAGCGCGGGCGCGGGCAGATCGTGCTGATGTCCTCGCTGGCCGCCTACGCGCCGCTTCAGGATGCCCCGGCCTATAGCGGTGCCAAGGCCGCCCTGGTCGCCCACGGGCTGGCCCTGCGCCAGAAGGTCGGGCCGCGCGGCGTGAAGGTCAACGTCGTGGCCCCGGGCTACGTGAAGACCCCGATGGGCGGCGAGTTGAAGGGCTGGCGCCCCCTGGAGATGAGCGCCGAGGAAGCGGCCCAGCACATCGTCAAGGGTATCGCGAAGGATCGCGACGTGGTCGCCTTCCCGCTGGTCCTGGCCGCACTGGCGCGCACCGTGCTGCTCCTGCCGGAGAGCGTCCGCCGGGCGAGCCTCTACGCGTTCCGGTTCCAGCGTCGGCCGCGCCGCTGATGGCCCGCGCCCGGATCGCCCTCTTCGTCCTGGAGGCGCTGCCCAATGCGCGGGTGGTGCGCCGGTTCGTCGCCGATCACCGGGCCGACATCGCCTTCGTCGGGCTCTCGAACGCGGAGCGGCCGTCGAGCGGCGGCCTGACCGGGCAGATCCGCAAGCATCTCGCGCGCTCCGGCGCCGGGATCCTGCCCTATCTCGCGGTGAATTTCGGGCTGCCGGACCTGCTGCGCCCGCTGGCGCCCCTGACCCAGGCTGTGGCCGGCAGCGCCGACGCGCCGGACGCGACGCCGCTCAAGACACTGTGCCGGCGCCTCGGTATCCCGACCCTGACGGTCGACGACGTCAACGGCCCCGAGGTCGCGCAACGATTGCGCGAGACCGCCCCCGACCTGATCCTGACCTATCATTTCGACCAGATCTTGAAGGCCGAGACCATCGGGCTGGCGCGGCTGGGCGGCATCAACGGCCATCCCGGGCTGCTGCCGCGCCATCGCGGCCCGGTTCCGACGATCCATGCGCTCGCCGACGGGCCCGGCAGCTTCGGCATGACCCTGCACCGTCTCGCCGCCACGATCGATACCGGGGCGATCCTTGCCCAGGAGGCCGTGCCGCTCCCGGCCGACACCACGGCCACGCGGGCGGCCGTGGCGCTCCACGCCCATGGGCGCGGCATGCTCGACCGGCTGCTCGACGCGATCGCCCGCACGGACCGGATGCCTGAAGGGCGGACCACGGAAGTCCTGCCCTATTGCCCATTCCCGGACCGTGCGCTGCTGGCCTCCCTACGCCGCAGGGGCCTGCGGCTCACCGACGGGCGGGACCTGCGCGAGGCGGTAAGCCTCTCGGGACGAGCCGCTTAACCGGGCGTTAAGGCTGTTGCACAGAGGATCGTGCGGCCCCTCTCCGTGCCGCCCGAGCCAACCCGCATGCCGGATACCAGCCCCCTCAAGGCGGCCACGGACGCGCTGGCCCACGGCCGTCGGATCCAGAGCGGCCGGATCCGGGCGATCTCCGAGAACATCGCGAACGCCGATTCGGCCCCGGCCGATCCGAGCGGGACGCCCTACACCCGGAAGATCGCGGTGTTCCAGCCGGTCGACGTCGACAGGGCGCGCGAGCCGGTGGGCCGCATCCTGCGCGACAGCAGCGACTTCCGCCGGCGCTACGATCCGTCCAACGCGGCCGCCGACCGGCAGGGCTATGTCCGCCTGCCGAACGTCAACGTCGCCCTGGAATCGGCCGACCTGCAGCGCGTGATCCGGAACTACGAGCTGAACCTCAGTGCCGAGGCCTCGATCGATTCGGTGAGCCGGGCGACGCTCAACCTGCTCGGCTGAGCCGGGCGTTGCGCCTGCCGTAGCCGGCATAGATTGCCAGCCCGATCACCAGCCAGACCGCGAGCCGGATCCAGGTGTCGGCCGGCAGCGAGGCCATCAGGATCAGGCAGGACAGGATGCCGAGCACGGCCATCGGCGCCGCCGCCGGCACGCGGAACGGGCGGGGCCGGTCGGGCTGCGTCCGGCGCAGGATCAGCACGAGGGCGCAGACCAGGCAGAACGCCAGCAACGTCCCGATGCTGACGAGCTCGCCCAGGATATCGATCGGCACCAGCCCGGCCACCGCCGCGGTGAACAGCCCGATCACCACCTGGCTCGTCACCGGGGCCCGCGTGGCCGGATCGACCCGGCAGAACAGGCGCGGCAGCAGCCCGTCCCGGGCCATGGCGAAGAAGATCCGGCCCTGGCCGTAGAGCGCCGTGAGCGCCGAGGTGGTCAGCCCGATGAGGGCGCCGAGCTTGATCACGATGGCGAGGCTGGGCAGCGCCAGGCGGTCGATCGCCTTGGCGATCGGGTCCGCGACGTCCAGCTCCCGATAGGGCACGAGGCCGGTCAGCACCGCCGCCACCGCCACGTACAGGATGGCGCTGATCGCGAGCGAGCCGATCAGCCCGATCGGCGCGTCGCGCTGGGGCGCCCGGCACTCGCCCGCCGCGGTCGCGACCGTCTCGAAGCCGATGAAGGCGAAGAACACCACGGCGGCTCCGCGGAACACGCCGCTCCATCCGTAGCTGCCGAACGCACCGGCATTGTCCGGCACGAACGGGTGCCACAGGGCCGGCTGCAGATGGACCACGCCGACACCCACGAAGGCGAGGATGATCGCGACCTTGCAGGCCACCAGGAGCCCATTGATCAGCGAGGCGTCCCGGGTCGAGCGGGTCAGCAGCGCGGTCAGCATCAGCACGATGCCGGCCGCCGGCAGGTTCACGAGGCCCCCGTCCCCCGGCGCCCCCGACAGCGCCGCCGGCAGCTTCAAGCCGAAATCCGCCGCGAGCGACTGCGCGTAGCCGGACCAGCCGACCGCGACGGTTGCCGCCGCCATGGCGAATTCGAGCACGAGGTCCCAACCGATGATCCAGGCCGGGAGCAGGCCGAGGCAGGCCCGCGTGTAGGTGTAGGTCGAGCCGGCCTCGGGGATCATGGCGGCCAGTTCGGCGTAGCACAGGCCGACGAAGCCGCAGGCGATGCCGCCGATCAGGAAGGAGAGGCTGATCGCCGGACCGGCATATTGTGCCGCGGCGGTCCCGGTCAGGACGAAGACGCCCGCGCCGATCGTGGCGCCGAGCCCGATCGCCACGAGGCCCGGAGCGGTGAGGCTGCGGGCGAGGCTGGAATGCCCGGCCGTCGGGTTCTCGATCGGGCCTAGGGCGGTGTCGGGTATGTCGAGGCTCACGGTCTTCGGTCACCGGATGTGTCGGATGGGAACCCGGTCAGCAAGTTCCGAGCCGGGCCTCAGGCGGCGCGCACGGAAGCCAGGAAGCGCCCGACCTCCCTGCGCAGGTCCGCGAACTCTTTCGACAGGTCGGAGACCGACGCAAGCACGCGGCCGGCCTCGGAGCCCGTGACCTGCACGTCGCCCGCCACATCCGTGAGCGTGGCGGTGATGGCGCTCGTGTCGGTGGCGGCCTCCGAGACGTTCCGCAGGATCTCCCGCGTGGCCACGCCCTGCTGCTCGACCGCCGCGGTCATCGCGGTGGCGAGGCCGCTCATGTCGCGGATCCGGACGGTGATGCCGTCCACCGCCGCGACCGCCTGCCCGGTGGAGCTCTGGATGCGGTTGACCTGCGCGGCGATCTCCTGCGTGGCCTGCGCCGTCTGATCCGCGAGTTCCTTGACCTCGGCGGCGACCACCGCGAAGCCGCGGCCCGCCTCCCCGGCCCGGGCCGCCTCGATCGTGGCGTTGAGGGCGAGCAGGTTGGTCTGGGCGGCGATCGACGAGATCAGCGCGACCACGTCGCCGATGCGTTCGGCCGCCGTGCGCAGCTCGGTGACGAGCGGCGTCGCCGCGGCGGCCTGGTCGGCCGCCTCGCGGGCCATCCCGGCCGACACGTCGACCTGCCGGCCGATCTCGCCGATCGTCGAGCCCAGCTCCGCGGCCGCCGCCGCGGCGTTCTGCACCTTGCCGGCGGCACCGCCGGCGGCGGCCGTCACCGCGATGGACCGGTCCGCCGTGGCATTCGCCGTCGAGGCCATGCTGGCTGCCGTCGCCTCGACGGCGTCGGCCGCTGTGGCGACGTGATCGAGGATGCTGCCGATCGTCTCCTCGAAGGTGCGGGCGAGCTGCGCGGTCCCGGACTTGCGCGCGGCCTCGAGCGCGGACCGGGTCGAGGCGGCCTCGCGCTCCAGCTCCATGGCCCGGGCGAGCTGCGCCTGCGCGTGGGCCTCGGACGAGGCGAGGGCCCGGAAGGAGTCCTCCACGGTCCGGCAGACCCAGAGCAGGATGCCGGTCTCGACCAGCACGATCGCCGCGTGAAGGATCACGCGGCCGAGATCGCCCGCCCCGCCGGGAAAGATCAGGGCCGGCATCGCGAGATCGAGGGCGAGGTGATGCACGGCCGTGGCCGCTGCCGCCGCCAGGATCACGCGCCAGTCGCACCAGCCGGCCAGCATCGCCAGGCAGGCGAAGAAGTACATGTGCAGGTCGATCTGCCAGGGATGGCCCGCGAAGGCGACCAGCAGGAGCGCTGCCATGCCCACGAGGGCCACGCCGCTCACGATTCGGGTTGCCGCGCTCGCCGGGTCGCGCAACCACAGGGCCGTCGTGACGCCCGCGAGGCAGATGGCGCCGACCACCGGCCCCAGAGCCGGAAACGCCGACGTCAGCACGGCTTCGGCCGCGCCGATCAGCGCGACATGTGCCCAGAGGAGCGGGATCAGGAAGCGGCCGAACCGGCGCTGAAGGGTTTCGAGATGGTTCATCAGGGCAGATTCCCGGCCGTGTCCGCGGCGGTGGTCAACGAAGACGGTGAGGGTGCGGACGGTCCGCATCCCTCGGCGAGGCTGCCATCGAGGACGAGACGGGCGCCCGCGGCGTAGAGACGGCGCGCGAAGCCCGCCCGGTCCGAACGCGCCAGCAGGACGTTGTCCGAGCCGCCGCGGTTCAGGACGGTCCCGCCCGCCTTCGCGATGATCCGGACGGCATCGGTTGTGTCGGCGCCGGGCGGTGCGACAACCGCCACCACCTCCGATTGGGGCAGCGCCAGCACGGCCAGCGGCACCAGCAGGCCGGCCAGGCAGCCGAGCGCTCCGACCCCCCATTCGACCGCGGCGCGACGAGAGGGGCGTGGATGACCAGGGCGTGCAGGCATCACCGGAAAGGCGTAGGGTTCGGCATCGGGCGCAACCTTTCGGCGATCAAGTCTAAAGAAAGTGTTGCGCGGACATATAGAGCGCTATCCTCCGTGGCCAGTGGTGTCGCTCAGCGATTGCCCACCAATCCCAGCATAAAATCGTTGTTCGAACGGGCGGAATTTCGCAGGAATGACATACGATGACTCTTGAATTATTTCGATTGATTCTCGGAAATGGCCGTGTGGGCAACTTAATCAGATTTTGGACGTAATGTTTGATATTGAAATGAGAGACCGAGATTTATAAATTTCAATGATCGCAGTAGTCTGATGAAAATCCAGCTCTCTGTTGTGTTCAAGGCGGGGTGATCTTCGCGGTCCGCGGTTCGGCCTCCACCATTCGCTTGTCGGTGCGGAAGAGTCTGGCCACTAGGCCCGAGAATTTCATGAACGCGCGGCCCTGCGGGGTGATGACGTAGCCGTCCCCCGCCGGGGCGACGTTCCCCGAGGCGGTCTGCTCCGCCAGACGGCGCTCGATCTGGTGGAACTCCCCCAGATAGACCGACTCGAACACCGCCCGCGCCCGCTCGGCGCTGAAGCGTTCCTCGGGCCGGGCCGCCATCTGGCCGAGCAGGAACACGCTGATCGAGCGGTCGACCGTGACGGGGAAGATCACGAAGACGCTGAGGTTCAGGGCGAGCGACAGCACGCAGGCGCCGAGGGCGTCCCGGCGCCGCAGGCCCCAGGCGCGGCCGAGCCCGGCCAGGAGCACCGTCGCCGCACCGGTCAGCAGGAAGGCGACGATCAGAAGGATCAGGCCGCGGTAGAACAGGATCGTCACGCCGGACCAGAGATCCGTCTGGAACAGCAGCACGAAACAGGCGAGCCCGATGAGCAGGGCGCCGGCATGCAGCGCGGTCTGGGCCGCGAGCCAGCGCAGGGCCTGCCCCAGGCGCGCCTGGGCGGTCGAAGTCATCGAGCCCCTCCACCGAGATCGTCGACCGCCAGGATCCGGACGAGCGGCGAGGCATAGAGCGGTCGGCCGTGCCACACCCAGGAATCCGGGTTTGCCCAGGGGGCGTCCTGCGCGGTGACGACCAGCGTGTCGATGCCGGCGGCGGTGGCCCGGCGGCGCACATCGTCCCCGTCGAGCGCATCGCGGAAGATCGGCTCGACCTGCGCGAGCCGCTCCGCGACGGCCGCCTGCGAGGCGCCGAACAAACGCGCCTCCCGATCGGCCACCCCGACCGGCTGGCCTCCGTAGAGACCGAAATCGAACACGCGCGGCGCGCCGGGCGCGTGCTGCAGCACCCGAGTCCGGGGCAGATGCGTGCCGGCCCAGGTATAGGCCGTCCGCAGGGCGCGATCGATGTCGGGGCGGCCGTTGAGAAAGGCGAAGCTCGGGACGCCGGAAGCGGGATAGGCCCGCATCCCGGCAAAGCCGTAGAGGGTCGTGGCGTAGCCGAGCAGGAGCAGCGCCGCGATCAGGCCGGGAAGACGGAGCCGTTCTCCTGCGACCCGGATCAGGGCCGCCACGGTCCAGACCAGAGTCGCGACCTGCGCCAGCAGGACCACACGCCAGCCCAGGTCGTTGTAGAGGATCGCGGAGCGTAGGAAGCCCCCGATCAGCAGGGAGGTGACCGCTACGATGGTCAGCAGCCGTCCGGCTTCCCGGGCGTGCGCCTCGCGCCGGGGAACGATCCGCCAGAACAGGAACGCGCCTGCGGCGAAGACCCCGAAGGCCAGGTAGTAGTTGAGCGGCAGCAGGATCAGGCGGAGCAGGGTCAGGACCCAGCTGTCCGCCATGCCCTCGATCGGGCCGAAGCTCCGGACCGCGAACACGATCGCCTGCCCGGCCTCGCTCCGGCTTGCCAGGAGCCCGGACAGGTACGGCGCGGCCAGGAGGGCGGCGACGAGCCCGGACGCGACGAGCCGGCCGGCCTCGCGCCAGCGGCGCTCGATCGCGAGCAGGGCAAGCCAGGTCCCGGCCGCCGCGACCGTGCCCAGGCAGACCCAGACCGACAGGCCCGCGCAGGCCGCGAACGCGGTGCCCGCCATGATCACTGTCGCGCCGGGGGCGCGACGCTGCCCGTCCGCGGCCTCGGCCAGCGCCAGGAGCCCCAGCCAGCCCGCGATGGCGCCGGCGACATGGTGCGGAACCCAGACCTGGGAGCCCGGCCAGTTGAGCACCTGCTCGTTCAGCCATTCCGGCATCGGGATCCAGAGCCCGGTCTCGATCCGGTTGCGGACGACCAGCAGGATGTCGAGCCCGCCCGCCGGGAGCAGCAGGAGGGTCGCCAGCCGTACCCGGCGCCGGGAGGTCTCGCGCACCAGCCCGGTGGCGGCGAGCAGCCGGTCCAGCAGGCCGAGTAACCCGATCCCGGTCCAGAACGCCATCCCGGCGAAGGCGGTGCGCCCATCGACCAGCGCCCCGCCCGCCCAGTCGACGAGCGCGCAGAGCGTGTAGAAGAAGTAGTAATAGCCGGCCCGCTCGGGGCGGGCGAAGAACGGGTCCAGGGGCGGCAGGCCCGCCTCGACGATCGTTCGGGTCAGGCTCGCATGCTTGACGAGGTCGATCACGGTCACCGGCTGGTACAGGCCCGTTCCGGTATCGATGTCGATCAGCGCGTAGGCGACGATCCCGAGCCAGAGCAGCATCAGCGCCAGCGGGCCTGCCGCCGTCGCAAGGTCGATCCGGCTCCGGCACGCCCGGACCGCCGGGGCCAGTCCCGCCAGCCCGAGCCCGACATTCGCCAGCACGGCGACCGGGATGCCCGCAGCCTGGACCAGCAGGCTGTCGAGGATCGGCAGCAGGCCGAGGCCGAGCGTCGCGGCACAGAGCAGGCGGTCTCCGGTCCCGAGGGCGCGGAACCCCAGGATCCCGGTCAGGCTGCCCACGGCGTAGCCCGGCAACAGGATGAGGGGGACGCCGAGCAGCGTCGCCACCAGGACGCCGCACGCGTCGGTGAGGCTCGCGTTCATCGCCGGACCACCCTTCGTGCGGGTTCCGGCTAGCACACGGGTGTTAACCCTTCCGCGGCGCGGCCCTCCGGGCCCGGGGCTGGCGTATCCGGCGGTTTCGTGTATGGATCGCGCAGCCTCGGCCCGGGTTACCGGGCGGGGCTTGAGCCGCTTGGCGCTGTGACCGTGCTGGACGACATCCCGGCACCGGCCGAACGCCGAGCTCGAGCGCCCCGACCAGGGCGCCGCATCCGACCAGCACAACCCGAAAGGCATGCGATGTCGATCACGGCAGAGCGCAAGACCGCGCTCATCAAGGAACACCGCAAGGACGCCAAGGACACCGGGTCCCCCGAGGTCCAGGTCGCGATCCTCACCGAGCGGATCACCAACCTGACCGGCCACTTCAAGACCCACGGCAAGGACAACCATTCCCGCCGGGGCCTGCTGAAGATGGTCTCGCAGCGCCGCTCGCTGCTCGACTACGTGAAGCGCAAGGACGAGGCCCGCTACCGCGCCCTCATCGAGCGTCTCGGCATCCGCCGCTAAGATCCACCACGCGCGGTTCCGAGCCCGGCTCGGGACCGCGTTCGACACTCTCGGGCTGCCGGAATGGGTCCGGCCGCCCGAAAAACGGGTCGCTTCGAGGCGCCAGCGTCGGGGCAGGATCGCGGGACACTTCATCGAGCGAAGTGTCCCGCCGTCTTGCCCCCGACGGCGCCGGGCCTGGCCCGCCGAAGGCAAGGAAGAGATAAGAATGTTCGACGTTCAACGCGAAGAGCTGATGTGGGGCGACCGCAAGCTCGTCCTCGAGACCGGCAAGGTCGCCCGCCAGGCTGACGGCGCGGTTCTGGCCACCTACGGCGAGACCTCGGTCCTCGCCACCGTGGTCGCCACCAAGGAGCCGAAGCCCGGCATCGACTTCCTGCCGCTCACCGTGAACTACCAGGAGCGCGCCTACGCCGCCGGCCGCATCCCGGGCGGCTACTTCAAGCGCGAGGGCCGTCCCTCCGAGAAGGAGACCCTGGTCTCCCGCCTGATCGATCGCCCGATCCGTCCGCTCTTCGTGAACGGCTGGCGCAACGACACCCAGGTCGTCGTCACCGTCCTGACCCACGACCTCGAGAACGATCCGGACATCGTGTCGATGGTCGCGGCCTCCGCCGCCCTCACCCTCTCGGGCGTGCCGTTCATGGGCCCGATCGGCGCGGCGCGCGTCGGCTACGTCAACGGCGGCTACAAGCTGAACCCGCTGGTCACCGAGACCAAGGAGGAGTCGAGCCTCGACCTCGTCGTCGCCGGCACCCAGGACGCCGTGCTGATGGTCGAGTCGGAGGCCAAGGAGCTCTCCGAGGACGTGATGCTCGGCGCCGTGATGTTCGGCCACAAGCACTTCCAGCCGGTCATCGAGGCGATCATCCGCCTGGCCGAGAAGGCCGCCAAGGAGCCGCGCGACTTCCAGGCTCCCGAGAACGCCGACGTCGAGAAGGCGGTCCTCGAGATCTGCGAGACCGAGCTGCGCGCCGCCTACACCAAGACGGTCAAGCAGGAGCGTTACGCCGCCGTCGACGCCGTGAAGGCGAAGGTGATGGCCGCCCTCTGCCCCGAGGGGACTGAGAAATACCCGGCCGAGAAGGTCAAGGCCGCGTTCAAGGAGGCGCAGTCGAAGGTCGTGCGCTGGAACGTGCTCGACACCGGCTCGCGCATCGACGGCCGCGACCTGAAGACGGTCCGTCCGATCATCTCCGAGGTCGGCGTGCTGCCCCGCGCCCACGGTTCGTCGCTGTTCACCCGCGGCGAGACCCAGGCCCTCGTGGTCGCCACCCTCGGCACCGGCGAGGACGAGCAGTTCATCGACTCGCTCGACGGCACCTACAAGGAGCGCTTCCTGCTCCACTACAACTTCCCTCCCTATTCGGTCGGCGAGACCGGCCGCATGGGCTCCCCGGGCCGCCGCGAGATCGGCCACGGCAAGCTCGCCTGGCGGGCGATCCGGCCGGTTCTGCCGCCGGCGCACGAGTTCCCGTACACGATCCGCATCGTGTCCGAGATCACCGAGTCCAATGGCTCGTCCTCGATGGCCTCGGTCTGCGGCGGCTCGCTGTCGCTGATGGATGCCGGTGTGCCCCTGCGCCGTCCGGTGGCCGGCATCGCCATGGGCCTCATCCTCGAGGGTGAGCGCTTCGCGGTCCTGTCCGACATCCTGGGCGACGAGGATCACCTCGGCGACATGGACTTCAAGGTGGCCGGCACGGACGAGGGCGTGACCTCGCTCCAGATGGACATCAAGATCGCCGGCATCACCGAGGAGATCATGCGGGTCGCCCTCGACCAGGCGAAGGACGGGCGCGCCCACATCCTGAGCGAGATGTCCAAGGCGCTCACCGCCGCCCGTCCGGAGCTCGGCGAGTACGCGCCGCGCATCGAGACGATGCAGATCCCGACCGACAAGATCCGCGACGTGATCGGCACCGGCGGCAAGGTGATCCGCGAGATCGTCGAGAAGACCGGCGCCAAGATCAACATCGAGGATACCGGCATCGTGAAGATCGCCTCGGCCGACGGCAAGGCGATCAAGGCGGCCTATAACTGGATCCGCTCGATCGTCGCCGAGCCCGAGACCGGCATGATCTACGACGGCACGATCGTGAAGTGCATGGAGTTCGGCGCCTTCGTGAACTTCTTCGGCGCCAAGGACGGTCTCGTCCACATCTCGGAGCTCGCCGCTCAGCGGGTCGCCAAGGTGACGGACGTCGTCAAGGAAGGCGACAAGGTCAAGGTGAAGTTCCTCGGTCAGGACGACCGCGGCAAGATCCGCCTGTCCATGCGCGTCGTCGACCAGCAGACCGGCGAGGACATCACCGAGAAGGTGAAGGCCGAGCGCGATTCCACCCGCAGCGACCGGGACGGCGAGCCCCGGCGCGAGGACAATGGCGGCCGCCACCGTGGCGAGCGCCGCCGCGAATCCGCCGGCGAGTGATCGTTCCGGCTTTCCCGCGCGGGCTTCGGCCGGTGCGGGTTTGAGGTGAGAGGCGCGGTCCTTCGGGGCCGCGCCTTTTTCGTGCGCCGGGTTCGACGGCGTGGAGCGAGAGCTTCGGCGTGCACCCGTTCGGCCGGTCTCAGTCGGTTGCGACTGCGCAGCACGGGACGTCAGGCGGGTCGCCTGCGCGGCCTGCACGCCTCCACCGTGCGGGACGGTTGGAACGCCCGCCCCGCGCCCGCGTTCGCACCGCGACCTCACAGCGGGAAAGCATTCATGGCCAACGAAATGATCCACGACATCTTCAGCGGGCAGCCGAACCTCACCACCACCGAGCGGGCGGTGTCGGTGGCCCTCGGCCTCGGGATCGCCGCCGCGGCCGCGCAACCCCGGCCGAACAAGATCCTCAGCCTGCTGGCGCTCGTCGTCGGCGTCGGCCTGGCGGTGCGCGGCGCCACCGGCCACTGCGCCGTGAAGGCGGCGGCCGATCACCTCTGAGGGATCGGCCGCTTCGGCCGGCCTTCAACCCATAAAAAAAGGGGCGCCCCGCGGGGCGCCCCTTCGCGTTCCGGTTGCCGGAACCGGATCAGATTGTCGTACGGCGACGGCCGGCGATCATGCCGTAGATGAAGAGCACCACGACGGCGCCCACGACCGCGCCGATGAATCCTGCGCCCTGGTTGGGTCCGTACCAGCCGACGGCCTGGCCGATGAAGGTCGCCACGAAGGCGCCGACGATGCCCAGGATGGTCGTCAGGATGAAGCCCGACGGCTCATTCGGTCCGGGCATCAGGAACTTGGCGATGATTCCGGCGAGGAACCCGATGATGATGGTCCAGAGAATACCCATGACGAACCCCAAGGCGTGACAAGCGATGCCGTGTGAACGCACGGTGGCCGGCCACGGTTGCTCGCAACTGCACACGAGGGGGCGAATTTTCCTGCGGTTCCCGCGGCGCGTCGGCGCGCGGCCCTTTACGGCTGCCCCGGCGCCACGGCAGATACCGGCTTTCATCGGCCGGAGACTGGAATGAGCATCGAACGGATTGAACCGGGATCGCGGATGTCGCAGGGCGCGATCCACGGCGACACGATCTACCTCGCCGGCCAGGTGGCGTCCGATCCGGTCGGCACCGGGGTCACGGCGCAGACCCAGAACATCCTCGAGCAGATCGACCGGCTGCTCGCCGGAGCGGGCAGCGACAAGGATCACATCCTGTCGGCCACCATCTATCTGGCCGATATCGGGCACTTCGCCGAGATGAACGCGGCCTGGGATGCCTGGGTGTCCAAGGAGCACCCGCCGGTGCGCGCCACCGTCGAGGCGCGGCTGTGCGATCCGCAATATCTGGTCGAGATCGTGATCGTCGCCGCGAGGCAGGCATGAGCGGGGCCGGGACGGGCCGGGTCGAACGATCGGTCCGGCGCCCCGTCCCGGGCCGGCGCCGGTCCGCGTCGCGCGCGGGGGCCGGCTTTTCGCTGATCACGGGAATGCTGCTGGCCGCGCTCCTGAGCCTGGCTCCGCCCGCCCGGGCCGCTGAGGAGCGGGTCGTCAACATCTACAACTGGTCGGACTATATCGACCCGAAGGTGCTCGACGCCTTCACCCGGGAGACCGGGATCAAGGTCGTATACGACACCTACGACAACAACGAGATCCTGGAGACCAAGCTGCTGGCCGGCCGATCCGGTTACGACATCGTCGTGCCCTCCGGCCCCTACCTGCAGCGGTTGATCCGCGCCGGCGCCTTCCTGCCGCTGGACAAATCCAAGCTGAAGAACCTCGGCAACCTCTGGCCTGAGATTTCCAGTCGGCTCGCCGTGTACGACCCCGGCAACACCTACGCGGTCGACTACATGTGGGGCACGACCGGCATCGGCTACAACGTCGCCGCCGTGCGCGAGCGGCTCGGCGCCAACGCGGCGCTGAATTCCTGGACCGTGGTTCTCAATCCGGCTTCCGCGAACAAGCTCAAGGATTGCGGGATCATGATGCTCGACAGCCCCGAGGATCTGATCCCCAGCATGCTCCCGGTCTTCGGCGCGAAGGCCGATTCCAAGCGCTGGGACGACCTGACCCTCGTGACCGACGCCCTCTACAAGGTGCGCGGCAGCGTGCGGAAGTTCCACGCTTCGGAATACATCCAGGCGCTGGCCAACGGCGATATCTGCGTGGCGGTCGGCTATTCGGGCGACGTTATGCAGGCCAAGCGTCGGGCCGAGGAGGCCAAGAACGGGATCGAGATCGCCTATGTGGTGCCCAAGGAGGGCGCGCTCATGTGGTTCGACACCTTCGCGATCCCGAAGGATGCGGCCCATCCGGCCGAGGCCCTGGCCTTCATCGACTACATGCTGAGGCCCGAGGTGGCGGCGGCCAACACCAACTTTGTGGCCTATGCCAGCGGCAACCTCGCGGCGAAGAAGTTCGTGAAGCCCGAGATCCTGAGCAATCCCGGCATCTACCCGGACGAGGCGACGATGCAGCGCCTGGCGATCAACACCGCCTGGGACGACCGCACCCAGCGCTACGTCACCCGGCTCTGGACCCGGGTCCGCACCGGGCGGTGAACGTGGAAGGCCCGGCGCGATCGTGCGCCGGGCCGTTGGGCACTCAGTTCTTCAGGTCTTCCGGCACCTTGCCGCCGTTCTCGGCGAGCTTCTTCATTACCTGCTTGTGCAGCCAGATGTTCATCGAAGCCGAGTCTTCCTTGTCGCCGGTATAGTGCAGCTCGTCGGCGAGCTGCTTGCGCGACGCCAGGCCCGAATCCAGGCCGACCAGCTTCATCAGGTCGACGATGGAATGGCGCCAATCGAGCTTCTGCGGGGTCTTCTCGGCGAGGCTGGTGAGCACGGCCTCGACGTCCACGGCCTCGCCGCTGCCGCCCGCGCTGCCGGGGGCCGAGGCCGGGCTCGAGCCGGCCGAACCGCTCGAGGAACCCGAGGTGGACGAAGGCGCGGCGTCCGCGGTGCCACCGCCGAACGGGTGGAGGATCTTGCCGACGATGCTGCCGAGGAGGCTCATAGGTCCGCTCCGATAATCAAGGCCCGACCTGCGCGCCGGGCGGGCTGTCAACCGGTTGTCGGCCCGGGCGTTCCGCGATTCGCGCGCCGGCGCGTCGAAACCTAGCCGCGGGCGCCGTACAGCGCGATTCCCAGCAGGGACAGGCCGAGCACAAGACAGATCCCGCTCCACCGTTCGAGGACGGCCACGCGCGCGGGGGCGCGCAGCGAAAGACCCGCCAGACCGACACTGCAGATTAAACAGCTCACACTCATCACGATAACCAGCACGGTCCTTATGATCCGAAATCGACTGAGTCAGCCATAATCTGATTTCGACGCTGTGAGATATCGAAGACCACGTAGCAAACGAAAAATTCACAGGCCTCTCACTGAGGAGGGGCGATTAAGGGAGTCCCGATCCGCATCTCGATTTGCGCGTTCCGGGTGAAATCAATCTTCCCGCGCCCGATCCGACCGTTAACGTGCTTAGTTATTGAGATTTGTCCCGCGTGGCATCGCCCGTTTGACGAATGGAGCCCGGTGCCGTCGCAGCCGGCCGCGGCGGGCGGAGACGAGTCGGCCGGCTTCCGAAGCGGGACCGACCTCCCGGCTACCGGCAATCGGCGCTCAGCCGGCGCGCGACAGGGCGGCGATGAGAGCTGACCGCTCCTCCGCGAGCGAGCCGTGGAACACCGGACGACCGGCACGGTCGTACCAGTAGCGCGCATTGCCGGCATCGCCCTCGATCCGGTGCAGATGGGCATGCACCCAGGCGGCGTCCGGCCCCGATGCGTCCTGGACCAGGGCATGCGCCCGCGCCCAGGTGGCGTCCGCGGATTCGGTCGCATCCCTGGCCAGCCACCAGAGGGCGGCGAGCGGGGCGGGCCAGGCGTGTGGCGGCGCGCTCCCGGTCAGCGTCGCCGCGAAGTCGGACGGCAGGTTCTCGGTCATCGCGCCTTCTCCCTGAACCGCGACGGGTCAGCGTCCGGCCGCGCGCTCCGGCTGCCAGCGGCCGCGGCGCTGGCGGGCGGACCACGCGTAGCGGGCATCGCCGTCGAGGCGGTCGAGATGGTCCGAGAGCCGGTTGCGTTCAAGCCAGGCGAGCGCCGCCTCCAGTTCGGGCAGGGTCATGGTCGCGCGGCCCTTGCCGAGCACCCGCTTGAGCACCGCGTTGTAGCGATGCGCAAGGTTGCCGCCCCGGGGCACCCGCAGCGACGCCTCGTCCTCCACGGCCTGGCTCGCCACCGCCACGGCGAGCCGCTGGCGCAGGGTCCGCTCGGTGACCGACGGCGGCTCCGGCGCCGGCGCCACGGGGGCGGGCTCGGCGAGCCGCGGGCGCAGCAGGGCGTAGCGCAGCCCGATCGCGTTGCTCTCCAGCGGCGTGATCCCGCCGGGATCCTCGTCGCGCCACGGGGTCCGCTCCGGGACGATGGCGCTCGCCGGCCGCTCGCGCTTGGGCCGGACGCTGCTCCCCTGCTCGGTCTCCAGTTCCAGGCGGAACCGGGCGAAGAGCGGGTCGTCCGGATGGAAGACCAGCGCCTGCTGGTTGTCGTAGGGGCCGGCATGCGGATCGACCCTTGTGGCCCGGGCGAGCATCTGCTCGAGCCAGGGGCGGGAGCGGATATGCGTGAGGGCCGCCACCACGGCAACCTCGGGGGCATCGAGCCCCTCATAGGCCATCGCCACCGTCACCAGCACCGCCGGCTCCGCGGTCAGGCGGAACGCCGCCAGGGCCGCGTGGGCGTCGCCCTGGCCCGAGGTCGCCAGCCGGACGTCGCGCTCCCCCTGCTGGGCCGGCATCCAGCTCCGCAGGGTCGTCAGGTAGGTGCGGGCGCTCGCCTGATCCGGGGCCACCACGAGGAGCTTGCCGAGGCCCCGGGCCATCTGGCCGGGGGGCAGGCCAAGTTCGGACCGGCGCCGGGCGCGCAGGCGCTTCGTCGCGAAGAAGGATTCGCTCAGGAGATCCCGGGCGAAGCCGGTGCGCAGGGCCGTGAACAGGGCCGGCCGGGTCGTGACCCGGACCGATCCGGCGCCCAGCCGGTGCGGCCCGACCCGGGGGCTGTCGCCGGCGATCCGCCCGCCTTCGAGCCAGCTCGCCTCGCCGTCGATCGCCCCGAACGTGACCGGCAGCACGGCCCGCTCGGCCAGGGCCTGCGACCGGGAGTAGCCGATCACCGCCAGACCCGGCGCGTCGAGATCGAGCTCCGGGCCGCGGCCGAGCGCCGCCGGCTTGTAGGGCAGGCCGAGGATGCGTCGGCCGTCGGCCCGCTCCAGGGTGCCGGACAGGAACAGGCCGATCTCGGCCGCCTCCATCACCGGCAACATCGCCCGGGACCACGCCCCCGCCTCCGCCTCCTCGGCAGAGGATTCGTCCGCCCCCGGACGCCCCGGGACCGGCAGGTGATGGACCTCGTCGACGACCAGCAGGGTCCGGTGCGCCCGCGCCTCGGCGAGGTGCAGCGCCGGGGCGGCGGCCACCGCTTGATAGGTGGTGACGTAGCCGGCGAGCCCCCGGGCCGGATCGCGCTCGTTGTCGGCGGCCCGCACGCTCAGCGCATGGCCGAAAGCCGCGCGCCAGAGCGGATCGGCGAAGGCTTCCTCGGCCTGGAGGCGCAGGGAATCCCGCGGCACCACCCAGACCACGCGATCGACCCGGCCCGCCGCGATCAGCGTGTGCGCCGCGATCACCGGCAACAGCGACTTGCCGCCGCCCGGCGTCACCGCCGCCAGGATTGTCCGGACATGCGCCGCCTGCCCGCTCGCCATGGCCGCCACGAGGGCCATCAACGTACGCTGGTGGGACCGCAGGGACGGGGCGGGACGGGTCAATGGCCGGCGAAGCAGGGCGACATGCCCGCACCGTGGCCGATCCAGATTCCTTTGTGAATCCCCCGGACCACTGCGGTGTTCGTGTTTCTTTCGCGCAATCGCCGTGATTCGTTCGAATGCGGCGGCACGATTGCCGCATCCGGCGCCCCGAGAAGCCGCCTTCCGACGGTCGCGCCTGCGGATGGCTGCACGAGAAGCGTTGACACCCGGCCAGCCCCTCACCATAAGGGCGCCGCGGGCGACAAACCCGCCTTGGGGGAATGTCCCGAGCGGCAAAGGGGGCGGACTGTAAATCCGCTGCGTAAGCTTCGTAGGTTCGAGTCCTACTTCCCCCACCAAGTTTCCTGCCCCACCAAGTTTCCTGCCCCACCAAATTTCCTGACCGATCCCATCAGCCCTGCTTCGCCAGGGCCGCCTCGATGCGCGCGGCGGCGGCGGCCGAGAACCCCTTCCCAGCGAGCCCCTGGCCCGCGGCGGCCTGCCCGGTGAGAGTGCGGCGCTTGCCCTCCGGCAGATGCGTCTTGCGCAGGGCATGCGCGTCGCGGTGGCTGGCATGGGTGATCGCGATGGCCAGCGCGTCGGCGGCGTCGGCGACCCGGAACTCCGCCTTCGGCAGGAGGAAGCGGACCATCGCCTGGATCTGCACCTTTTCGGCATGACCGGAGCCCGCCACGGTCTTCTTGATCAGGTTGGCGGCGTATTCGAACACCGGCAGCCCGGCATTGGCCGGCACCACGAGCGCCATGGCCCGGGCATGGCCGAGCTTGAGCGTCGCCTGGGCGTCCTTGTTGACGAAGGTCTCCTCCACGGCGACCTCGTCGGGCTTCTGCGCCTCGACGATGCGACCGATCCCCTCGAACAGCTCGCGCAGACGGAGCGCCAGCGGCAGGTCGCCATCCGAGGTGACGACGCCGCAATCGCCGTAGGTCAGCTTGCTGCCCTGCGCGGTGATAAGGCCCCAGCCGGTGCGGCGGAGCCCCGGGTCGATCCCCAGGATGCGGACGATGCTGCTCATGACGCTCCAGGGTTATACTCGGGCTTCGTCGCGGTCCGGAGGCCGGCTGCCCTCGACGATCGGGCCGAGCGTGCCGTACGTATCGTGAACGCCCGGTTTCACCAAGGGACCGGAACCTGGGGAGCCCGACCATGCCCGCGCCAACGCCGATCAGCCGCTTCCCGGTCCCGAAGCTGTCCGAGATGCCCGACGACTTGCGCGCCCGCATCGCCCTCGTGCAGGAGAAGGCGGGCTTCGTGCCCAACATCTTCCTGGCGCTGGCGCACCGTCCGGACGAGTTCCGCGCCTTCATGGCCTATCACGACGCGCTGATGGACCGGCCCGGCGGCCTCACCAAGGCCGAGCGCGAGATGATTGTGGTCGCCACCAGCGCGGCCAACAACTGCCTCTACTGCGTGGTCGCCCATGGCGCGATCCTGCGGGTCCGGGCCAAGAACCCGCTGCTCGCCGACCAGGTCGCCGTCGCCTATACGCCAAGGCCGACATCACCCCGCGCCAGCGCGCGATGCTGGCCTTCGCGCTGAAGGTGGCGAAGGAAGCCCATACCGTCGAGGCCGAGGATCACGCGGTGCTCGCGGGCCACGGCTTCAGCCCGGACGACGTCTGGGACATTGCGGCGATCACCGCCCTGTTCGCCCTCTCGAACCGCCTGGCCAGCGTCGCCGAGCTGCGGCCGAATGACGAGTTCTACACGCTCGGGCGGTGAGGCCGCCTCACCCGCGACGCCCGAGCAGGATGATCGCCGTCCCGGCCAGGCACACCAAACCGCCGGCGAGGTCCCACCGGTCGGGCCGCTGCCCCTCGGCGAGCCACAGCCACAGGATCGAGGCGGCGACGTAGACCCCGCCATAGGCCGCGAAGGCGCGTCCCGCCGCCGGGCTGTCGACCAGGGTCAGCAGGACGGCGAACGCCAGCAGGGATGCGAGGCCCGGAAGCGCCCACCAGGCCGACCGGCCGAGCCGGAGCCAGGCCCAGAACGCGAAGCATCCGGCGATCTCCGCGATCGCGGCACCGGCATAGGCGAGGAGCGTCATCGCGCGAGCTTGGCACGCGGATCGGCGCCGGGCGAGCCACGGAAGATAAACCGGTTGAATATGCATCCTGGGAAGATCTGCCCCGGAAGTGCAAGATGCTCCTGCGCGCAAGATCGGCTAAGACCGATCCCGATCGCCTCCGCGTGCTTCCCGGGCCCCGCTGCCCGATCCAACGCCCCCGGCCATGTCAGACTCGATCGAGACCGCCCGCCTTCAGGTCCTCCGCAGCTACGGCATCCTCGATACGCCGCGCGAGCCGGCCTTCGACGACATCGTCGCGCTGGCGACGCAGATCTGCGCGGTGCCGGTGGGCCTCGTCAGCCTCGTCGCGGCAGACCGGCAATGGTTCAAGGCCCGGCACGGCTTCCCCTCCTGCGAGACGCCCTTGAGCCAGTCGGTCTGCGCCCACGCGCTCGGCGCCGCGGACGGGCTGTTGGTGATCCCCGACCTCACCGCCGACCCGCGCACCTGCGAGAACACCCTGGTGACCGAGCCACCGCATATCCGGTTCTATGCCGGCGCCGTGCTCCGGACCGAGGATGGCGTGTCGTTCGGGACCCTGTGCGTGATCGACACGGAGCCGCGGCCCGACGGCCTGAAGCCGGACCAGGCCTTTGCCCTCCGGGCGCTGGCGCAGCAGGTGATGGCGCAGCTCGAGCTGCGCCGGGCGGTCCGGGAGCGGGAGGCCGCCCTGGCGGCCGAGCGCCAGGCGCGCGACGCCCTGGCGATCTCCGAGGAGCGCTACCGGCTCTCGTCGCGGGCGACCACGGATTTGATCTGGGACTGGAACCCGCAGACCGGCCGGATCCACTGGGACGAGGGCCTGTCCGCGCTCTACGGCTACCGGCCGGCGGAGATCGAGCCGAGCACCGATTGGTGGTACGACCACATCCACCCGGAGGATGGCGACCGCGTCCGCCGCAGCGTCCGCGCCGCCATCGCGGACGCGTCGCTCCGCTGGAGCGAACGGTACCGCTTCCGGCGGGCGGACGGCACCTACGCCACGGTGCTCAACCGTGCCATCATCGTCCGCACCGCCGACGGCACCGCCACCCGGATGACCGGCGTGATGCTCGACGCGACCCAGCAGGCCGAGGCCGACGCGCATCGGGAGATGCTCAGCCAGGAACTCAGCCACCGGCTGAAGAACACCCTGGCGATGGTCCAGGCGATCGCTTCGCAGACCCTGCGCGACGCGCCCGACGTCGCCTCCGCCCGCGACGCCCTGCTGCAGCGCCTGCTGGCGCTGGGCAAGGCGCACGACATCCTGCTCGCCGGCAATGCCGAGCGGGCCCGCATGGAGGCGGTGATCCGGGGCGCCCTGGCGCTCCACGACAATGCCCGCCCCGGCCGGCTGCGGATCGAGGGGCCCGCTCTCGATATCGGGCCGAAGGCGGCCCTGGCCCTGGCGCTGATGATCCACGAGCTGGCGACCAACGCGGCCAAGTTCGGCGCCCTGTCGGCTGCGGCGGGGCATGTCGGCGTGACCTGGGAGATCGAGGCCTTGCCCGACGGCCCGCAGCTCCGGCTGAGCTGGGCGGAATCCGGCGGTCCCTCGGTGGTCCCGCCCTCGCGCAAGGGGTTCGGCACCCGCCTGATCGAGCGCGCCTTCGCGGGCACCGTGGCCGGGGCGGTCGCCCTGGATTACCGGGAGAC
Source organism: Methylobacterium sp. GXF4 (assembly GCF_000272495.1). Lineage (NCBI taxonomy): Bacteria > Pseudomonadati > Pseudomonadota > Alphaproteobacteria > Hyphomicrobiales > Methylobacteriaceae > Methylobacterium > Methylobacterium sp. GXF4. The sequence continues at coordinate 208,409 of NZ_AKFK01000046.1, read as the reverse complement.
CGGGCTGCACTGCATCCTCACCGCGCCGCTGGCCGGGTTCCAGGGTAAGGACGGGATCCTGAACTGAGAGGCGGCTCCCCCCTGGCCGTTAAGCCCAAGACAACGAAAAAGCGGTCGAGTGGGGCCATGAGCGCGCGCGAGACGGCCGACGACCTGATCCTGATTCCGGGCGATTCGCGCCTGCGCGAGGCGGTCCATGCCTGGGCCGATGGCTTGGCGCGGGAGCGGCGGATGTCGCCCAACACCGTCGAGGCCTACAGCCGCGATGTCCGCCAGTTCCTGCTCCACCTCGCGTCGCGCCTGGGCACGCCGACCATCCCGATGCTGGTGGCCCTGAAGGTGCGCGACATCCGGGCCTTCATGGCCGCGCGCCGGGCCGATGAGGTGTCCGGCCGCTCGCTGATGCGCATGCTCGCCGGGTTGCGCTCGTTCGGGCGGTTCCTGGAGCGCGAGGGTTACGGCAGCGTCTCGGCGCTCGGCGGCGTGCGGGCGCCCAAGGTTCCGCGGCGTCTGCCCCGGCCGCTGCCGGTCGCCGCCGCGGTGGCGCTCACCGACACGGCCATCCGGGCCGGCGAAGAGCGCGAGCCCTGGGTGCTCGCCCGGGACGCCGCGGTCCTGGCCCTGCTCTACGGCGCCGGCCTGCGCATCTCCGAGGCCCTGGGCCTGACCCGCCGGGACGCGCCGCTTCCGGGCAGCGATCAGGTCACGGTGCTGGGCAAGGGCGGCAAGCAGCGGATGGTCCCGATCCTGCCGGTGGTCGCGCAGGCGGTGGCCGATTACGTGGCCGCTTGCCCGTTACCGCTGCCGCCGGAGGGGCCGCTCTTCGTCGGTGCCCGCGGCGGCGCGCTGTCTCCGCGCATCATCCAGTACACGGTGGCCCGCGCCCGCGGCGCCCTCGGCCTGCCCGAGAGCGCGACCCCGCATGCCCTGCGCCATTCCTTCGCGACGCATCTGCTCGCCCGCCAGGGCGAGCTGCGCGCGATCCAGGAGCTGCTAGGCCACGCCTCCCTGTCGACGACGCAGCTCTACACCCAGGTCGATGCCGCCCGGCTCATGAGCGCCTATACGGCGGCGCATCCCCGCGCCGGCCGCTGAACTCGATTGGCCTATAGCAATGATAAGGGCGGCTAATACGCGATTGTTGCGCTGAATATGTCTCGAAGCGTCTAATCGAGCGCACGTTTAAGGGCTTCGTCATGATCCGCGTCCATTCTCCTGATCGGGGAATTGGATCTGTCGGGGCGGTGCCATGGAGCTTGATGAGGCCAGGTCGCCCGCCCGTGTCGTGATCGCGGATTGCGATGCCGGGCGACGCGCCGCCCTCAAGGCAATCGTCCAACGCTTCGACCCAACGGCCGTGATCGCCGAGGCGACATCGGGCCAGGCGCTGTGCGACAACCTTCTCCGGCAACGCCCGAGTCTCGCCTTCGTCGGGCTGCAGCTCGAGGACCTGAGCGGACCCGAGGCGGTCGCGGTGGCGCGCCGGGCGGGGGCCGAGCCGCCCTGCCTCGTTCTGGTCGCCACCCGCGTGCTGGCGCATTGGCAGGATATCGCCCAGAGCCTCGGCGCCTACGAGGTGCTGAAGACGCCGCTCAATCCGAGCCACATCGAGCAGCTCCTCCATGCCGATGCCCGCCGCCGGACCCCGACCCGGGCTTTGCTCGCCTGCTCGTCGGCTGCCGGGCGGACCGCGATCAGCCGGGTGGTGGCGCGCAGCGGCTTCGCGATCGAGCTCGAGGAGACCGATTGCGGCCGCCACGCCCTCAAGCAGCTGAAGCTCGGCGCCTACGACTTCGCGTTCATCGATGTGAAGCTCGGCGGCATCGACGGGATGGAACTCGCCTGCCAGCTCCAACCGCTCGGCCTGGCGACCCGGATCACCCTGCTGACCACCGCCGAGCTGGAGCCGATCGCCCAGGCCGGGCGCTATTTTGGGGTGGACGCCGTTCTGCGGATGCCGTTCTACCCCCGCGACATCGACTTGGCGCTGCACAATGCCCTGGGCCTGCGCCGGCCGTACCTTCTGAACGCGCTCACCGCCTCGCCGGCGCCGAGCGCGCTCCTGCGGATCGCCGACCTGCCGAACGCCCGGCGCAAGATCGCCTGATCCCGCGCCGGTTGCTACCGATCAGACGTGGATGGCGCGCTTGGACACGGCGAGCGCCGCCTCCTTGACCGCCTCGGTCAGGGTCGGGTGCGCGTGGCAGGTGCGGGCGATGTCCTCGGAGGAGGCACCGAACTCCATCGCCACCGCGACTTCGGCAATCAGGTTGCCGGCATCCGCCCCGACGATGTGCACGCCGAGCACCCGGTCGGTCTGGGCATCGGCCAGCACCTTCACGAAGCCGTCCGTGGTGCCGTTCGCCTTGGCGCGGCCGTTGGCCGTGAACGGGAACTTGCCGGCATTGTAGGCGATGCCGTCCTTGGTCAGCTCCTCCTCGGTCTTGCCGACGGAGGCCACCTCCGGGAAGGTGTAGACCACGTTCGGGATCACCCCGTAATTGACGTGGCCCGACTGGCCGGCAAGCATCTCGGCGATCGCGACGCCCTCGTCCTCGGCCTTGTGGGCGAGCATCGGCCCGGCGATCACGTCGCCGATCGCGTAGATGCCGGTGACGTTGGTGGCGTAGTGCGAATCCGTGAGGATCCGGCCCTTGTCGTCGCGCTGCACGCCGACCGTGTCGAGGCCGAGCCCCTCGGTGTAGGGCACCCGGCCGATCGCCACGAGGACCACATCCGCCTGCAGGATCTCCGCCTCGCCGCCCGCGGCCGGCTCCACGGTGACGTTCGCGCCCTTCTTGCCGACCTCGACGCCGGTCACCTTGGTGGACAGCTTGAACTGGATGCCCTGCTTGGTCAGGATCCGCTGGAACTGCTTGCCGACCTCGCCGTCCATGCCGGGCAGCACCCGGTCGAGATATTCCACGACGGTGACCTCGGCGCCGAGCCGGCGCCAGACCGAGCCGAGCTCCAGCCCGATCACGCCGGCACCGATCACCAGGAGCTTCTTCGGCACGCGGTCGAGTTCGAGTGCGCCCGTGGACGAGACCACCACCTTCTCGTCGATGGTGACGCCCGGCAGGCGCGTCACGTCCGACCCGGTGGCGATGACGATGCTCTTGGTCTCGAGCATCTGGTTGCCGCCATCCTCGGACACGACCTCGACCCGGCCGGCGCCCGCGATCTTGCCGGTGCCGTGGAAGGTGTCGACCTTGTTCTTCTTGAGCAGGAACTCGACGCCCTTGGTGTTGCCGGCCACACCCTCGGCCTTGAAGCTCATCATCTTCTTGAGGTCGAGCTTCACGCCGCTGACCTCGACGCCGAGATCCGCGAAGTGCTTGTTCGCCTCCTCGAAAGCCTCGGAGGCGTGGAGCAGCGCCTTCGACGGGATGCAGCCGACATTGAGGCAGGTGCCGCCGTGGGTCGCGCGCTTCTCGACCACGGCTGTCCGCAGGCCGAGCTGTGCCGCGCGGATCGCGCAGACATAGCCGCCGGGGCCGGTGCCGATGACGACGAGATCGTAGGACATGGGAGTTCGCTTCCGGTCGGTCATGCCGCCTGGGGCGGTCGGAGAGAAGGGAGATGGAAAGGGTGGGGTCAGCGGCCGCCGCCGACGTCGAGGATGGCGCCCGTGGTGTAGGACGCCTCCTCCGAGATCAGCCACGCGATCGGCGCGGCGACCTCCTCGGCGGTGCCGGCGCGGCCCATCGGGACGCCGGGCCCGAGGCGCTCGACCCGGTCGGGCTCGCCGCCACTGGCATGGATCTCGGTGGCGATGATGCCGGGCGCCACCGCGTTGACCCGGATGCCCTCCCCGGCGACCTCGCGGGCGAGCCCGATGGTCAGCGTATCGATCGCGCCCTTGGAGGCTGCGTAATCGACGAACTGGCCGGGTCCGCCGAGGCGGGCGGCCACCGAGGACAGGTTGACGATGGCGCCCCCTGCCCCGCCGCGCTTGGTCGACATGCGCCGCACCGCCTCCCGGGCGCACAGGAAGCTGCCGACGACGTTGGTGTTCATCATCCGTTGAAGCCGGGCCGCGCTCATGTCGGCCACGTCCGATTTCAGGTCGACCACGCCGGCGTTGTTGATCAGCGCGGCGAGCCGGCCGAGCCCGTCGGCGGCCTGGAACAAGGCGAGCACGTCGGCCTCGACGCCGACATCGCTGCGCACCGCCAGCGCCTTGCCGCCCTTGGCGGTGATCGCATCCACCACCGCCTGGGCCGCGGCCGAGTCGGAGACGTAGCTCAGGCAAATCGCGTAGCCGCGCTCCGCCAGGAGCAGCGACACCGCCCGCCCGATGCCGCGGCTGCCGCCGGTGACGATGGCGACGCTTGGTCCGTTCATGGGCTCACTCATGCGGCTGCGGCGTGGGTGGACGCGTATCGATCGGCCAAATCCTCGACGATCTGGGTCTCGATCCGGATACGCGTCGCGTCGGGGCAGAAATCGATCTCGTGCCCGAGGGCGCCGAGGTTCCAGCCGAAGGTCCAGCCCCCTGCACCGACAGACACCGTCCGGAAAAAGGCTTCGTCCTTCAGCGGTGCGAATATCGCGACGTCGGCAATCAGATCCGAAAGGTCGAGGATCCCGCCGACACCGTCATCGAACGTGACGCGGAGCGTCGGATACTGCAGGGGCTCCACGGAGGCGATCCGATGCGTCTTCATTCGATCATTCCCCCGCTGTGGCGGCCCGCCCGAATCTCTCGCCAAACATAGGAAATCTGTTCACGATTGGCAGCCAGCCATGCACGGATGGCCTTGAGTTTCGCACGCGGCAAAGTCCCGCTGAGGACTTCGCCCGTGACGATCGAAAGCTTCGCCTCCTGGCCAGCAAAGAACGCGTGCAGATGTGGCGGAAGATGATCGTTGAGATAGATCGTGATCCGAACACCCTCGACGATGGCGATGGTCGGCATCGATCAGCCCGTTATCGCGATCGACGCCGAGCCACACCGACGGAGCTTAGAGGTCCAGCACGAGCCTGGCCGGATCCTCCAGCGCCTCCTTGACCCGCACCAGGAAGGTCACGGCCTCCTTACCGTCGACGATCCGGTGATCGTATGACAGCGCGAGGTACATCATCGGCCGCGCCTCGATCTTGCCGGCCCGGACCACCGGGCGCTCCTCGATGCGGTGCATGCCAAGGATGCCCGATTGCGGGGCGTTGAGGATCGGGGTCGACATCAGCGAGCCGTAGATGCCGCCGTTGGTGATCGTGAAGGTGCCGCCCTGCATGTCCTCGATGGACAGCTTGCCGTCGCGGGCCTTCTTGCCGAAGCCGGCGATGGTCTTCTCGATGCCGGCGATGGACAGGTCGTCGGCGTCGCGCACCACCGGCACGACCAGGCCCTTATCGGTGCCGACCGCGATGCCGATGTGGTAGTAGTTCTTGTAGACGAGGTCCTGCCCGTCGATCTCGGCATTGACCGCCGGCACGTCCTTGAGGGCGCCGATCACCGCCTTGGTGAAGAAGCCCATGAAGCCGAGCTTCGTGCCGTGCTTCTTCTCGAAGATGTCCTTGTACTGGCTGCGCAGGGCCATCACGGCCGACATGTCGACGTCGTTGAACGTCGTCAGCATCGCGGCGGTGTCCTGCGCGTCCTTGAGGCGGCGCGCGATGGTCTGGCGCAGCTTCGTCATGCGCACGCGCTCCTCGCGCGCGGCATCGTCCGGCGCCGAGGGCGCGCGCGGCAGGGTCGGGCGAGCCTCCTTGGCGGGGGCGGCGGCCGGGGCCGGGCCCTTCGCGATCGCGCCGAGCATGTCGCCCTTGGTGACGCGGCCGTCCTTGCCGGAGCCGTTGAGGCCGGCCGGGTCGAGACCGCTTTCCCGGGCGAGCTTGGCCACCGCCGGGCCGTTATCGCCGGTCGGGCGCTGCTGGGTCGCGGGGGCGCCCTCATCGCCGTGGTTGCCGTAGCCGGCGGAGGATTCCTGGGCCGGTGCCTCGGCCTTGGCGGACGGGGCGGCCTTGGGCGCCTCGCTGCGGCTCTCGGCCTTAGTCTCGGCAGCCTCCTTCGGGGCCTCCTTCGCGGCGGCCTTCTTGCCGCCGGCCGAAGCGCCGGCCTCGACGATCGAGCCGAGCAGCGCGCCGGGCTCGACGGTCTCGCCGTCCTTGGCCAGGATCTCGCCGAGCTGGCCGGCCGCCGGGGCGTTGACCTCCAGGGTGACCTTGTCGGTCTCGAGCTCGACGATCGGCTCGTCGGCCGCGACCGTGTCGCCGGGCTTCTTGAACCAGCGGCCGATGGTGGCCTCGGTCACGGATTCGCCGAGCGTCGGGACGAGGATGTCGGTAGCCATGGTCTTTCGCACTTCCGGATCGGTTGGGCCGTGCCGGACGGCCTGGAGATTGAGGGCGGCGGCCCGAGCGGGTCGCCGCCAGGTCTCGAAAACTCAGCGGGTCCCAGAGATCAGACCGCGAGCGCCTCGTTGAGGAACGCCTGGAGCTGGGCCTGGTGCTTCGACATCTGGCCCACGGCCGTGGATGCGGAGGCCGGGCGGCCGACGTAACGGGCGCGCTTCACCGCGGAGCCGGCCTGGCCGAGCACCCATTCGAGATAGGGCTCGACGAAGGACCAGGCGCCCATGTTCTTGGGCTCCTCCTGGCACCAGATGACGTCCGCGTTGCGGAACCGGCCCATCTCGGTGGCGAGCGCCTTGAGCGGGAACGGGTAGAGCTGCTCGACGCGCATCAGGTAGATGTCGTTGAGCCCGCGCTTCTCCCGCTCCTCCAGCAGGTCGTAATAGACCTTGCCGGAGCACAGCACGACGCGGCGGATCTTGTCGTCGCGCACCAGCTTGTTGGGTGCGCCCTCCTCCTCGGCATCGTCCCACAGGACGCGGTGGAAGGTGGACCCCTCGGCTAGGGCGTCGAGCGTCGAGACCGCCCGCTTGTGGCGCAGCAGCGATTTCGGCGTCATCAGCACCAGCGGCTTGCGGAAGTCCCGCTTCAGCTGCCGGCGCAGGATGTGGAAGTAGTTCGCCGGGGTGGTGACGTTGGCCACCTGCATGTTGTCCTCGGCGCAGGCCTGGAGGTAGCGCTCCAGGCGGGCGGAGGAATGCTCGGGACCCTGGCCCTCGTAGCCGTGCGGCAGCAGCAGCACGAGGCCGGACATGCGCAGCCACTTGCGCTCGCCGCTCGCGATGAACTGGTCGATCACCACCTGGGCGCCGTTGGCGAAGTCGCCGAACTGAGCCTCCCAGAGGACGAGGGCGTTCGGCTCGGCCAGGGAGTAGCCGTACTCGAAGCCGAGCACCGCCTCCTCGGAAAGCATCGAGTTGACGATCTCGATCGACGCCTGGCCCTCGCGGATGGCGTTGAGCGGCGTGAAGCGCTGCTCGTTCTCCTGGTCGATCACCACCGCGTGGCGCTGCGAGAAGGTGCCGCGCTCGACATCCTGGCCGGAGAGCCGGACCCGGTTGCCGTCGAGCAGGGTCGCCCCGAAGGCCAGGGCCTCGGCGGTCGCCCAGTCGATCCCGGCGCCGGTCTCGACCGCCTTGGCGCGGTTGTCCATGAACCGCTGGATCGTGCGGTGCAGGTGGAAGCCCGGGGGCGCCTGAGTGATCTTGCGGCCGATCTCCTGCAGGGTCTCGGCCGGCACCGCGGTGCGGCCGCGGCGCGGATCGTCGACATCCTCGTGCACCGCCTTGAAGCCGGCCCAGCGGCCGTCCAGCCAGTCGGCCTTGTTGGCCTTGTAGTTGGTGGCGACGTCGAGCTCGCTGTCGAGCATCTGGCGGAACTCGGCCTTGCGGGCATCCAGCGCCTGCTGGTCGAGGGTGCCGTTCTCGACGAGCTTGCGCCCGTAGGTCTCCAGAACCGACGGATGCTTGCGGATCCGCTGGTACATCTTCGGCTGGGTGAAGGCCGGCTCGTCGCCCTCGTTGTGGCCGAAGCGGCGGTAGCACAGCATGTCGATCACGACCGGCTTGCCGAACTTCTGCCGGTACTCGACCGCCACCTTGGCCGCGAAGGTCACGGCCTCGGGATCGTCGCCGTTGCAGTGGAAGATCGGCGCCTCGACCATCTTCGCCACGTCCGACGGATAGGGCGAGGAGCGCGAGAAGCGCGGATCGGTAGTGAAGCCGATCTGGTTGTTGATGATGAAGTGCACCGAGCCGCCGGTGCGGTGGCCCTTCAGGCCCGACAGGCCGAAGCACTCCGCGACCACGCCCTGGCCTGCGAAGGCGGCGTCGCCGTGGATCAGCAGCGGCAGCACGGCGGCGCGCTGGATATGCGGCTTGGCCCATTGGTCCTGCTTGGCCCGGACCTTACCGAGCACCACCGGATCGACAATCTCGAGGTGGGACGGGTTGGCGGTGAGTGACAGGTGGACGTTGTTGCCGTCGAAGGCGCGGTCCGAGGAGGCACCCAGGTGGTACTTCACGTCGCCCGAGCCCTCGACCTCGGCCGGCGAGGCGGAGCCGCCCTTGAACTCGTGGAAGACCGCCCGGAAGGGCTTCGCCATCACGTTGGTGAGCACGTTGAGCCGGCCGCGATGGGCCATGCCGAGCACGATCTCGCGCACGCCGAGCGCGCCGCCGCGCTTGATGATCTGCTCCAGCGCCGGGATCATCGCCTCGCTGCCGTCGAGGCCGAAGCGCTTGGTGCCGGTATACTTGAGATCCAGGAACTTCTCGAAGCCCTCGGCCTCGATCAGCTTGTTCAGGATGGCCCTGCGGCCCTCAGGAGTAAAAGAAATCTCCTTGTCCTTGCCCTCGATGCGCTCCTGGATCCACGCCTTCTCGGCGGGATCGGAGATGTGCATGAACTCGACGCCCAGCGTCTGGCAGTAGGTCCGCTCCAGGATGTCGACGATTTCGCGGATCGTCGCGAATTGAAGGCCGAGCACGTTGTCGAGGAAGATCGGGCGGTCCCAATCGGATTCCTCGGTGAAGCCGTAATGCTGCGGGTGCAGCTCCTCGTGGTCGCCGCGCGGGGCCAGCCCCAGCGGGTCGAGCTTGGCGTGCAGGTGGCCGCGCATGCGGTAGGAGCGGATCAGCATGATCGCCCGGACCGAATCCTTCGTCGCCTGCTCCACCGACACGCCGGTGGTGGCGGCGACGCTGTCGACCGGCTTGCCGGGCTTGGCCTCCTTGGCGTCCCGGGCGACGATCCTGTCGCCGACCGCCTTCTCGAGGGCGCCCCAATTGCCATCGAGCGCCGAGACCAGCTCGCCGTTCAGCGGCACCGGCCAGTTGGGCTTCTCCCAGGACGCGCCCGCGGCGTTCTTCTCGACCAGGGTCTCGTCTTCGCCGAGTCCCTTGAAGAAGGTCTGCCATTCCGGATCGACCGAGGCCGGGTTGCGGGCGTAGGCCGCCTGCAATTCCTCGATGTAGGCGGCGTTGGCGCCGTAGAGGAACGAGGTTTCGAGAAGCGCTTCGTTCACGTCCTGGCGTGCCATGGTCCGTTCATCCTGTCGCGCGGGCAGGCTGGCTGCCCTTACGGCGACCCGCTCGCGGGGCGGATCGCCCTGAAAGTGATCCGGGGCGGCTCACAGCCCCGTCCCGTCGATATGGGGGTCGCGGCCCTGCGCGGGCCGCGACGCAGGCGCGCGCCTCAGCCCTTGAGGACGTCGACGAGCGTCGAGCCGAGCCGGGCCGGCGACGGCGACACGCGGATGCCCGCGGCCTCCATGGCGGCGATCTTGTCCTCGGCGCCGCCCTTGCCGCCCGAGATGATCGCGCCGGCATGGCCCATGCGGCGACCCGGAGGCGCCGTGCGGCCCGCGATGAAGCCGACCATCGGCTTCTTGCGCCCGCGCTTGGCCTCGTCCTTCAGGAACTGGGCGGCCTCCTCCTCGGCCGAGCCGCCGATCTCGCCGATCATCACGATCGACTCGGTTTTCGGATCGGCCAGGAACAGTTCCAGCACGTCGATGAACTCGGTGCCCTTCACCGGGTCGCCGCCGATACCCACGGCCGTGGTCTGGCCCAGGCCGGCATTGGTGGTCTGGAACACCGCCTCGTAGGTCAGGGTGCCCGAGCGCGACACGATCCCGACCGAGCCCTGGCGGAAGATGTTGGCCGGCATGATGCCGATCTTCGACTGGCCGGCGGTGACGATGCCGGGGCAGTTCGGGCCGACGAGGCGCGACTTCGAGCCGGTGAGCGCCCGCTTCACCTTGACCATGTCGAGCACCGGAATGCCCTCGGTGATGCACACGATCAGCGGGATCTCGGCGGCGATCGCCTCGCAGATCGCGTCGGCGGCGCCGGGCGGCGGCACGTAGACCACCGAGGCGTCGGCGCCGGTGGCCTCGCGGGCCTCCGCCACCGTGTCGAAGACCGGCAGGCCGAGATGGGTCGAGCCGCCTTTGCCGGGGCTCGTGCCGCCGACCATCTTGGTCCCGTACGCGAGGGCCTGCTCGGAGTGGAAGGTCCCGTTCTTGCCGGTAAAGCCCTGGCAGATGACCTTGGTGTTCGCGTCGATCATCACCGACATGATCAGGCTCCCTTCACGGCGGCGACGATCTTCTGGGCGGCGTCGTCGAGGTCGTCCGCCGGGATCACGTTGAGGCCGGAGCCCCGGATGATGTCCTTGCCCTCTTCGACGTTGGTGCCTTCGAGGCGCACCACCAGCGGCACCTGCAGGCCCACCGCCTTGACGGCGGCGATGACGCCGCGGGCGATGACGTCGCACTTCATGATCCCGCCGAAGATGTTGACGAGGATCCCCTTCACCTGCGGGTCGGCGGTGATGATCTTGAACGCCGCCGTGACCTTCTCCTCGGAGGCGCCGCCGCCGACATCGAGGAAGTTGGCCGGGCTCTCGCCGTAGAGCTTGATGATGTCGAGCGTCGCCATGGCGAGGCCGGCGCCGTTGACCATGCAGCCGATCGTGCCGTCGAGCGCGATGTAGGCGAGGTCGTACTTGGACGCCTCGATCTCCTTGGCGTCCTCCTCGGTCTCGTCCCGCAGCGCGACGATGTCGGCGTGCTTGTAGAGCGCGTTCGAGTCGAACGAGATCTTGGCGTCGAGGCACTTGAGATGGCCGTCGGCGGTGAGCACCAGCGGGTTGATCTCGAGCATGCTCATGTCCTTGGACACGAACGCGGTGTAGAGCTTCTCGGTCAGCGACGCCGCTTCCTTGGCCTGGGCGCCGGTGAGCCCGAGGGCCTTGGCGACCGCCCGGCCGTGATGGGGCATCACGCCCGTGGCGGGATCGACCGGGATCGTGTGGATCTTCTCGGGCGTGTCGTGGGCGACCGCCTCGATATCCATGCCGCCCTCGGTGGAGACCACGAAGGCGACGCCGCCGGTGGCGCGGTCGACCAGCATCGAGAGGTAGAATTCCTCGGCGATCTGGGCGCCTTCCTCGATGTAGAGGCGGTTGACCTGCTTGCCGGCCGGGCCGGTCTGGATCGTCACCAGGGTCTGGCCGAGCATCTCGCTGGCGTACTGCTTCACCTCGTCGATGGACTTGGTGACCCGCACGCCGCCCTTCGCGCCCTGGGGGGCGTCCTTGAAGGTGCCCTTGCCGCGGCCGCCCGCATGGATCTGGCTCTTCACGACCCAGACCGGGCCGCCGAGTTCCTTGGCGGCGGCCTCGGCCTCCGACGGGTCGAAGATCGCCACGCCGCGGGAGATCGGCAGGCCGAACTCCTTCAACACGGCCTTGGCCTGGTATTCATGGATGTTCATCGGGGCCTCTTGATGAGGAGCGAGAAGCAAGGAGCGGAGAGCGACGCGACGAGCCGCCTGTGGGGACCGTGACCGGCCCCCGGGTCGGCTGCAACCGCGCCGCTCCGGGCCATATCTTAGGCGAGGTTGCTGTCGACGCCCTTGCAGGCTTCGATCAGGCCGGTCACCGAGGCGACGGACTTGTCGAACATCGCCTTCTCGGCCGGGTCGAACGTGACTTCGAGGACGCGCTCCACGCCGCCGGCGCCGATGACGATCGGCACGCCGATGAACATGCCCTTCACGCCGTACTGGCCGTCCAGATAGGCGGCGCAGGGCAAGACCCGCTTCTTGTCGCGCAGGTAGCTCTCGGCCATCGCGATGGCGGAGGCGGCGGGCGCGTAGAAGGCCGAGCCGGTCTTGAGCAGGTTGACGATCTCGCCGCCGCCCTTGCGGGTGCGCTCGACCATGGCGTCGAGCTTCTCCTGGGTGGTCCAGCCGAGCTTAACCAGATCGGTCAGCGGCACGCCGGCCACCGTCGAGTAGCGCACCAGCGGGACCATGTCGTCGCCGTGGCCGCCGAGCACGAAGGCGGTGACGTCCTCGACCGAAACCTTGAACTCGTCGGCCAGGAAGTGGCGGAAGCGGGCCGAGTCGAGCACGCCGGCCATGCCGACGATCTTGTTGGTGGGCAGGCCCGAGAACTTCTGCAGGGCCCAGACCATCGCGTCGAGCGGGTTGGTGATGCAGATCACGAAGGCGTCCGGGGCGTAGCTCTTGATGCCCTCGCCCACCGCCTGCATGACCTTGAGGTTGATGCCGATCAGGTCGTCGCGGCTCATGCCGGGCTTGCGGGGCACGCCGGCGGTGACGATCACGACGTCGGCGCCCTTGATGGCGGAATAGTCGCTGGCGCCCGAATAGGTCGCGTCGAAGCCCTCGACCGGGGCGGCCTCGGCGATGTCGAGCGCCTTGCCCTGGGGCACGCCGTCGACGATGTCGAACAGCACCACGTCGCCGAGATCCTTCAGGCCAGCCAGGAGGGCCAGGGTGCCGCCGATCTGGCCGGCACCGATGAGCGCGATCTTGTTGCGAGCCATGTCGGATCAACCTCCGCTGCGTGTCGTCTTCGGTGGGATCGGCGAGGCGTCGGGACCGTCCGGTGGCCGGGTCCGACGCGGGATTCGCCGCTCTGGAATCTGCGCGGCTGTGTGACCGAAAAGCCTCGGCGCTTCAACCCGATGGCCGGTTGCAGCCGGGGTGGTTCGGCTCGCGCCGGCGCTCGCGCGGGGCAGGACACGGCGATGAAACATCAATGGCGGGAGGGTTTTAGGTGCGCCACACTCTGGCTCGGCCGACCCGGAAAGCCGGGATGACACATCCGAAAGCTTGTCATTTCGCCGATTTCGGCCCGGTTCCACCCTGTGGATCGCGCCCTGATCGCAGGCGCTGAAACGCGAAAGGCCCGGACGCGATGTCCGGGCCTTGAGATGCATCAGCAGGCGCCGAGCCGCGCGCTTGCGGCGTCAGAGAATCCCGGAGCGGAGGACCCGCTGGATCGCGTGGATCACCGCGCCGAACCGGGCCTCGATCAGGTCGCGCGGGACTTCCGCATCGTGCTGGATCGCGAGCGGATGGGTGAAGCGATAGCTCGCATCGAAGATGTAGGCGATCGCCCGCTCCCGGTCCCGGGCGGAGAAGATCCCCGAGGTGATGCCCTCTTCGACCACGCGCTCCACCAGGCTGCGCAGGCGCACCCGGTGCCGTCGGGCGATGGGCCGGGCCGAGACCGTGGCGTCGAGATGGACGGCGAACAGGTTGGGCTCGTCGAACAAGGCGTCGCGCTGAACCGTCGCGAGAGCGGTGAGCAGCCGCTCGATCTTGTCGTCGGCCGGGTCGGGCGCGTCGGCGATGCCGGCGAGCCGCGCCTCGACCTCGCGCAGCCAGCGTCCGGCCACCGCGTCGAGGAGCGCGTCCTTCGACGGGAAATAGCGGTAGACGTTGGCATGCGTCATCCCGGCTTCCGCCGCGACGGCGACCACCGTCACGCGCTTGGGTCCGAGTCGGGACAGGTGCTCGGTGGCGATACCGAGCAACCGTACATCGGCTGCGACCGGCGCGCGGGGACGCGACGGGGCCGCCCCTTCGCCGGTGTCGCGAAGCGCGTCACTGGCATTCGTGTCTGTAGCAGGAATCTTGGACTTTGCGCTGAGCGCCTCTTCCTTAGCCCCGTCGGATTCTGGCTTAAGGAACGGAAGCGGAAGGCGGGAGGTGGACAGGTGGTAGGGCGAGACGGACCCCCATCATACCGGCGGAAGCGTCCCGGCGCTTCGCGTTGACGTTACGGCTTCCCCCCGGGAGCCCGTTGACCGAGCGGATTGGACCGCTTGCACAGGGTATGTGTCAGTTCGGCTTGAGAACGCAACAAAATTTTCTTGGTTATCACCGGTCCTAGAAGCGGTCCTTCCACGCACGCAGCGCAACAAACACCGCTTCCGGATCTGTGCCGGGCGCAAGATCCACTGACTTAGCCAGAGTCGGTAGGCTCGCACGCAGGAACGGATTGGTCGCGCGCTCATCGCCCATTGTCGAGGGAATCAGAAAACGACCTTCGGCCTTGGCCCGCTCGGCCTCGGCCTTGCGCGCCAACAGGTCGCGGTTGTCCGGTTCCGCCGCCAGGGCGAAGCGGGCATTGGACAGGACGTAATCGTGGCCGCTGAACACCCGCGTGGCGTCGGGCAGGTGTTCGAACCGCCGCAGGGAGCGCCACAGGGTCTCGGGCGGGCTCTCCATCACCCGGCCGCAGCCGAGGGTAAACAGCGTGTCCCCCGAACAGACCAGGCCGGCCTCCTCGAACCAGTAGGTGACGTGATCGGCGCAGTGGCCGGGGGTCTCCCAGACCTGGGCCGTGAGCCCGCCGACCTGCACGGTGTCGCCCTCGCCGACCGTCACATCCACGTCCGGGACCGCGTTGCCGGCTTTGGCCGGCGCCACCACCCGGGCCCCGGTGGCGCGCTTCACCGCCGGGATGCCCTCGACGTGATCGCCGTGCCGATGGGTCACCAGGATGTCGGTCAGGCGCCAGCCGGTCTCGTCCAGCGCCTTCAGGACCGGCCCGGCCTCCGGCACGTCGATCGCCGCGCAGGCGCCGCTGACGGGATCGCGAATCAAGACCCCGATATTGTCGCTGCGGCACAGGAAGGTTCGGATCTCGGTCTCGGCAGCCATCGGAGTCCCTCGTCAGGAGGCGCGAAGATTCGCAAGGCGCGGCGACGCGCGAAATCTGCTGCCGTGAACCGGCGGCGATCAAGCCCGGTTCCACCGCCGGAACATCCCGAGATGCTTGCCGCGGGCGGCGCGGCCCACCATTGAGTTAGGATCGTCGTCCCGGCCTCATTCTCCCGTTCCTCCATGCGTCTCGACGTCAACGGCCTGCGGGCCTTCTACGCCAGCCCCCTGGGGGCCGAGACGCACCGCGTCGTCGCCCGCGCCCTCCACGGGTTCCTGGGTTCGGTCTCGGGTCTACGCGTCCTCGGGATCGGCTACGCAACGCCGTATCTCGGGCCGATCCACTGCATCGCCGAGCGGACCCTCGCCTTCATGCCGGCGACGCAAGGGGTGGTGAACTGGCCGGGCTCCGGCCGCTCCTGCACGGCGCTGGCCGACCCGACCATGATGCCGCTGCCCGAGGCCGCCATCGACCGGGTCGTGCTGGTCCACGCGCTGGAATCGGTCGAGAGCCCGACGGAGCTGCTGCAGGAGGTCTGGCGCACGCTGACGCCGGGTGGCCGGATGATCCTGGTCGTGCCGAACCGGCGCGGGGTCTGGGCCCGGCGCGAGGCGACGCCCTTCGGCCACGGCCAGCCCTACAGCCGGTCGCAGCTCGGTCGGCTGATGCGCGACACGCTGTTCTCCCCCGAGGGCTGGGCCGAGACCCTGTACATGCCGCCGGTGCGCTCGCGGCTGATGCTGCGCACGGGGCCGGCCTGGGAGCGGCTCGGCTCCGGGCTGGCGCTGCCCTTTGCCGGCCTGCACGTGGTCGACGCGACCAAGCAGCTCTACCGCCCGGTGGCGGTCCAGCAGGTCCGCCGCGCCCGCCGCCTGTCGCCGGCCCGGGTGCTGGTGCCGGCGCCCTCCCCGGGCTGACGCGCTCTAGAGGCTGGCCGTTACGGGCCGCTTGGTCTAGGCGGCGGCCCTCATGAGCATCGATTTCACAATCCAGCAGTTCCTGCTTGCCCTCTCGGGCCTGATCGCGATCGTGAACCCGATCGGCGGGGCCTTCATCTTCGCCCAGGTGACCAGCGCCTACAGCCATGCCGAGCGGGTGCTGCTGTCGCGCAAGATCGGGGTCTACGCCGCCCTGGTGATGCTCGGCGCACTCTGGGCCGGAACGCCGATCCTCAACTTCTTCGGCGTGACCCTGGCGGCCCTGCGGATCGCCGGCGGGCTGGTGGTGATGTCCTCGGCCTGGAACCAGCTCAATCGGCCCGAGGCGCGCGAGGCGCGCAAGCAGGCGGAGGCGTCGGGCTCGAAGGATCGTGGCGCGACGACGCTGATCGAGACCGGCGGGGATCCGGCGCCGGCCCCGCTCGCCGAGATCGCGTTCTTCCCCCTGACCCTGCCGTTCACCACCGGGCCCGGCACCATCGCGGTGGCGATCACCCTGGGGTCGAACCGGCCGGCCGCCTACGCGGACCGGTTCGGCTTCTATATCGGCGTCACCCTGGCGGCCCTGGTCGTGGCCCTCGCGGTGGCGCTGATCTACGCCTCGGCCGACCGGGTCGTGGCGCTGATCGGCCCGGCCCGGGCCCGGGTGACCGGGCGCCTGTTCGCCTTCCTGCTGCTCTGCGTCGGGACTCAGATCCTGATCACCGGGCTGACCGACGTGTTCGCGCCGCTGGTCGCGGCGCGCTGAGCGCCCGTCAGATCACCGGCAACGCCTCGAGGCCGCCGAACAGGGCCGCGTGGCCGGCGTAGTAGAGGAAGAGGAACAGCGCCAGGGCGGCCCCGTACCAGGCCGGGGCCAGCACCACGTGGCGGGCGCGGACCGCCATGCGGACATCGTCGGCGGCGATGCCGATCAGCACGACGATGATCCCGGAATGGCCGATCGCGTCGACCTTGCCGAACTCGAACACCGCCGAGATGAAGATCGCGGCCAGGATGATCGCCGCGCAACGCCGGACCAGCGGGGTCCAGATCAGCGCGAAGGCCAGGGTGAACTCGATGACGCCGGCGGCCTGCATGAACAGCTCGGGGGTCGCGCCCAGCGTCATCTGCGGCTTGGCGGCGAGCAGCGGATCGGTCCATTGCGGGTAGGCCCACTTCTCGATCGACGCCCACATCAGCGTGATCGCGGCGGTCCAGCGGACGATGTCGAGCGGACGGAGGCCGAAGGGCGCCAGATCGAGGCCGCGGCAGATCAGGTAGACGGCCACGCCGAGGAAGATCGGGTAGTCGGCGAGGTGGAAGACGCCGTACTGCGCCGTGGCGAAGCTGAACAGGAACACGATCCCCAGGCCCGTGAGCGGCATGGTGCGGCGCCAGATCAGGCAGCCGGCGAGCGCCAGCTGGAACCACGGGATCCAGGCGACATCAGTCTTCAGCTCGGGGGTCAGGATGATGCCGCCGAGTTCCCAGAGCGAGACGAAGAAGAAGCCCAGGGTGGCCCGCACCAGCAGCTCGGTGTCGGTGCGGATCCGGGCGGTCACGCGATCGAGGGCGTTGAGCAGCGCGCCGCCGAGCGGCGTTCCCTCGGCCAGGCACCCGAACATCAGGCAGACCAGGGCGAGCACGGTCAGCCCCTCGAAATTGGCGCAGAGCACCTGTTCGAGGCCCTGCGGCTGCCCGGCGACATCGTAGGCACAAAACCACTTCACATGGGCCTGCGCCTCGCTCGTGGCCGCGAGGCTCGCCGCTCCCGCGGTGGCGAGGGCGTATCCGGTGGAGGTGCGCTTATTCTTGAATGCTGACATCGGAGCCTCGCCGGTGCCTGCCGACACCGTGGTTACCGGGCTATTTAGATAGCTTCATCAGCTCTTCGCCAATAGTTTGTTAACGAATATGAGTGGAAGGTTAACGCTGTGAATTGCACGTGCAACCTAGGCGATGGCCGGTTGCATCGCGGCGGGTACCCGGATCCGGGCCCGGACAGCCGCCCGCCGATCCCCGCTCCGCTCAGCAGCATCCCAGGCGTGATGCCTTTGGACGTTGGCGCTGTCGCGGCGGCGTCCTTCCCCGTTTCGGATCGGCTACTGCCGCACTGCGGTGTGAATTGGGACGATTTCTGTTTGTCTTCGGCGTAGATATGGCGATTGATTTTGGTTCATAACGGTCGTGTACTTATAGAGATGAAGCCGATTCCGAAGCATTGGTTTGAAAAATCGCGAAAATTTTGCTGGAATGATTCTTCGGTTTTGGGATCATAACAGCGGATAAGCTGTCAACATCGGAACTTATAGGCTTGCCTTGCGCCGAGAGCTGGGCGAACTCTCTGTCCTGCGCGACGCCGCCCGGACGACGATCGGGCGCGGCCCCGCCGCGGCACCGGGCCGGCAATGGAGTGCAAGGCGTGAAGTGGGCGAATATTCCCGGTCCCGACCTGCTCGGCTCGATGCCCCGGTTGGGCCTCAGGCGGTTGCGGCACGCGGCCTCCGCTTCGGCGCCCGACCGGGGACCGGCTGCTTGAGAGCGTCCTTCCTCCTCACGCGCACGGGCGGCGCCGGCCCGCGGTCGGCGCCGATATCCGGCCCAGCCGCCACCGGGCCGGGTCCGGATCGACGACACGAACCCTGACACCCCCGCAGGACCGTCTCCGCGCGCCGCAGCCACGCCCGCGCGGACGCAGCCCTGCGCCATTCACCGCAAGGAGACTTCCATGACCGACGCCACGCAGCTCAAGGTTCCGGCCTGGTACACCCCGTCCGAGCTCCAGGACATCCAGCAGGATCTCCTCGGGTCGGGCAATTCGAAGGTCCTGATCCTGTGCCTCGGCGGCAAGGGCGGCGTCGGCAAGACGACCATCGCCCTGCAGATCGCCGATCTCTGCGCCGAGGTCGGCCCCGTCCTGGCGGTCGACACCGATCCGGCCAACCGGCACTTCCACACGGCGCTGATGCGCGAGACCGAGCCGGGCAGCCAGAACTTCGTGCCGCGCCGCCCGGGCGTCTCCTGCTTCCGGCAGCGCCTGCGCGCGGAGGATTCCACCGGCCGCGTCGACCCGACCCTGGTGCAGGACCTGATCGAGCGCGTATCCGACGCCGCCGAGCGCTTCGTCGTGGTCGATTTCCCGGCGGGCGACACCGAGACGACCCGGCGCAGCACCGAGATCATCGTCGAGAGCTGCCGCGAGGATAAGATCCGCCTCTGCGTGGTCGTGGCCGCCGGCGCCGTCGATCCCACCGCCCTGGACGTGCTGCGGGAGCTCCGGCCGCTGCTGCTCGAATGCGACCGGGCGATCCTGGCCAAGAACACCGCCCAGGCGACCAACTTCGATTATCTGGAAGCCTCCGACGTGTTCCGTCAGCTGAAGGCGCAGCCGAACTTCCGCACCATCGAGATCGAGCGGATCGGCGAGCGCCTGATCGAGGCCCTGCGGATCCAGCACATGACCTGGCTGGAACTGGCGACCACCGCGCCGATGCGCCTGCGCGTCGAGGGACGGCGTCTGCGGCGCAACTTCCACACGGCCTGGCGCGAGGCCTTCCGTCCGTGAACAACCTCGAGCGGTTCTACCGGACGGTTCACGGCCGGGAACTCCTGCCCTGGGAGCGGCAGCTCGCCGTGCGCGTCGCGGCCGCTCTCAACACCACCACGGACGACGATTTCGTCGTCCACCTTCTGCTGCTGTACAACGCCACCCACGTCATCAGCGAGATGCACAACGAGCTGGTTGCCGCGAGAGACGCCCTCTCTCAAGGCAACCGGGAGCTCGTCCACGACCTGTCCATCGAAGTTCGGCGCAACACCCGGACGATCTACGTGCTGCTCGGCGTGGTGGTGGCGAGCGTCCTCGGCAGCGTCTGGATCCTTCTCAGCCTGGCGAACCTGTCCCACCAATACACGGTCGGCGAGGCCCGGTTCGCCGCCGCGCTCGAAGCCTGCGAGCGGCGCGTGACCGGAGCGCCCCAGCAAGGGCTCGCCCGCTGACGAGCGCGGTTGGGATAGAGCGGGGCCCTTCGCACAACGCCCGTTCGGCTGCCCGTCCGCCGATGCGGCGGGCGTTGTGTGAGCGGCTCGGGAACCGCATTGGAGCGACTTTCCCATCCGCGCTTTCATCCTGAGGTGCCCTGCGATTGAAGATCGCCGGACCTCGAAGGAGCCTCCCGGGGATCGCGTGGCCAGCCGGAGGGCTCGCTTCGCTCCCACATCGGCATGAGGGTGTGATCGGGATACCCGTCCGGCTTGGGCGGGCCACCCGGCCTTGCGCGCAGCCAAGCAGCCCAATGGTGCGTGGCATTCGCGGATTGGGGTGTCTCGGGGTCATCCCTGCGCGCAATGCCCGTCCCGGTCGACCGTGCCGCCGTTACGGCGCCGGGACCGCGGCGGTGAACGAGGCCGTCGTCAGGTCGCGGCTCCGCTCCGTCGCGAGGGTTCCCAGGAACGCCAGCAGGTCGGCCCGCTCCGTTGCGCTGAGATGGAGCGGCTTGATCGCCCGGGACCGGCTCGGGCGGTCGATGCCGCCGCGGTTGTAGAGATCGATCACCGCCTCCAGGGTCGGGGCCGAGCCGTCGTGCATGTAGGGCGCCCGGCGGCCGATCTCCCGGAGCGTCGGGGTCTTGAAGGCGTAGCGCAGGGCGACCGATGTCGGCTTGAACCGGCCGCGGCCGATGTCGGTCCCGGTGCCGACGCCGATATCGTGGAACGAATTGTCGGTGAACGACCAGCCGGAATGGCAGCTCGCGCAGTCGGCCCGGCCGTTGAACAGGTCGAACCCGCGCTTGGCCGCCGCGCCGATGGCCGCCTCATCGCCGGCGATCCAGCGGTCGAACGGGGTCGTCCCGGCGACGATCAGGCGCTCGAAGGTCGCCAGCGCCGCTTCCAGCCGTTCACGGGTGATCGCCGGATCGTCGAAGGCGCTGGCGAAGGCGGAGGCGTAGCGCGCATCGGCGCTGAGCCGGGCGAGCGCGTCGGCCATCGGCAGGTTCATGTTGGACGGCGAGGTCATCGGCATCGCGGCGACGGATTCGAGGGTCGGGAACTTCCCGTCCCAGCCCATCGGGCCGTCCTGCCAGGCGACGTTGATCAGCGTCGGCGTGCGCAGGTCCATATCGCCCTGCATGCGCGTCGCCGCGCGGGCGCGCCCGTCACCCCAGCCGAGGTCCGGCAGGTGGCAGGTGGCGCAGGTCCGGGTGCCGTCGCCGGACAGGATCGGGTCGAAGAACAGCCGTCGGCCCAGCTCGGCCTTGGCGGCCGAGTAGGGATTCTCGCTGGGGAACGGGATCTCGGCGGGCGGACGATAGGCCTCGCGCCAGCCGGCCCGGCGCGGATCGGCATCGCTGCCGAGCCCCGCCGCCACGCCGACCAATCCGAGGAGCACCGCGATCCCGGCGCCGACCTTCCAAGCCATCACCGACCTCACCGGCGAGCACTAGACCGGTATTCGTTGATGAGCGATGAATCCGGCGAGGAAGATCTGCGTCCACGAACGTATTGTCGGGTGCAGAGTGACGCACCCCAGGCATTTTCGTCGGCTCAATCTCTGGACCGGCCGCTCACTCGATCCGGATGGAGACGCTGTCACTCGCGCCCGTTGCATCGAGAACCGAGATTCGCGCGAATCCGGCCCCGCCCGGAACCCACTCGGCCCGGCGCCGCGGCGTCTGTGCCACGGGCTGGCCGTCGACCAGCCAGGTCAGCGGCGGAACCCCGCCGAGCGCCTTGAGGGCGAGACCTTGGCCTGCTGTGTCGCGCTCGTCCCCGCGCTCGCCCGCGAGGCCCAGATCGATCTTTGCGCCGTCCGGGGGATAGGCGATCTTGAGCGCCGGGCCCTGCGTCTCCGCCCCGTCGCGATGCAGGCGCCGCAGCGGCGGCGGCAGGCCGCCGGCCTCGGCGACGCTCAGCACGTTGCGGGGCTGCGGGATCGGCTCGGGCTCGATCCCGAGCCGCGCGAAGGCGTCGAACAGGATCGGGGCGGCGGCCACCCGGCCGACGAGGCCCGGCACCGCCGCGCCGTCGGGCCGGCCGATCCAGGCCACCACGGTGACGTGCCGGTCGAAGCCGGCGGCCCAGGCGTCGCGGTAGCCGAAGGAGGTGCCGGTCTTGTAGGCGATGCGGTTCGTCAGCGCGTTCTCCGGCGGCGGCGTCCCGCGCAGGATGTCCGCGACGTACCAGGCCGCCACCGGCTCGGTCACCCGGTGCTCCGGGCCGGTCCCGGCGGCGTCTCCGGCCCGGCGCAGGATGTCCGGCACCGACCCGCCGCGGGCCAGTCCCGCATAGAGCCGCGCGAGGTCGGTGAGCGTGATGCCGAGGCCGCCGAGCGCCACCGGCAGGCCCGGTGCCGCCTCGCGCGGGAGCTGGATCCCGGCGCCGGCCGCGCGCAGCCGGGCGATGAAGCGCGCCGGCCCGACCGCCTCCATCAGCGCCACCGCGGGCACGTTGAGCGAGAGCTGCAGGGCGCGCCGGGCCGTGACCGTCCCCTGGAAGGTCAGGTCGAAATTCTCCGGCGCGTAGTTCGCCGAGAA
Organism: Methylobacterium sp. GXF4; assembly: GCF_000272495.1. Taxonomy (NCBI): domain Bacteria; kingdom Pseudomonadati; phylum Pseudomonadota; class Alphaproteobacteria; order Hyphomicrobiales; family Methylobacteriaceae; genus Methylobacterium; species Methylobacterium sp. GXF4. The sequence continues at coordinate 186,109 of NZ_AKFK01000046.1, read as the reverse complement.
CCGGGCCGGGCGGTCCTCCAGCAGCGTCTCGGGATGGGCGAGGCCGTTCTCGAAGGCCAGCGCGTAGACGAAGGGCTTTAGGGCCGAGCCCGGCGAGCGCACGGCCAGGGTCATGTCGATCGCCCCGCGCCGGCTCGAGTCCAGGTAGCCGGCGCTGCCGACCTGGGCGAGGACGCGGCCATCGCGGTTGTCGAGCACCACGATCGCCGCGGAGAGGGCCGGCCCGGCCGCGGCGGCGCGCTCGGCCGCGAGCGTCTCCAGCCGCGCCTGCAGCCGCCCGTCGATGGCGAGGCGGATCACCGGCGTCCCGGGCTCGGCCGCCACCGCCGCCTCGGCGGCGTGGGCTGCCAGCATCGGGAACGGCTGTCGCGCGGTCGGCACCGGCTCCGCCTTGGCGGCGGCGGCCTCGGCGGCGCTGAGGAGGCCCCGGCTCGCAGCGAGGTCGAGCACTCGGTCGCGGGCGGCTCGGGCGCGGTCCGGGAACCGGTCGGGCCGGCGGGTCTCGGGGGATTGCGGCAGGGCGACCAGCAGGGCGGCCTGCGCCGTCGTCAGCCGCACCGGCTCCCGGCCGAAATAGGCGAGGCTCGCCGCCCGCACGCCTTCGAGCGGGCCGCCATAGGGGGCGAGCGCCAGGTAGAGGTCGAGCAGGGCCGCCTTGCCGAGCTGCCGCTCCAGCGCGACCGCCCGCACCATCTGCCGGAGCTTGGCCTCCAGCGAGCGCCCGTGGCGCGGCTCGACCAGGCGGGCGACCTGCATCGACAGGGTGGAGCCCCCCGACAGGATCCGCCCGTGCCCCAGCCATTGCGCTGCGGCCCGCAGGATCGCCGCCGGGTCGACGCCCGGATGGGATTCGAAGCGCCGGTCCTCGTAGGCGAGAAGCATCGCCCGGTAGCGCGGATCGACGGTCGCGGCGGTGACCGGCAGCCGCCAGCGGCCGTCCGCGGTGGCGAAGGGGCGCAGCAGCGTGTCGGACCGGTCGAGCACCACGGTGGAGCGCGCCGAGGCCGCCGCGAGGTCGAGGGGCGGCAGCGCCGCGGCGTAGCGCCAGACCATCCCGGCGCCGGCCGCCAGGAGCCCCAGCACGAGCGCCGCGATCGCCAGGCTCACCCTCGCGGCACGGCGCAAGCTGCGCCGGGACGATGTGGCTGTGCTCGGATCAGGCCCGTGGTCCGGCACGCATCCTCCTGCTCCCGAGTCCGCCAGCGCGCACAGATTCACCGATCCGGCGGCGCCGGCAAGTCCCGGACGGGCGGCTCAGCCGAGGCTGACGCCGCGCAAATCCGGGATTGCCGGACGTACCGCCTGTCCCACCCGGATCGGGAACGGCACGATGTTGGACGCGGGAGCTGCGGGCTCGGTCTCGAGGATCTGCGGCGCGGCCTTGTGGGCCTTGCCGGGCTTCGTCCAGCGCGCGATCCGCTTGAAATAGGCCCGCCGGGTCAGCCAGATCGGAAATCGCCTGCCCTTGTGCATGTTCAACCCCTCGTCGACACGCGTTTGAATCGCGAAATCCAGTCCACGAACCTCGATCACTGGGGAATGATCGAATCATGACTGTATTCGTGATACGAGGGCATCGGGCCTGCGCCCGCATCCCCCGTTTGGGTGATGCGGGCCGGCCGGGTGGGACAGGCGGTCAGGCGGCGGCAATTTCCTTGGCCCGTTCCTGGGCCAGCTTGACGACGGAGACCTGGTCGACCTTGCCGGTGCCGAGCATCGGGATCGCGTCGAGCACCACCACCTCGGCGGGGATCGCCACGTCGGAGGCGCCGCGCCCCTTGGCGAAGCTCTGGAAGGCCGCCCGGGTCGCCCCCTTCTCCTGCGTGAACAGAACCAGCCGCTCGCCCTTGCGCGGATCCGGCACGGCCGCGACCGCGCTCGGCTGGTTCGGCCAAAGCTCGGCGGCGAGCGCCTCGATGCTGGCGAGCGAGACCATCTCGCCGGCGATCTTGGCGAAGCGCTTGGCCCGGCCCTTGATCGTCACGAAACCCATGGCGTCGATCGCGACGATGTCGCCGGTGTCGTGCCAGCCATCCGGCGGCGGCTCCAGCACGCCGGGCTTCTCCGCCCGCAGGTAGCCCAGCATGATGTTGGGACCCCGCAACGCGAGGCGGCCGCCCTCGTCGATCCCGGGCACCGGCTCCAGGCGGGTCTCGATCCCGGGCAGGATCCGCCCGACCGTACCGAAGCGGTTGAACATCGGTGTGTTCAGCGCGACCACCGGCCCGCACTCGGTGACGCCGTAGCCTTCGAGGATGCGCAGCCCGAACTTCTCGCCCCAGGTCTTGCGGGTGGATTCCTTCACCGCCTCGGCGCCGGCCACGACGTAGCGGAGCGAGCGCAGATCGTAGGAATGCGCGGCCCGGGCGTAGCCGGACAGGAACGTGTCGGTGCCGAACAGGACCGTGCTGTTCGAGCCGTAGATCAGCTCCGGGACGATCCGGTAGTGCAGCGGCGACGGGTAGAGATAGACCGGCACGCCCGAGACCAGCGGCAGGACCAGCCCGGCGGTCAGCCCGAAGGCGTGGAACACCGGCAGGACGTTGAACACCTTGTCGGTCGGGCCGAAATCGATCCGGGCGGCGACCTGGGCCACGTTGGCGAGCATGCAGCGGTTGGCCAGCACCACGCCCTTGGGCGTGCCCTCGCTGCCCGAGGTGAACAGGATTGCGGCCGGGTCCTCGCCCAGGCGCTTCACCAGGGGCTTCCGGCCCGCGAGGAGCGCCCGGATCTTGTCCGGCGTCGTGACGGTCGCGCGCAGGTCTTCCAGGTAGACCAGCTCGACGGTCCCCTTGATCGCCTCGACGAGGGTCCCGAGCCGTCCCTTCTCGATGAAGGCCCGGGAGGTCAGGATCTTGTCGACCTGTGCCGCCCGGCAGGCGGAGAGGACGTTGGCCGCCCCGGCGGAGAAGTTGATCATCGCGGGCACCCGGCCCGCGGAGGCCAGGGCGAACAGGGTCACGGCCGCGCCGTTGGCGTTGGGCAGCATCACGCCGATCCGCCCGCCCTCGGGGGCGAGGGGCATCAGCTTGCGGCCGAGCACGTTCGCACCGGTCACGAGACGGCTGTAGGTCAGGCGGCCGGTGACCGGATCCTCGACCGCGGTGCGGCGCCAGCCGTGGCGCTCCCCGGCATCGATCAGCGCCGCCATCAGGCCGCGGTTCGTGTCGGCGGTGCGGAACAGCAGGTCCGACATGATGCCGTAGAGCGCCGCCCCGGCGGCCTGCCGGCGGGCCTTGCCGCGCAGCGCCGGGTCCACGGTGAGGCGGACCGGCGGCAGCACCGTCACGGTCACCTTCGGCCACCAGCGGCGGCGCACCTGCGAGCGGGACAGGCGCGAGAATGCGGTCCGCTCCAGCCCGTCGATCTTCACGGGCACCACCATGGCCCCCGACTTGTCGGCGATCAGCCCGGCGCCGTCATAGACCTTCATCAGGCTGCCGGTGACCGTGAGACGGCCTTCGGGGAAGATGATCAGCGTTTCGCCGCTCTTGACCGCATTGATCAGCGTCCGCGTGGCGAGCGGCCGGGTCGGGTCGAGCGGCATCGCCTTGGTGACCCGCAGGAACGGCCGGACCCACCAGCGCTGCGCGATGCCGCTGTCGACCGCGAAGACCGGCTCCTGATCGAGCAGCGACAGGGCCAGCGGCGCGTCGAGGAACGAGACGTGGTTCAGCGCCAGGATGCAGTTCGGTCCGGCCGCCGCGACGTTGTCGAGCCCGCGCACCTCCAGCCGGTAGAAGGCCCGGAACAGGATCGACAGCGCGTCCCGGAACGGGCTGGTCGGCAGGGTCGCGAATACGAGGACGCCGACGACCAAGTTCAGCACCGCCACCAATGCGAGCAGGCTGGCGATCGACAGGTCCATGGCCTGCAGCCCAGCGAGCGCCAGGGTGCCCGCGACCATGAAGGCCGCGGTGACGACGTTGACCGCCCCGATGATGCGGGCGCGCATCGCCTTCTCGGTCCAGGCTTGCACGGCCGCGAAGGAGGGCACGATGTAGAGCCCGCCCGACACGGCCAGCCCGAGGAAGCCGATGGCGGTGCGCAGCCCGTCGCCGCTGCGCAGGAAGTCCAGCGGACCGATCGCCTCCGCGGGCGGCGGCGGCATGGACCCGATCGTCCAGGCGAGGTCGAGGCCGAACAGGCCCATCAGCACCGCCCCGACGGGCGTCGGCAGCAGCACGATCCGGCCGCTGGCGAGCCACGAGGCCAGCCCCGACCCCACGGCGATGCCGATGGAGAACAGAGCCAGCAGCACGGTGATCACCGTCTCGGTGCCGTTGAAGGCGTCACGCACCAGAACCGGCAGGAGCGAGAGCACCACCACGCCGACCAGCCAGAACCAGCTCACCGTCAGCGAGCCGCGCCACAGGCGCGTGTCGGCCCAGAGGTCGCGCAGCAGCGAGACGGTCGAGCGCGCCACGTTGCGGTCGACATGGAGGTCCGGCGCCCCCTCCCCGGTTGGCGGGATCATCCGGGCCGACAGCCAGCACAGAACCGCGAAGCCCATCACCAGGGCGCAGAAGACCAGGCCGGAGCCGCCCATCGCCGAGGCCGCGCCGGCGGCGATCGTGCCGAGCAGGATCGCCAGGAAGGTCGCGGCCTCGACCAGCGCGTTGCCGGCGGGCAGCTCCTCGCGGCGCAGGTGATCCGGCAGGATCCCGTACTTGATCGGGCCGAACAGCGCCGCGATCGTCCCGAACAGGCCGAGCGCCACGAACAGCACCGGCACCGAATGCAGCAGGAAGCCCAGCACCGCGGTGCCGGCGGCGAAGATCTCGGCGAATTTGAGCCGCCGGGCCATCAGCGCCTTGTCGTAGCGGTCGGCCCATTGCCCGCCCAGGCCCGACAGGACGAAGAACGGCCCGATGAACACCGCGCTCGCCAGGGTAACGAGCACGCCCGCATGCGCATAGGCCTGCCCGCCGATCCCGAACAGGATCAGGAATCCCAGCGCGTTCTTCAGGAAGTTGTCGTTGAACGCCGAGAAGAACTGGCACCAGAACAGAGGCGCGAAGCGCCGGGCACTCATCAGGGAACGGAACATGGCGATCTCTCGGTTCCGAACCTGACTGGCCCAGCCGATGCGTCGAGGTCAAATCGGACCAGCGTTGGGCGGCGGCTGCACGGTCGCAATGAACAGGTTTGCGCTTCATTCCGAAGACGGTGCGGGCGGCTCCACGATATTAGTCCGTGCGTCTTTCCCGACGGCCGGCAGGATCGATAGGTCGCGCGCGGTGCTATCGAAAAAACGTGGCTGTCCCTCGCGGAGCGTTCAGCGCACGCCGTCATTGCGAGCGCAGCGAAGTAACCCTGGGCAGCGCGCCATCCCTGGAAGTGGCGCATCACTCGGTTGCTTCGCTGCGCTCGCAATGACGGTTCGGCAACTGCCAATTCGATCGGCGGACATCCCGATCGTCCTCTCGGCCTGAGGCGCTACTGCCGCGCGGGATCGCGCTGCCGGTTCGGAAGAGTCCTTTCGCCGCCTCTGGATGCGGGCGAGGTTGCGACAGCCGGGACCGAACCGTCTCGCGTCCAGGAACACGCGTCGAACGGCTGCAGCCAATCAGGTGTGGACGAGCGCCGTCCCTCAAACCTTCCGGACTGCGCGCCCGTGGCCGCCGGCCATCCGGCCGATCTGGCGCTCGACGGCGTCCCGCAGGGATGCGCCGAGGTCGTAGGACCAGGCGATGTAGGCCGCGATCGTCGCGCTCACGACCATCACGGCGCTGGCCGCGCAGAGCGGCACCGCAAGCAGCAGGGTCAGGACCAGACCGACCGACATGCGCTCGCCAAGCGACGCTTGCGGCCAGGGATCGATCGGCAGGGACAAACGTCGTCCGTATCGCATGGCTGCGATCCTCGATGTCCGTGGCGCTTGAACTGTGTGCGACTACCGAGAACCAACAGCGCTCGGCGCCGGATGTTGCGCAAAGGGTTCCGAAAAGACCGGCGGCCGTGACGTTCCGGCACGGTGGTGCGGCGCAACCGGGGGCGGCCACGTCCGTTGCCGCAGCGATTCGTCAACGATCGGGTGAGGACAGGATGGCGCGGGTTGCAGTCGTTACCGGAGGGACCGCCGGAATCGGGCTCGCGACCGCGCATCGCCTCGCCGCCGGCGGCTGGTCGGTCGCCATCGTGGCGCGCGATCCCGGGCGGCTCGCCGCTGCCGAGCGGGCGCTCGCCGCCTACGGCCAGCCGGTGCTGGCGATCGCGGCCGACGTCGCCGACCCGCAGGCCGTGGACGCCGCCGCCGCGCGGATCGAGGCCGAGCTCGGACCGATCCGGGCCTGGGTGAACAACGCCATGTCCACCGTGGTGAGCCCAGCCGATGAGATCACCCCGGACGAGTACCGGCGGGTGACCGAGACCACCTATCTCAGCCAGGTCTACGGCACCCTCGCGGCGCTGCGTTACATGAAGCGGCGCAACCGCGGCGCGATCATCCAGGTCTCGTCCGGCCTCGCGATCCGGGCGGCGCCGCTCCAGGCGCCCTATTGCGCGGCCAAGTTCGCCGTCTCCGGCTTCACCGACGCCCTGCGCTGCGAGCTGCTCCACGACGACGTCGCCGTCAGCCTCAGCGTGGTCTACCTGCCGGCGGTGAACACCCCGCAATTCAACTGGGCGCGCAACCACACCGGTCACCGCCAATACGCCCCGGATCCGGTCTTCGACCCGCGGCTCTGCGCCGAGGCGATCGTCTACGCCGTCGAGCATCCGCGCCGGGAGGTCTGGGTCGGGCGCTCGTCGATGATGATGGCCGCCGCGCAGGCGCTCGCCCCCGCTTTGGCCGACCGCAAGGCCGCCTCGATGTGGTCCGCCCAGCTGTCCGACACGACGATCCCCGAGATGGACGGGAACCTCTACGATCCCGTACCCGGCGAGGTCGGCATCGATGGGCGCTTCACCGATCGGATGAAGACCACGCGGGGCGAGTTCGTCACGAGCCGCACCCGGGACACGGTGGTCGGCGGCCTCGCCGGGCTGGCGCTGCTGGGGCTCGCCGCCGCGGCCGTGGCGGCCACCCGGCCCCGGCGGGCTGCGCTCCCGGACCGGACTCGCTAGACACGTCCTGGTTTCAAAAGGTCCGAGACCTTTTGCGGGTCCAGGGCGGAGCCCTGGTCGTTCGGGGTTCATCCCCCGAACCCCGCCGAAGGGCTGCACTCTTTGGAAACCCGGGGCCATGCGCCAGGAGAGGTTCGAGACGATGCCCGGCTATCTGCCCTTTGCGGGCGCCCTGAAGCTGCCCGCCTATACCTGCGACAATTGCGGATTCTGGCAGCGCCATTTCGAGGCACCCCCGTCCTGCCCGATGTGCCTCGACGCTCGGCACGTGGTGCCCCAGGACGGCTGGCGGTTCCGCACCGCCCGGGAGGCGCAGGACGCCTTTCCCTGCCACTGGCAGGAGCTGGAACCCGGCGTCTGGCGGTTCTGGAACGAGCCGGTCTCCGGCATCGGCCCCTCCGCCTATCTGATCCGGACCGACGCCGGGAATATGGGGTTCGAGGGCTGCCCGGTCTTCAGCGAGGCCGCCCTCGACCAGATCGAGACGCTCGGCGGCATGCAGGTGCTCTCGGCCTCCCACCCGCATTCCTACGGCGCCCTGGTGCAGCTCCAAGACCGGTTCGACCCGGAATTGTGCCTGCCCGCGGCCGACTTCACCTGGAGCGCCGCCCTGCAGGTCAGCTGGCCCTACGACGACGTGCTGGAGCCCCTGCCCGGCCTGGAGCTGCACCGCACCGCCGGCCATTTCGACGGTCACGCCGTCCTGTTCGACCGCGCGCGCAAGATCTGCTTCTGCGGCGACGCGCTGAAGTTCGAGCTCGACCCCGCCGACCCGCGCCGGGCCACGACGATCTCGGCGCACAAGGCGTTCGTCCGGGGCGTGCCGCTGACGCCGAAGGAACTCGAACGCTACCGCCAGGTCTTCGCGCAATTCGAATTTGTTCAGACCTGGACGCCGTTCGAGGCAGCGAAGAATTGCGGCCGGCGCGAAGTTCTGGCGCTCCTCGACGCGCTTCTCGCAGGCCGCCCGCACGCCGCCCCGGTGCCCCTCGACAGCCTCCTGGCTCAAGGCCGGTAGAGCGGATCGTTCTCGAGCCGGATCGGCTGCCCGTGCGGCGTCGCCGCGGCGGCGCGCAGGAAGGCCGCGGTGCGCGCCGCGACGCTCTCGGAGGCCGTAACCCCACGCTCGGACAGGATAGTTTCCAGCGTGGCGAGCCAGGCGGCGTAATCGGCCGCCCGCTCCGGCCCGTCCGTCGGCCGGATCTCGCGCCCGAGACAATCGGCCCATTCCGTCCAGGTGAACAGCCCGGCTTCCTGCAGGGAGACCACCAGGGCGAAGACCTGGGCCTCCCAGGGGGCCGCGAAGGCCGTGGGCGACGGCGTGCTCACGCCGGCTCCAGATAGGGTTCGAAGGCCGCCACCGTGACGATCCCGCCCGGGTCGCCGCTCGCGCCCCACAATTCCTGAGCGGTGAAGCTGACGGTGTACAACCAGGTCGGGTTCTCGCCCGCCTGGTACGCATTGGTATCGGGGTACACGAACGCGCCCTCGACGCGCTCGACCCGGCCTCGGCGCCCGCGGGCGTAGCGCGGCAGGCGGGTATGCCCGGTGGGATGGGCGTTCCGGGCCAGAACGATGTCGCCGACCGCGAAACGGGCGGGTGCGGCCGGCTCGCGGCTGCTCGGGAAGCCGGCGCGGAACCGGGCTTCCAGCCCGTCCCGGGCGAGCACCCGCGCCACCGGCCTGGCCGGCTCGGACGCCCGACCCCCCGCGATCTCGTCGGGCGTCGCGAGGCCCGTGGCGGCGACCTGCTTCTCCAGGGCCGCCAGCCAGATCTCGTAGTAGCTCGACGCCAGATATTGCGCCGGCGGTAGCGACTCGCGGGTGGCGCGGCTGCCGTCGAGGTTCCAGGCGCCGGTGAAGCCCATCGCCATCGCCATCGCGAAGACGCGACGTTCCCAATCGGCGTGGAAGACCGGCTCGTCCGGCTCCGGCACAACGGGCCCGAACCCGTGCGCGCCGCCGAGGTCCTGGGCTCCGTTCATACCGGCATCTCCAGCGGGGTCGGCGGGACCGTGCCGGGCAGGCCGGTGCCGATCATCGCGTCGCGGGTGACGAGGGCGGCCAGAGCCTCCTCGGAGAACCCCGCGGTGTTCGCGGGACGCATCGGCAGGACCATGTAGCGGGTCTCGGCGGTGGAATCCCACACGGTGATCCGGGTGGTCTCCGGGATGGTGACCCCGAACTCGGCCAGGACGCCGCGGGGGTCGATCACCGCCCGGGCGCGGTAGGGCGGCGCCTTGTACCAGACCGGCGGCAGGCCGAGCACCGGCCAGGGGTAGCAGGAGCAAAGCGTGCACACGACGAGGTTGTGCGTCTCGGGGGTGTTGGCCACCACCACCATGTGCTCGCCGCCCCGGCCGCCGATGCCGAGCTCGGCGATCGCCGGGGTCGCGTCGGCGAGGAGCCGGGCCCGGTAATCGGGGTCGACCCAGGCTCGGGCCACGACCCGGGCGCCGGCATGCGGCCCGACCTTCGTCTCGTAGAGCTCGACCAGGGCGTCCAGAGCCGCGGGGTCGATATAGCCTTTCTCGGTCAGCAGGGATTCCAGCGCGCGGACCCGCGCCTCGACGGGCGAGAGATCGCTGCCGTGGGGATGGTCGTGTGCATGGTCGTGCGCGTGGTCGTGGCTCATCCCGCTCTCCTCACGAACCGTATTCTGCACCGATGCGGGATTGGGTGCCACACCCATGGGTCGAACACCATTCATCGCGGTTGCGCCGTCCTGCGTAAATTTCCCGATATTGCCGGGAGCGTTTGGCAATGGTTCAGGATTGCTGGGATACCCGGTTAGAGTCATTCCAGATAGCAAGACAGGGGCCTCAGGGAACGCGCATGATCGATGATGGATCGAACCCGCCGGCCGGCCCCACGCCCGAGAGCGCCGCGCCCCGCTACGCCACGATCCTCGGTCAGCACCTCGCCCTGCCGATCCGCGACTATTTCCAGATCGTCGAGCAGGAGCCGCTCCCGGCCCAGCTCGCCGGCCTCGTGGAGCGGTTCGAGGCCGCCGTGGCGGCGCACGGCCAGGTCGTGGCGTTCGACTTCCGCAGCGACATCATCAAGGCGCTTCCGGCCCTGCGCACCTTCGCGCTGTCCCTGGTCGGCGATGTCAGCCGGGCCGACGACCTCGTGCAGGAGACCTTCGTGAAGGCCTGGGCCAACCAGGCGCGGTTCCGGCCCGGGACGAACTTCACCGCCTGGCTGTTCACGATCCTGCGCAACCAGTTCTACTCGGAGTTGCGCAAGAACCGGCGCGAGGTCGAGGATGTGGACGGCACCCATGCCAGCCAGATGACCAGCCTATCCGACCAGGAGGATGCCAGCACGCTCAAGGTCGTGTGGAAGCAGCTCGGGACGCTCCCGGCCGCGCAGCGGCAGGCGCTGCTGCTGGTCGGCGCCGAGGGCCATACCTACGAGGAGGCGGCGACCAAGCTCGGCTGCCAGGTCGGCACCGTGAAGAGCCGCGTCAGCCGGGCGCGCTCCTCCCTCCTCGATACGCTGGGCGTGGTGGTGGCGGGGCAGGCCCCGGCGCCGTGAGACGACGCCATCGCGCGCGTCCCGGGTGGCGGTGGATCGGTGTGCTGTGCCCCCGCTGCGAGAATGACGGTCAGGCGCAGCCTGCTAAGCCCTATGCAGTCCTGCCCTGGGCATCGCATCCGTCTTCATCGACGCACGAGAGCAGGCCCCCGGCGGCGTGGGACCTGATCGCCCCCAGAAACTTTGGCGGTCGGTCCGGCCGCTCCGCGGAACCACCGCGCCGCCCCCGTCGTGTCGGGGCTGCCGGCTCAGATCCGCCGTTCGCCCGCCCCGGCGCGGCTCTGCCGGACGCGGTACACCGCGACCATCGCGGCGGCCGCGACGCCGGCGAGGATCAGCGAGGGCCGGATTCCGGTCCGCGCGGAGGCCCGGCTCAGAGCGACTTCCAGCGCCCCGGCCGTGTTGACCGCACGCGGCACGACCTGCGTGTGAAGATAATGCTCGGGGGCTGACGGCCCGGAGGGCTTGTGCAGCATGTAATCGCGGCCGATAACCATGTTAACCTCTGTTGTTGATGTATGTTGGGTGCGAATAAATTTCCGGGTCCGGGAATTCTTTTAGGAAACACCGGTCGATGGCAGGTGTTTCCCTGCCTTAGAGGCCCGGAGTTCACCTGTTGGAAAAGCCTACCTTCAAGCCGTACCGTCTGCCCTCCGGCGGATGGGGCTCGGCCTTCTCCGTCGGCAACATCCTGCGGCGTGAGGGCGTGCTGGCGAGCGTTCCGGTCGCGCTCACACGTCACAACAAGGTCGACGGCTACCAGTGCAACAGCTGCGCCTGGGTGAAGCCGGCGAGCCCCCTGCCCTTCGAGTTCTGCGAGAACGGGGTCAAGGCGGTGGCCTGGGAGCTGACGGCGCATCGCTGCACGCCGGACTTCTTCGCCAAGCACACGGTGACCGAACTCCTGGGCTGGGACGATTACCACCTCGAGCAGCCCGGCCGCCTGACCCACCCGCTCCGTTACGATGCCGCCAGCGACAAGTACGTGCCGGTCTCCTGGGGCCATGCGATCGAGGAGATCGCCCGCGAGCTGCGCGCCGTCGAGGACCGCAAGAAGGGCACGGTGTTCTACAGCTCCGGCCGCCTGTCGAACGAGGGGAGCTACCTCTACGGGCTGTTCGCCCGGCTCTACGGCAACAACAACCTGCCGGACTCGTCCAACATGTGCCACGAGACCACCTCGGTGGCGCTGCCGGCCAGCATCGGCCAGGGCATCGGCACGGTGGCGCTGGACGATTTCGGCAAGGCCGACTGCCTCCTGTTCTTCGGCCAGAACCCCGGCAGCAACGCGCCGCGCATGCTGCACCCGCTGCAGGAGGCGAGCCAGCGCGGCGTGCCGATCATCACCTACAACCCCCTGCGCGAGCGCGGGCTCGAGCGCTTCCTGAACCCGCAATCCCCCACCGAGATGCTGACCCGCAAGGAGACGCGGATCAGCTCGCAGTACCATCAGGTCAAGGCGGGCGGCGACCTCGCGGCGCTCGCCGGCATCTGCAAGGCGGTGCTGGCGCTCCACGACGCGTCGCTCGCGGCGGGCGGCGAGCCGGTTCTGGATGAGGCCTTCATCCAGGAGCACACCCACGGCTTCGACACCTTCCTCGCCTGGCTGGGGACTCAAGAGTGGGACGAGCTCGAGCGCCGCTCGGGGTTGCACCGGGCCGATATGGAATCCACCGCCAAGGTCTATAGCGTCTCGAAGGCGGTGATCGCCGTCTACGGCATGGGGCTGACCCAGCACCAGGCCGGCGTCGAGACCGTCCAGATGCTGGTGAACCTGCTGCTGATGCGCGGCAATATGGGCCGCGGCGGCGCCGGGATCTGCCCGGTCCGGGGCCATTCGAACGTCCAGGGTCAGCGCACGGTCGGGATCACCGAGAAACCCGAGCTGTTCCCCCTCGACCGGCTCGGCGCGCAGTTCGGCTTCGAGCCGCCGCGCGAGGCCGGCTACAACACGGTCGAGGCCTGCGAGGCGGTCCTCAAGGACGAGGTCCGCGCCTTCTTCATGCTGGGCGGCAATTTCGTCCGGGCGATCCCCGATCACGGCCAGATGGAGCCGGCTTGGCGCCGGATCCGCCTGACCGTCAACGTCATCACGAAGCTCAACCGCAGCGCACTTCTGCCGGGGGAGATCAGCTACATCCTGCCGGTGATCGGCCGGCTGGAGATCGATGAGACCCAGGCGGGCCCGCAGGTGCTCTCGATGGAGGACACCTCGGCCTGCGTGCACGGCAATCGCGGCCTGCGCAAACCCGCCTCGCCCCACCTGATCAGCGAGATCCGGCTGATCTGCGAGCTCGCCCAGAAGGTGCTCGATCCCAACCCGCGGGTGCGGTGGGACGCGTACAAGCAGGACTATGCCGAGATCCGGAAGGAGATCGGCCATACGCTGCCGGATTCGTTCTGGGACTACGAGCGGCGTATGTGGGAGCCGGGCGGGTTCCAGCGCGACATGCCGGTCAAGCGCCGCGAATGGTGCACCGATACCGGCCGCGCCAACTTCGTCACGCCGAACGCGCTGGACGAGGATGCCGACATGCCGGCGATCGGGCACGACGTGCTGCGCCTCATGACCCTGCGCAGCAACGACCAGTTCAACACCACCGTCTACGGCTACGACGACCGGTTCCGGGGCATCAACAACACCCGCAAGGTGGTGCTGATGAACCGCTCGGATATCGACCGGCTGGGGCTCAAGATCGGCCAGGCGGTGACGCTCAAGACCGTCGCGCATGACGGCATCGACCGCCAGCTCGCAGGTTTGCTGGTCGTGGCCTACGACATCCCTATCGGCTGCATCGGCGGCTACTACCCGGAATGCAACGTCCTGATGCCGATCTGGCACTACGCCACCGGCAGCAAGACGCCGGCGGCCAAGATGATCCCGGTCACGATCCATGCCGAGAGCGACCGTGTGCTCGCGCCGCAGCTGGAATACGCCGCCGGCTGAAACCCCGAAGCCTCAGACCGGCGGGCGGCGCCGATGCCAGTCGGTCGCCCGCTGGTAGGCCTGGCCGATCCGCAGGGCCATCGCCTCGTCGTAGCCCCGGCAGGTGATCTGCAGCGACAGGGGCAGCCCGGCGGATGTGAACCCGTCGGGCAGCGCCAGGGCGCAGAGGTCGAGGAGGTTGCCGAAGCGGGTGAACCGCGACGGCAGATGCGCCTCGTCGACCTCGGCGAGCGCCACGGCTGCGGCCTCTGTGGTCGGCGTCAGCAGGGCGTCGATCCCCTCCAGGGCGGCGGCATAGGCGACCTTCATGGCGGCCCGGCGCTGGAGCGTGCCGAGATACTCCTGAGCGGAGACCTTCGCGCCGGCGAGGATCCGGGCGCGCACGGCGTCGCCGAGCTGCGAGCCCGGGTCCTCGGCCAGCGCGCCGTTGACGAAATAGGCCTCGGCGTTGGTGATCCCGCTCATCGCCACGCAGTCGCTGAACCGGAACGGCAGGGCGACGTCGACGATCTCGGCGCCCTGCTGGGCCAGGAGTTCGAGGGCCGCGTCGTAGGCCGCCAGCATGTCGGCGGCGACGCCCTCGCGCTCGGCGTCCGGCATCCGCCCGAGCCGCAGGCCGCGCACGCCCCGGTTCAGGGTCGACCAGGGCGCGTCCGGGGCGATCCCCCGGGTCGTCGGGTCGAGCGGGTCGGGGCCGGAGATCGCCTCGTAGAGGAGCGCCGTATCCTCGACGGTCCGCGCCAGCGGGCCGGGCGTGTCCAGCGTCGTCGAGAGCGGCACGATCCCCCAGGTCGAGACGCGCCCGACCGTGACCTTCAGCCCGGTCAGCCCGCAGAAGGAGGCGGGCAGGCGCACCGAGCCGCCGGTATCGGTGCCGATGCCCCAGGGCGCCATCCGGGCCGCCACCGCGACCCCGGTGCCGCTGCTCGACCCGCCCGGCGTGCGCTGGGTCTCCGGATCCCAGGGGTTCCAGGGGGTGCCGAGATGCTGGTTGGTGCCCCAGCCGCCATAGGCGAACTCCACCGTGTGGGTCTTGCCCAGCACGATCATGCCCTGCGCGATCAGCCGCCGGGCGATGGTCGCGGTGCGCTCGGCCCGGCGCGCCCGGTGAGCGGCCGAGCCGCCCATGGTGATCCGGCCCTCCAGGTCGATCAGGTCCTTCAGCACCACCGGGACGCCGTGGAGCGGCCCGACCGCATGGCCGGCGCGGATCGCCCGGTCGGCGCCCTCGGCGGCCAGGCGCGCATCGGCGGCGAACACCTCCGTGAAGGCCTGGAGCTTCGGCTCCAGCTGCGCGACCCGGCCGAGCAGCGCGTCGACCGCGTCCACCGGCGAGAGTTTCCGCGATCCGATCGCCCGGGCGAGTTCGGCCGCGGAGGCGTCGACGAGTTCAAGATCAGCCATCGGGATCACTTCACGCTGACGAGGGTGAGGTCGACGAACCAGGATTGCGGGGAGACGAAGCCGTGGATCTTCTGCGACATCCCGCGCGGGTTGAGATCATGCACGATGAACAACCACGGCGGGTTGTCTACCAGCCGTTCGTGAGCGAGCGCCGTCTGCGCGTCGATCACCTTGGCATCGTCGGTCTCGGCCAGCGCCTTGAGGGCGGCGTCGAATGCGTCGTCCTTCCAGTTCGGGAAGTTGAAGCCGCCCGGCGGGAACCGGTCGCCCGCGAAGTAGCGCGCCATCACGCTCGGGTCGGACGAGGGCGAGGAGACGTTGAGCGCCATCGAGCCCTGGAGGCTCGGCGCGTCCGGCAGGGCCCGGCTCGAGTTCAGCAACACCTGCCACTCGACCACGTTGAAGCTCAGCTCGACGTTGCAGGCCTGCTTCAGGTTCTCCTGCAGGTACTCGTTCATCGGCATCGGCAGCATCTGGCCCGAGCCCGAGGACGAGATCATCACCTTGAGGCTGAGCGGCTTCTTGTCCGAGTAGCCCGCCTCGGCCAGCAGCGCCTTGCCCTTGGCGGCGTCGAACCCGTAGCGGTTCTTCGGCGCGCCGAAATTCGGGTCCTTGTCGTTCAGCCAGCCCGAGGCCGGCTCGGCGGTGCCGTTGAGCAGCTCGACGATGGCGGCCCGGTCGACGCAATAATTCAGCGCCTGGCGGACGCGCACGTCCTTCAGCGGGCTGTCCTTGGCGCCGATGTTGAAGATGTACGGCCAGACATGCGGGTAGGAACCCGTGGTGATGGTGAAGCCCGCCTGCTTCAGGGACGGGATCGCGTCGGGCGCCGGCACCTCGATCCAGTCGACCTGACCCGAGCGCAGGGCCGCGACCCGGGCATTCGCCTCCGGGATCGGCATCAGCCGGACCTTGTCGACCTTGGCCATCCGGTTCGGGTCCCAGTAGCCGTCGAACTTGGCGAGATCGACCGATTCCCGCGGCGCGACCCGGGTGATCTTGAACGGCCCGGTGCCGGCGGCCGGCAACGAAGCCACCTTGGCCCAGTCGCGCCCGGCCTTCTCGAAGGATTGGGGCGAGGTGAACAGCAGGTAGACCACCATGTCGGGGAAGTACGACGCGACCTGCGTGGTCGTGATCTGCACGGTGGCGTCGTCGATCTTCCTGTAGCTCCCGACCAGCGGCGCCCGGGCCCGGGAAATGCCGGCCCCCTGCGGCTCGAATTGCGGGCTGTCGTTCTTGAAGTAGCGGTCGAGGTTCCAGATCACCGCGTCGGCGTTGAACGGGGTGCCGTCATGGAAGCTCACGCCCCGGCGCAGGTGGAAGGTCCAGATCGTCTTGTCGCTCGGGTCCTGCTCCCAGCGCTCGGCCAGGGCCGGGATGATGCGGGCGAGCTTGTCGGTGCTCTTCAGATCCCATTGCACCAGCCCCTCGAAGATCGGGTAGCCGAGGAAGCGCATGCCCTCGAAGCCGTTATTGGGCATCCCCGTGGCCGTGGGGATGTCTGAGGCGGTCATGGCGATGCGAAGGACGCTCTCGGCATGGGCCGCGGGAGCCAGCGCCAGGGAACCGGCGAGGGAGTAGGCGAGCAGGCGGCGCAGTTTCATCGGATCCCGTTCGTCGACGTTGCGGGCCGCCACCGGCAAATCCCGCGCCAGATCGTGCGATAGTCCCGGCGCCCGATGACCGGCAGCGGCGCGTTTCGGCCCTTGCGCTCGGCGCGGGCTGCGCCACGATAATAATGAATGCGAGTCGCCGGCCGCACGAGCCGGACCGAGAGGGAGCCGCCCGTGACCGATGGGACGCCAACCACGATGAACGGGGCCGAGAGCCTCGTCCGGACCCTCGTCGCCGGCGGGGTCGAGGTCTGCTTCACCAATCCCGGCACGTCCGAGATGCATTTCGTGGCGGCGCTCGACCGGGTCGAGGGGATGCGCTGCGTGCTGTTCCTGTTCGAGGGCGGGGCCACCGGCGCCGCGGACGGCTATGCCCGCATGGCCGACAAGCCGGCCTCCACCCTGCTGCATCTCGGTCCCGGCCTCGCCAACGGACTGGCCAACCTGCACAACGCCAAGAAGGCGCGCACCCCGGTCGTCAACATCGTCGGCGAGCACGCCACCTATCACCGCGAATACAACGCGCCGCTGACCTCGGATATCGAGGGGCTGGCCCGCCCGATGTCGTCCTGGGTCCAGACCGGCATGAGCGCCGCCGAGATCGGATCCGACGGCGCCGCCGCCATCGCGGCCGCCCGCACGGCGCCGGGGCAGGTCGCGACCCTGATCCTGCCGGCCAACACCGCCTGGGACCCCGGCACGGGCATCGCCCCGGTGCCGCCGATCCCGGAACGGGCGCGAGCCGAGAATTCGGCGATCGCGGCCGCCGTGGCGGCGCTGTCCAGCGGCGAGCCGGTGCTGCTCCATCTCGGCGACCGGGCGGTGCAGGGCGAAGGCCGGGTGATCGCCGACCGGATCGCGCGCAAGACCGGCGCGACGCTGATGGCCATGACCTCGAACGCCCGCATCGACCGCGGCGCCGGCACGGTGCCGATTGAGCGCCTGCCCTACCCGATCGACCAGGCGATCGCGGCCCTGAAGGGCTTCCGTCACATCATCCTGATCGGCGCGACCCAGCCGGTCGGCTTCTTCGCCTATCCCGGCAAGCCGAGCCTGCTCGCCCCGGAAGGCTGCGCGACCATCACCCTCGCGACTCCCGAGGAGGACCAGATCGACGCGCTGGAGCGTCTGGCCGAGGCGGTCGCCGCCCCGCCGGCCGAGCCCATCGCGGCCGGGCCGCGGCCGAAGCTCCCCGCCTCCGGCCCCCTCGACCAGGACACGATCGGTCAGGTCCTCGGGGCGCTGATCCCGGAGGGCGCGGTGATCTGCGACGAGTCGATCACCACGGGCCGCAACTTCTTCGCCCTGACTCGGGATGCGGCGCCGCATTCCTGGCTGCAGCTCAGCGGCGGCTCGATCGGGCTCGGCATCCCGATGGCCACCGGGGCGGCCATCGCCTGCCCCGGCCGCAAGGTGATCAATCTCCAGGCCGATGGCAGCGGGCTCTACACCGCCCAGGCCCTCTGGACCCAGGCGCGCGAGCGCCTCGACGTGGTGACGCTGATCTGGTCGAACCGCTCCTACGCGATCCTGCGGGCGGAGCTCGCCAATGTCGGCGCGCACAATCCCGGCCCGAAGGCGCTGGGCATGCTGAGCTTGGACAATCCGGCCATCGATTGGGTCAGCCTCGCCCGCGGTTTCGGCGTGGAGGGCCGTCGCGTCGAGACGCTGGAGGACTTCATCGCGGCGTTCCGGCACGGGCTGGACACACCCGGTCCGCACCTCATCGAAGTCGCCCTGTGAGCGGGGCAGCCTACGCGCTGCCCGGGCTCGAAGGCCCGGCCGAGATCCGCGTCGACCGCTGGGGGCTGGCGCATATCCGCGCCGCGACGGCGCTCGACGCCTTCCGGGTCCAGGGCTTCAACGCCGCCCGGGACCGGCTGTGGCAGCTCGACCTCTGGCGCAAGCGCGGCCTCGGCCTGCTGGCGGCGGATTTCGGGCCGGGCTACCTCGCCCAGGACCGGGCCGCGCGGCTGTTCCTGTATCGCGGCGACATGGCGGCCGAATGGGCCGCCTACGGGCCGCAAGATACGCGGGCGATCGTCGCCGCCTTCGTGGACGGGATCAACGCCTTCGTCGCGTTGACCGAGACGCGGCCGGACTTGCGGCCGCCGGAATTCGCCCTGACGGAGACGCGCCCGGCCCGTTGGCGCCCGGAGGACGTTGTCCGGATCCGCAGCCACGGGCTCGTGCGCAACGTCCTGTCCGAGGTCGCCCGCGCCCGGGTGCTCGCCCGGGCCGAGACCCGCGAAGACGGGCTCGCTGCCGACGACCTGCGCAAGCGCATCAGCCCGCCGCATGATCCTGTGCTGCCGGATGGCCTCGACGCCGCCGATTGGCCGGACGACCTCCTCGACGATTTCCGTCTCGCCACCGCGCCGGTCGGGTTCACCCAAGAGCGCCTGGCCGCCACGCGCGCGGAGGCCTGGGACTGGACCAAGGTCGACGCCCACGGCGCCGTCACGCGGGGCCAGCGCGCCGCCCCGAAGGAGCCGGTCGAGGGCTCGAACAACTGGGTGGTGGGGCCGACCCGCACCGAGACCGGCCGCCCGATCCTGGCGAGCGACCCGCACCGGATCTACCTGCAGCCGTCGCTGCGCTACGCCGTCCATCTCACCGCCCCGGGCCTCGACGTGATCGGGGCGGGCGAGCCCGCCCTGCCCGGCATCTCCATCGGCCATAACGGCCATTCCGCCTTCAGCCTGACCATCGCGCCGATGGACCAGGAGGATCTTTTTGTTTGCGAGACCGATCCGGCCGATCCCGATCGGTACCGGTACGGCGACGGTTGGGAGCCGATCCAGCGCGTCACCGAAAGAATCCCGGTGTGCGGCGGGCCGGACGAGACCGTGGTGCTGGGCTTCACCCGGCACGGTCCGGTGCTCCGCGAGGCGGGCGGCCGGGCCTTCGCGCTGCGCACCGTCTGGTCCGAGCCGGGCGCTGCCGCCTATCTCGGCAGCCTCGCTTATCTCGGCGCCACGAGCCCGGAGGCGTTCGGCCAGGGCCTGCACTATTGGTCGGCGCCCTCGGTCAACCAGCTCTACGCCGACGTGACCGGGCGGATCGCGTGGTTCATGGCCGGCAAGGCGCCTGTGCGGCCGGCCCATGACGGGTTGCTGCCGGTGCCCGGCGACGGCCGCTACGACTGGGCCGGGTTCCACGATCCCGGCGCCCTGCCCCGTCGCATCGACCCGCCGGAGGGGTACCTCGCCACCGCCAACGAGATGAACCTGCCGCCGGATTTTCCCGCCGAGGCCCGCAAGCTCGGCTTCGAATGGGCGGAGCCCTGGCGCGCCCGGCGCATCCGCGCGGTGCTCGACGGCCAGAGCCGGCATACGCTGGACCAATCCCGCGCACTCCAGGGCGACGATGTTTCGGAGCCGGCTCAGCGTCTCGCCGCCCTGGTGCGGGCACTGCCCCAGGGGGCGGATGCCGATGTCGAGGCGGCCCGCACCCTGCTGACGCCGTTCGACGGGGCGCTGCACGAGGATTCGGCGGCGGCGGCCCTGATCGAGCTGTTCTGGGTCCGGCATCTGCGCCCGGCCTTGCTCGAAGCCCTGGTGGCGGATCCTGCAACGCGTCGCCTGCTGCCGCCCGGCGACACGCAGAGCCTGATCGAGCGGCTGGAATCTGGCCTCGATCCGGCCACCCGCGGCGCCTTGCTGACGGGGACGTTGGGCGCCGCCTTCCGGGAGTGCCGCACGCGGATGGGGCCGGATTCCGAGACCTGGTCCTGGGGCCGGCTGCACCACGCCCAGTTCGCCCACCCGCTCTCGGCCCTGCGGTCGGATCCGGGCTGGGATGTCGGTCCCATGGCCGTCGGGGGCGCCGCGGCATCAGTCATGCACGCGGAGTACCGGACCGACACGTTCCGGCTGACCCACGGCGCCTCGTTCCGCATGGTCGTGGATGTGGGCGACTGGGACCGGTCGGTCTTCATCAACGTGCCGGGCCAGTCGGGGGACCCGGGCAGCCCGCATTACGCCGACCTGGCCCCGATCTGGGGGCGCCGGGACCATGTGCCGATGCTCTACGGCCGCGCCGCCGTCGAGGCGGCCACCGAGACGATCATCACGCTGAGCCCGGCCTCCGCCTGACCGGCGGCCGGCCGAAGACGAGGACCGAAAAACCTTGCAGATCTTCATCGCCGGACTGGCCACCGAGACCAACACCTTCGCACCGCTGCCCACCGGCCGCGCGGCCTTCCTGGCCGATTATGCCCGTCGTGACGGCACCAAGACGGCGCCCCGCCTCAGCAATATCGGTCTCAAGGCCTGGCGCGCGCTGGCCGAGGCGGACGGGCACAAGGTCGTCGAGAGCCTCTCGACCTTCGCGCAGCCGGGCGGGATCACCCTGCGCGCCGTCTACGAGGAGCTGCGCGACGCGCTGCTCGACGACCTCCGGGCCGCCATGCCGGTCGATGCCGTGCTGCTGTTCATGCACGGCGCCATGGTCGCCGAGGGTTATGACGGTTGCGAGGGCGACACCCTGGAGCGGGTCCGCGCCATCGTTGGCCCGGACGCGACGATCGGCGTCGAGCTCGACCTGCACTGCCACCTCACCGAGGCGATGCGGCGGAGCGCCGACGTCATCGTGATCTACAAGGAATACCCCCACACCGACATCGTCGACCGCGCCCGCGACCTCTACCCGCTGGTGATGCGCACGGTCGCCAAGGACATCCGGCCCGTGATGGCCTATGCCGATTGCCGGATGATCAACATGTGGCGCACCACCCGCGAGCCGGTCGCGAGCTTCGTGCGCCGGATGGAGGCGCTGGAGGGGCGGGACGGCATCCTGTCGGTCTCCTTCGGGCACGGCTTCCCCTGGGGCGACGTTCCGGATGTCGGCGCGAAGATGCTGGTCGTTGCCGATGGCGACGCCGCCAAGGCCCAGGCCCTGGCGGACGACCTCGCCCGGGAGGTCTGGGCGATGCGCGAGGAGGCGGCGAGCCGCTGCGACAGCATCGATGCCGGCATCGACGCGGCTTTGGCCTCCGACGACCCGCGCCCGATGGTGCTGGCCGACTTCGCCGACAATGCCGGCGCCGGCGCGCCCTCCGACAACACCGCGATCCTGGCGCGTCTGGCCGAACGCGGCATCAGGGACGTGGCGCTCGGTCTGATCTGGGATCCCGGCGCGGTCGGGATCTGCCACGAGGCGGGGCTCGGCGCGACCTTCGTGCTGCGCATCGGCGGCAAGTGCGGCGTCACCTCGGGCGATCCGGTGGACCTGCGCATCACCGTGCGCGGCCTCTCGGAGGATCACAGCCAGGGCGGCCTCAGCGGCGGCCGCGCCCGGCTCGGACCCGCCGCCTGGGTCGAGGCCGACGGGATCCACGTGGTGCTGACCCACATCCGCCAGCAGGCCTTCGCGCCCGACGCCTTCACGGGATTGGGGCTGACCCTCGACGACAAGCGGATCGTGGTGGTGAAGTCGATGCAGCATTTCTACGCCGCCTTCGCGCCGATCGCGAGCGAGGTCCGCTACGTCGCGGCGCCGGGCGCGGTCCCGCCGGATTACGGCGCGATCCCCTACACCAAGCGCTCGGGCCGCTACTGGCCCAAGGTCGCCGATCCCTTCGCCGATCCTTTCGCCGTGTCCTCCGCCGAGAGCGCCCGATGATCCCGGACCTGCCGTTCGATGCGGAGTCCATCCTGGCGACGTTGCGCCCCTGGGTGGAATGCGAGAGCCCGACCCACGATGCCGCCGCGGTCAACCGCATGATGGGCCTGGCCGCCCGCGACCTCGCGGTCGCCGGGGCCGCGGTCGAGACCATTCCGGGGCGGATGGGCCTGAGCGATTGCGTGCGCGCGCGGTTCCCCCATCGGCACCGTGACCAGCCCGGCATCCTGGTGCTCGGGCATCTCGACACCGTGCATCCGGTCGGCACCCTGGCGAGCCTGCCCTGGCGGATCGAGGGCAACCGCGCCTACGGCCCGGGCATCCTCGACATGAAGGGCGGTAACGTGATCGCCCTCGCGGCGATCCGCGCCCTCACCGCCGCCGGCATCGAGACGCCTTTGCCGGTAACCGTCCTGTTCACCGGCGACGAGGAGGTCGGCAGCCCCTCGACCCGGGACCTGATCGAGGCCGAGGCCGCCCGCCACGCCGTCGTGCTGGTGCCCGAGCCCGGCCACGCCGACAACGGCGTCGTCACCGGCCGCTACGCCATCGCGCGCTTCGACCTCGAAGCCGTCGGCCGCCCGAGCCATGCCGGCGCGGCGCCCCATGAGGGCCGCTCGGCGATCCGCGCCATGGCGCGCATGATCCTGGCGATCGACGCGCTGTCGGACGCGGATTGCACCTTCTCCACCGGGATCGTCTCGGGCGGGCAATGGGTCAATTGCGTCCCGACCCTGTGCCGCGGTCAGGCCCTAAGCATGGCCAAGCGCCAGGCCGATCTCGATCGCGGCGTCGAGCGGATGCTGGCCCTGTCGGGTGAGCAGGACGGCGTCCGCTTCGCCGTGACCCGCGGTGTCACCCGGCCGGTCTGGGAACCGGATGCCGGTTGCATGGCCCTCTATGATCGGGCGCGGCGCTTGAGCGAGGCGCTCGGCCAGCCCCTGCCCCACCGCAGTGCCGGCGGCGGCTCGGACGGCAACTTCACCGGTGCCAACGGCATCCCGACGCTCGACGGCCTCGGGCCGCTCGGCCAGGGCTACCACACCCTCGACGAGCATGTGCTGATCGAGACGCTGCCTCAGCGGGCGCGGCTCTTCGCGGCCCTGCTCGCCGATCTCGGCGCGGCGGGCCGATCGTGAGCCCGGCCCCCGTGACGATCGCGGTCGCCGGTGCCACCGGCGATCTCGGCCTGCGGATCGTGCGGGCGCTCCGGCGTGAGGGCGCGAGCGTCACCGCCATCGTCCGCCCCGGGACGGATCAGGCCCGGCTCGGGCCGCTCACCGCCCTGGGCGCCCGCGTGGTCGAGGCCGGCCCCGGCCGTCCGGGCAGCTGGCAGGCCGCCTGCGCGGGGTCCGCCTGCGTGGTCTCGGCGTTGAACGGCTTGAGCGCCACCGTCATCGACGCGCAGACCGCTCTCCTGGAAGGCGCCGTCCGGGCCGGCGTGCCGCGCTTCATCCCGTCGGATTTCTCGATCGACTACGCCAAGACCGCACCGGGCGGGAACCGCAACCTCGACCTGCGCCGGGCCTTTCAGGCGCGCCTCGATGCGGCGTCGATCCAGGCCACGTCGGTGCTCAACGGCGCGTTCATGGAGCTGCTCGACGGACAGGCCCCCCTGATCCTCCATCGCCCGCGCCGGGTTCTGTACTGGGGCCGCGCCGACCAGATCCTCGACTTCACGACCGAGGACGACACCGCCGCGTTCACCGCCCGGGCCGCCCTGGATCCCACGACCCCGCGCTGGCTGCGCATCGCCGGCGACAGCCTCAGCACCCGCGATCTCGCCGATGCGGCGAGCGCGGCGCGGGGCAGGCGCTACCGGACGCTGCGCGCCGGCGGGCTCGGTTCGCTGGGCTTGATGATCCGCGTCGCGCGGACCCTCGCCCCGGGCCGGGGCGCGGTGTTCCCGCCCTGGCAGGGCATGCAGTACCTGCGCGACATGTTCGAGGGCCGCGCCCGGCTCACGCCCCTGGACAATGACCGTTACCCGGACCTGCGCTGGACCCGGGTCCGGCCCTTCCTAGCCCAGGCGGCTGGGGCGCACGGACACGGCTGAGATCAGGCCCGGCCCCAGCCCAGCGCCGCGACGGCCACGGCGCCGATCACGCCGCCGACCGTGCCGCCCCCGAAAAAGCCCGCCAGAGCCAGCAACGGCCCCGAGGAGGCCGTCAGCGCGCAGACCAGTGAACTTCCGACGCAGCCTGCGGTGGCGATCACGGACATGAGGACCTCGCACAACTATCAGTTGTATAAGCGAGGCCATTTCAATCTGGTTCCCCTTCGCCGACCGGCGTCGGCTCAGACGGGATCGACGGGCATCTCCGGCACGCCGGCCGCCTCGATCGCGGCGCCCGCCGCCAGGCAGAGGTCTTCCCGGTACCGGGCGGCCACGAGCTGGACGCCGACGGGGGTCCGCCCGACGAGGCCGGTGGTGACGGTGAGCGCCGGCACACCGATCGGCGCGAGCCCGACCTGCAGCAGGTTCGCCTCGAAGGCGCGCTCGATCCCGGCCGTGCCGGTGCGGTCAAGCCCGTCCGGGAACGGCAGCTCCGCGGAGACCGGCACCAGCAGCACCGGATGCTCGGCGAGGAACAGCGACCATTCCCGAGCCAGCGTCGCCCGGCGGACGAGCGCCCTGGCGATGGCGTCCGGCGGCATCGCCTCCGCCCGCCCGCGGAACGACTCGAGCAGATCGATGGCCGCCGGATCACCCTCGCGGTCGGCCGCCGCCCGGGCCGCTTCGTAGCCGTCGCCCAGCCAGAGCTGCAGCTGCAGCGCGCTGGCCTCGCGGATCGGCGGCGTGTCGGCGATCTCCTCGACCGCCCAGCCGGCCTCGGTCAGCCGGCGCGCTGCCTCGCGCAACGCGGCCTCGACCTCCGGCACGACCGCGAGGCCCCCGGGCCGCACGCACAGGGCCGCCCGGCACGGTACCGCGGGACCGTCCAGCGGCGCCGGCACCCACCACGGGTCGCGCGGGTCGGCGGCCGCCATCGCGTGGAGGCCGAGACGCAGATCCGCGATGCTGCGGGCGAGCGGGCCCGACACCGCCATGAGCTGCGGCCCGATTCCGCGCTCGGGCGACGAGGCGTTCCAGGCCGGGATCCGGCCGAGGCTCGGGCGCAGACCGTGCACACCGCAGGCATAGGCCGGATAGCGCACCGAGCCGGCGATGTCGGTCCCGTGGGCGATCGCCCCGATCCCGGCGGCCACCGCGGCGCCCGCGCCCCCGGACGAGCCCCCGGGCGTCAGCGCCGGATCGCGCGGGTTCTTGGTCTCCCCGTGCAGCAGGTTGGCGGTGAACCAGCGCAGCGAGAAGGCCGGCGTGTTGGTGCGCCCGAGCAGCACCGCCCCGGCCCGGCGCAGGTTGGCCACAACGGGGTTGTCGTCGGCCGCCACGAGGTCGCGCTGGAGGCGCAGCCCGTTCGTGGTCGCGAAGCCGCGCTGGTCGACATTGACCTTGATCGTCACGGGCACGCCGGCGAGTGGCCCGAGGGCGTCACCGCGGGCGCGGGCGGCATCGACCGCGTCGGCCTGCGCCAGCACCTCCTCGGGGCGATGCTCGACCACGGCGTTGATCCGGCCGTTGACCGCATCGAGCCGACCGAGGGCGGATTGCGCAACCTCCCGGGCCGAAACCTGGCCGGTGCGGATCAGAGCCGAGAGGTCGGTCGCGGTCAGACGCCAGAGCTGCATGAGAGGTCCCTTCGCCGAGCCCTGCGGGGGCGGGATTCGCTTTTGATTCGTGTCGCGCGGGGCCGCGGCGCGGTCCGGCGTCACCTTATTCTGTATGCAAGGGACCGGCCGCATTTTTAAGCACGCATCGATCGCGAGCGGTGGCAACGGTTTCCCGCACTGCAGCAGAAGCCGCTAAGCATTTCGCCGTAGCCGACCCTTGCCAGACATAGATCGATTGATAACCTCGTCATTGTTCGCGCGTTCGACCGGCCAGACCAGCAGAAGGATCGCTCTCCTCCGACGAAGACAGGCAACCTCCAGCACAAGGCAGGCTTCCATGGCAGAGATGATTCGCGTCAAGCCGACTCACGACGGCACCTACACTGTCTATCGCGGGACTCTCGCGTTGATCAGCGGCCTGACCCGCCTTCAGGCCGAGCGCTACGAAGCCAGCATCAGCCAGCAGCAACGGGCCGAACTCGCCTCCGCGAGCAATTGAATCCCGCGCCGAGGCCGGCCCCCGAACGGGTGCGGCCGGCCTCGGAGCGCACGACGCTCAGGGACGCGGACGTCAGTCGAGGGCGATCGGTCCGAGGTCGCAGACGGTTCCGCCCGCATCGAGGCCGCGCCGTCGCGCAGTCACCGCGTAGCCGGCACCATTCCGAGTGATCTCGTAGAGCAGGTAGGAGGCGCGGCGTGCCGCCAGGCCGCCATGCCCGTCCGGCCGCGCCGATGCCGAGGGCGCGCCGATCACCGGCACGAAGCGTCCGTCCGGTCCTGGGACCAGGGCGCTGGTGGTGGTGTGGTTGTGGCCATGCAGGATCAGCTCGGCCCCGGCGCGCGCGATCATCGCCGTGAAGGCGGCGGCATCCTTGAGCTCGCGCCCCGATGACGCGCCCCCCGGCTGCGGCGGGTGGTGGATCATCACCACCCGGAACGGCTTTCCGGGCTCCGTGGCCAAGGCCCGCAGCAGGGATTCGGCGGCCGCGAGCTGCGGCGGACCGAGGCGGCCGGTCGCCACGAAGGGCTTCGTCGGGATGGCGCTCGACAGGCCGACCAGCGCCACAGGCCCACGCCGCCGCAGATAGGGAAACCGGCCGGACGAGCCCGAATCGTCGCCGGTATAGCCGCTGCAGGCCGCCAGCAGACCTTCCAGGGAGCCGCGGACATAGGCGTCGTGATTGCCGGGGACGAAGCTCACCGTTTCGGGCGAGCCCAGCGCTTCGAGGAACGTGCGCGCGGTCTCCCACTCGCTCGGCAGGCCGATGTTGCACAGGTCGCCCGTGCAGGCGACATGCGCGGCCCCCTGCTGCTTGAGGTCCGCCACCAGGGTTTCGAGCACGGTCATGTCGTGGCTGCGCGACCGGCCCCGCCGCCAGTTGGCGTAGCCGGTGGCGCGCTTGCCGATGAGCTGGTGCAGGCGCACGCGGCCCAGCGGGCCGACATGCGGGTCACTCAGATGGGCCAGGCGGAAGGTCAAGGCCGACGATCAACGCTCGAGAGGGGCAGGGACGCGCCCCGCATCGCGGTCGCGAGGCCCCGCGTCAAGCGCTGCCGATCAGCATCCCGGCGGCGAGCACCAGCGCGCCCCCGAGCATCACCTGCAGCGCCGCGCGCCAGAACGGCGTCGCCATGAAGCGCGTGCGGATCGCCGCGATCGCGACCAGCTCGACGATCACGACCAGGACGGCGAGGCTGGTGGCGAGGAGGAACGGATCCGGCCAGCCCGGCGGGAGCTGGTCCGGGATCGCGTAGGGCAACGTATGTCCGAGGCCGCCCAGCGTCGTCATCACGCCGCAGACCAGGCCACGCATCCAGGGATCCCCCCGCCCGGTGACGCTGCCGTCATCCGACAGCGCCTCCGTGAAGCCCATGCTGATGCCCGCCCCGACGGAGGCCGCGAGCCCGACCAGGAAGGTCGCGCCGTTATGGCCGGTGGCGAAGGCCGCCGCGAAGATCGGCGCAAGGGTCGAGACGGATCCGTCGATCAGGCCCGCAAGCCCGGGCTGCACGTAGCGCAACGCGAAGACACGCCGGGCTTCGGCGACCTCGGCCGCTGTATCGAGGGCTGCTGCCATGGGCTCGCACTCCTGTTTAGATGAATTCCAATCTATAGTTTGGAACGTATCTAAACAAGGAGGGTTCGATCTTTTGTTGGACGCGGGTCGAGCTTCCGCGGAGCGGGCGCGCGACGAAGGGACGATTCGCTATCCCTGGCGGCGCGCGAGTTGCGTTGGCGCGGGCCAGGGGACTAGACCGTGGGCGGACGAATCCCCGCCCGGTCCGTTCAGGCTGCGCCGCTCCGGCTGCCACAAGCGTCTCATGAGTCTCGGCAAGCGCATCCTTCGCCATCCCGCCGTTCAGCGCGTCCTCGGGCGCCTGGCGGCCGGGTATCTGCGGCTCGTGCAGGCCACGAATCGCTTCGAGGTCCATGCCGATGCGGCCGGCCCCGGTGCCGCGGATGGGTGGATCGACGCGCAGGTGCCGCTCATCGCCGGCATGTGGCACGGGCAGCACATCATGATGCCGTTCATGCGCCGGCCGAGCGACCGGGTGGCCACGATCATCTCGAAGAGCCCGGACGGCAACATCAACACGATCGCGCTGGAGCATCTCGGCGTGCGGGTGATCCGGGCCTCCGGCGCCCGGGGCCGGGACCGGGCGACCGATACCCGCGCCAAGGGCGGGGCCGAGGGGTTGCGGGCGATGCTGCGGGCCCTCAAGGCCGGCGAGTCCGTCGCCTTCAGCGCGGACGTGCCGAAGGTCTCACGCCGCTGCGATGCCGGGATCCTGACGCTGGCACGCTTCTCGGGCCGGCCGATCGTCCCGGCCGCCGTGGTGACGAGCCGGCACCTGCGCTTCAAATCCTGGGACCGGGCCTGTCTCGGATTGCCGTTCGGGCGGGGCGCGGTTGTGCTGGGCGCGCCGATCTACGTCGCCCGCGATTGCGCCGGCGAGGAGTTCGAGGCGCTGCGGCGGCGCCTCGAAGCCGAGATGAACCGGGTCCATGCCCGCGCCTACGCGCTGGTGGGACGTGCCGACCGCGCCGCGCTCTATCGCGGCACGCCGCCGGCCGCGGGTGTCGATCCGGTCGGAGAATCCGCGTGAAGCTCCCGTCCGTGACCCTGCCGTTGCAGGTCTACCGTGCCGGCCTGTGGGTCGGCGAGCCCGCCCTGGCCGGCCTCCTCGCCTGGCGTGCCCATCGCGGCAAGGAGGATCCGCTGCGGCTGCCCGAGCGGCGCGGCCTGCCGGGCCGGGCCCGTCCGGTCGGGCCGCTCGCCTGGATGCACGGCGCCAGCGTCGGCGAGGTCCTGTCGCTGATCGGTCTGGTGGAGGGCATGATCGCCCGGGGCTTCTCGGTGCTGGTGACCACCGGCACCCGCTCGGCCGCCGAGCTGATCCGGGGGCGGCTCCCGCCCGGGGCGGTGCACCAATACGTGCCGCTCGACGCGCCGCGCTGGGTCGCCCGGTTCCTCGCCCATTGGCAGCCGAACCTCGCCATCGTGGCCGAGTCGGAGATCTGGCCGAACACGATCCTGGAGCTGGACGCCCGCGAGATCCCGCTCATCCTGG
The DNA here is from genome assembly GCF_000272495.1 of Methylobacterium sp. GXF4. Taxonomy (NCBI): domain Bacteria; kingdom Pseudomonadati; phylum Pseudomonadota; class Alphaproteobacteria; order Hyphomicrobiales; family Methylobacteriaceae; genus Methylobacterium; species Methylobacterium sp. GXF4. The sequence goes on along the minus strand of NZ_AKFK01000046.1, from coordinate 156,661 downwards.
TCAACGGCCGGATGTCGGAGCGGTCGTTCAAGGGCTGGGAGCGCTGCCCGCGCACCGCCAAGGCGCTGCTGTCGCGGATCGCGGTCTGCCTGACGCAGACCCAGGAGGATGGCGCGCGCTACGCCAAGCTCGGCGCGCCCCGGGTCAGCATCACCGGCAACCTGAAATTCGACGCTCAGGTCCCGCCGGTCGATCCGCAGCAACGCGCCTATCTGGAGGGCATGATCGCCGGCCGGCCGGTCTGGGTCGCCGCGAGCACCCATCCGGGCGAGGACAGCATGGTCGCCTACGCCCATGCGGTGCTGAAGGCGCAGTTTCCGAAGCTCTTGACGATCCTCGCTCCCCGCCATCCGAGCCGCGGCGCCGAAGCGGCCGAAGCCGCGGCGGCCTACAATCTGCGCAGCGCCAGACGCTCCAGCGGCGGTCGGCCCCATCCGTCCGTGGAGATCTACGTCGCCGACACGATCGGCGAGCTGGGCCTGTTCTACCGGCTCGCACCGCTGGCCTTCCTCGGCGGCTCGCTCGTCCCGCATGGCGGCCAGAACCCGATCGAGCCGGTCCGCCTCGACACCGCGATCCTGCACGGGCCGCATACGGACAATTTCGACGCCGTCTATCGCGCCCTCGACCGGGCCGGCGCCGCCCTGCCGGTCAAGGACGGCGTCGAGCTGGCCGCCATGGTCGGCGAGGTCCTGGGCGATCCGAGGCGTCTTGCCGGCATGGTCCAGGCCGGCCCGGGGGCGCTGCGGCCGTTCGAGGGGGCGGTCGGGCGCACGCTCGCGGTGCTCGAACCCTTCGTGGCGCAGATGAAGCTTCAGCGGCTCGACCGGGGCGATCTCGCACGGCCGCTCGCGCGGGCCTGATGCGGCCACCGCGCTTCTGGGCGGCGGGGGCCGACCACCCGGCGGCGCGGTGCCTCGCACCCCTCGGCGCGGCCTACGGCGCGCTCACCGCCCGGCGCATGGATCGGCCCGGCGCCGAAGCCGGCTGCCCGGTCCTGTGCCTCGGAAACTTCACCCTCGGCGGGGCCGGCAAGACGCCCGCCGCGATCGCGGTCGCCGCCCTGCTCACGGAGCTCGGCCGGAAACCGGCCTTCCTGTCCCGGGGCTATGGCGGGCGTCTCGCCGGCCCGGTCCGGGTCGATCCCGACGGTCATGCCGCCGCGGATGTCGGCGACGAGCCGCTGCTCCTCGCCCGCCACGCGCCGACAATCGTAGCCCGGGACCGCCCGGCCGGGGCGGCGCTGTGCCGGAGCCTCGGCGCCGACGTGATCGTCATGGATGACGGGCTGCAGAACCCGTCGCTCGCCAAGGATCTCGCCTGGGCGGTGGTCGATGGCGGCGCCGGCATCGGCAACGGCCGCCCGTTCCCGGCCGGTCCCCTGCGCGCGCCGCTCGCGCGGCAATGGCCCCATGTCGCCGGCCTGATCCTCGTCGGCGACGACGCGCCCGGCCGGTGGGTTGCAGAGATCGCGGCGCGCCGCGGGGTGCCGGTCCACCGGGCGCAGCTGATCCCGGAGGGCGCCGGTTTCGCCGGCCGGCGCTGCCTGGCCTTTGCCGGGATCGGCCGGCCCGAAAAGTTCTTCGCGACCCTGCGCGGGACCGGCGCCGTGATCGCGGCCGAGCGGCCCTTCCCGGATCATCACCCCTATCGCGACGCGGATCTCGCCGCGCTCGCCGCGGAGGCGGCCCGGCTCGGTGCGGATCTCGTGACCACCGAGAAGGATGCCGTGCGGCTGCCCGCCGCCTTCGCGGCCCGGGTCGACGTGCTGCGCGTGCGCCTCGTGCCGGGAGATCCGGAGGCCCTGCGCCGCCAGATCCGGCAGGCGCTGTCGGAGGCTACGGACGTCCGGTTTCCTTGAGGCGCTTCATAATCGCCTCGGGCGACACGTAGGCTTCCTGCCGCGTGGCGCTCCAGTAGCGCAACCCGTCCAGCGGGATCGACTCGCCGGTGACCGCGCAGCGCACGAAGCTGCCCGGCTTGACCACCCGCATGGTACCGTCCCCGTACTCGACGACCGCCTCGCCGTTCTGTCCACGCTCGTAGCGACCCAGCACATCCGCCTCCTGATCAAGCCCGCCTTCTACATCATCTCACGCGTTCGGAGAATCAGGCGAGCATCGATGGGGTCCGGTCGGCGGCCAGCAGGGACCGGGCCGTGTCGGCGTCGATATGCATGCGCGCGATCAGCGCCTCGGCGCTGTCGAACCGCTCCTCGCCGCGGATGTAGCCGACGCATTCGACCGCGATCTCCCGCCCGTAGAGGTCGCCCGCGAAATCGAACAGGTAGACCTCCAGCAGCGGCGCGCCGTCGTCGAAGGTCGGGCGGCGCCCGTAGCTCGCGACCCCGTCGCGGATCTCGCCCGGCCCGAGGCGCACGCGCACCGCGTAGATACCGTGCGCCAGCCCGCAATCGGGCAGCATCACGTTGGCGGTCGGGAAGCCGAGCTGGCGCCCGCGCTTGTCGCCGTGGCGGACCTGGCCGAGCACGAACCAGCGATAGCCGAGCAGCGCGTTGGCCCGGGCGACGTCGCCCGAGGCCAGGGCCGCGCGGATCGCGCTCGACGAGACCGGCTCCGTCTCGCCCCCGAGGGCGACCGGCTCCACGATCCGGCAGCCGAGCCCCGCCTCGCGGCAGAGCTCCGCCAGGATTGCCGGCGTGCCTTCGCGGCCACGGCCGAAATGAAAATCGTGGCCGACCACGACCCCGGACAGGCCGAGCGAGCCCTTGAGGAACGCGAGCACGAAGGCGCGCGCGCTCGTGGCGGCCAGCGCGCCGTCGAAGCGACGCACGATCAGCCCGTCGAGGCCGAGACGGGCGAACACGATCTCCTTCGCGGCCAGCGAGGTCAGGCGGAACATCGGCGCATCGGGGGCGAAATAGGCGCGCGGATGCGGCTCGAAGGTCAGCACCGCCGCCGGCCGGCCGGCCTCGCGCGCCGCCGCGCGCACGTTCTCGACCAACACCCGGTGACCGCGATGGACGCCGTCGAAATTGCCGATCGCCGCGACCGCGCCGGACAGGGCGGGCGGGACCGGAGCGTCCGCGCCGCAAATCGTGAAGGGCCGCATGGCCGGTTCGTCGCCTGAGGCCATCGATTCGGGGTCGGAGACTCGGAAGGGTCGGATGGAAGCGCCTGAGCTGTCCGCGTCAGGCCCGACGCCGCCGGACCCTGCCGAAACCCGCCCGGAGGGTCAAGCGAAGCGACCGCGCTGCGACATTGCAGGAGCCGGCCGCGAATGACACACCTGCAGATTAACGGCTTCGCAATGCGCGTGCCCTATTTTAAATGCTGTGCAGCGCGGCTATTTTGCGGCGTTAGTGAAGCGTTCATCTTTCCGGGAGCCGCCGCGGCTTCCCGCCGGGCAATACGGAGCAGTTGGTCTATGGCTCTCGATCTGAGCATGCCGATCCTCGTTGTCGACGATTACCAGACGATGGTCCGAATCATTCGGAATCTACTGAAGCAACTCGGCTTCGAGGAGGTCGACGACGCGTCTGACGGTACGGCAGCACTGGCGCGGCTCAAGGACCGCAAGTACGGCCTGGTCATCTCCGACTGGAACATGGAGCCGATGACCGGCTACGAGCTCCTCCGGCACGTGCGGGCGGACGAGAACCTGCGGACCACGCCGTTCATCATGGTCACCGCCGAATCGAAGACTGAAAACGTCATCGCGGCCAAAAAGGCCGGCGTGAACAATTATATCGTGAAGCCCTTCAACGCGGCGACGCTCAAATCCAAGATCGAGGCCGTCTGCGGGAACTGATGAGTTCCGTGGCACGTCCCACGCGCCCTCCGGCGAAGCCCTCGGCACGCCGGAAGACGCCCAAGAGCGATGCCGCCGGCATCGATGGTCGCCGATCCCAGGAGGAGAGCATGGCTTCATCCGCCGCGCGCCAGCCCGATATGCGGTTCCGTGAGCCGCACGCCGTGATCTCCGAGTTGATCGAGATCGCGGATTACATCGCCCACCTGCGCGAGGAGATCGGCGCGCTCCGGGCGAACGAGATGAGCCGCGACCGGATCCCCATGGCCCATGAGGAGCTCGGCAGCGTCGTCGAGGCCACGGCCGGGGCGACCAACACGATCATGGAGGCCGCGGAGGCGATGCTGAGCCTCCCGGACGGGCCGGGCTACCGGGATGCGGTCGAGGAGCGAATCAACACGATCTTCGAGGCCTGCGCGTTCCAGGACATCACCGGCCAGCGCATCGCCAAGGTGGTCGAGGCCCTGCGGCTGTTCGAGCAGCGGCTCGCTCGCTTCGTGGGCGCCGTGAAGGCCCGCGATGCCACCTCCACCGATCCGGCGGAGCTGGCCCGCCGCGCCCGTGCCGAGAACCTGCTCCTCAACGGCCCCCAGGCCGTCGAGGAAACCCCGTCCCAGAACGACATCGACGCCCTCTTCGCCTGACCGGCTCCAAATCGGTCGACCGGCATTCGACGCGGGGCGCTTGGGCGGTATAGATCGCCGTCGGCAACCGGCGCCGAACGGTGGTTTCGAGGGAAGGTCCAGGCCAGGATCATGGTGGCGCGGCTCTGGTCCGATCTGACCACGGACGATCTGGCGCGGCGCGACATGCGGCGCGCCGTTGCGGTGCTGCCGGTGGCCGCCATCGAGCAGCACGGCCCGCACCTGCCGCTCGGCACGGACGCGATCATCGCCGAGGGCTACCTCGCTTGCGTCCGCGCGCTGGTCCCTGACGACCTCGACGTTCTGCTGCTGCCGGTCCAGACCATCGGCAAATCCGACGAGCACGACGCCTTTCCGGGCACGCTCTCGCTCGATACCGGGACGGCCCTGGCGGCCTGGATCGGGATCGGCGCCGCGATCCGGCGCGCCGGGTGCCGCAAGCTGGTGATCGTCACGAGCCATGGCGGCAACAGCGCCCTGATCGATCTCGTGGCCGGCGACCTGCGGGCGCAGTACGGCCTCGTCGCGGTCACGACATCCTGGGCCCGGTTCGGCTATCCGGACGGACTGTTTCCCGCCGACGAGATCGCGTACGGCATCCATGCCGGCGGCGTCGAGACCGCTTTGATGCTGGCCCTGCGGCCGGATCTGGTGCGGATTGGCCGGATCGCCGATTTCCCGCCGCGCAACCGCGCCATGGTCCGGGATTTCACCCATCTGCGCGCCGGCCGGCCCGCCGCTTTCGCCTGGAAGGCCGGCGACCTGCACCCCTCCGGAGCCATGGGCGATGCCCGCTTGGGCTCTGCGGCGGCCGGCCGGACCGCGCTCGATCACGGTGCCGCCGCCTTCGTCGAGCTGCTGCGGGACGTGGATCGGTTCGAGCTCGACGGATCCGATCGGGCGTAACCGGCGCCGGCATCCGGCCGAAAGATCGGTCACGCGCCGGCACTCTCCGCCGGTGTCGGGAGGCCCGGCCATGAAAAGCGTCGCGTTGATCTCCGCTGCCCTGATGCTCGCCGCCGTGCACCCGGCCGCATCGCTGGAGCGCCCCGTCGTCGTCGAGCTGTTCACCTCGCAGAGCTGCTCGTCTTGCCCGCCCGCGGAGGCGCTGATCGGCCGGCTCGCCCATGAAGGTGCGGAGGTGCTGCCGCTGGCCTTCCACGTCACCTACTGGAACCATCTCGACTGGCGCGACCCCTATTCCCTGCCGGCCGCCACCGCGCGCCAGAACGACTACGCCGCCCGGTTCGGCGGCCCGAGCTATACGCCGCAGGCGGTGATCGACGGCCAGGCGGGGCTCGTCGGGTCGGACGAGGCCGCCCTGCGGTCGGCAATCGCGCAGGCGCGGAGCGCCGGGGCGTCCGTTCCGGTGACGCTGGCGCGTGACGGCGGCCGCCTCACCGCCCGGGTCGGGGCGGGCCGCGGCGCCGGCCGGGTCCTGCTGATCGGCTTCGACCCGAGCCATACCAGCCGGGTCCTGCGCGGCGAGAATGCCGGGCGCACCCTCGAGCAGGCCAACGTCGTCCGGGCGATCCAGGATCTCGGCCCCTGGTCCGGCGCCGCCGCGACCGTCGAGGCCGCCGCGCCCGCCGGCGAGACGGCGGCCCTGCTTCTGCAGGCGGAGGATGGCCGCATCCTGGGCGCGGCCCGCCTCGACGAGCGCCCCGGCGCTGTCGCGGGGGGGCTGCGATGATGCTGTCCATGTCGGGTGGCTTGGCGGGTGGCTTGGCGGGTGGCGGATGGGTGCTGGCGCCGGACGCCAACCCCGGGCTAGACTCGATGCAGGCCGGGGAACGGATCGGCGGCGGGGCCCGCATGGCGCTCGAAGGGGAACTGGCCGCCATGATGGCGGCCGCGCAGGGTGGCGACGCGGCCGCGTATCGGGCCCTGCTGAAGGCTTGCCTGCCCGTCGTCTCGGCGATCGCCCGGGCGCAGGGCGTGCGCGGCGAGGCCGTGGACGACGTCGTCCAGGACACGCTGATGACCGTGCATCGGGCGCGCGCCAGCTACGATCCGGCGCGGCCGTTCCTGCCGTGGCTGCGCGCCATCACCCAGCGCCGGGCGATCGACCGCCTGCGCCGGGCCGGCCGGCGGCCGCGGGAGGTTCACGATCCCCTCGCCTACGAGGCCGAGGCCGATCCCGGCCCCGAGCCCGGCCAGGGTCTCGAGGCGCGCGACCGCGCCGCCGCCCTGGCGCGCGCGGTCGCGTCCCTGCCGGACGGTCAGCGGCAGGCCGTGGAACATCTCGGCCTGCGCGAGTTGTCGCTGGACGAGACCGCGGCCCTCACCGGGCGCAGCAAGGGCGCCCTCAAGGTCAACCTGCACCGGGCCCTGAAGGCCCTGCGCGCCAACCTGATGCAGGAGCGGCGCTGATGGCCGATCTGGCCCGTCACGAGCGGCTCGTCGAGGAACTCGCCGGCAACCTGGAGCCGGTCCGGCCGCTGCCTTCTCCCGCTCTTCGCGCCGGTCTGTGGCTCGGCGCGGCCCTGCTCATCGGGCTGATCCTGGCGAGCCGGATCGACACCAGCGGCTTCATGCTGCGCATGGGCGTGCCGGATCTCGCCTGCGCGGCGCTGGGCGCGGCGCTGACCGCCGCGAGCGCGGCCTTCGCGGCTTTCGCGACCAGCGTGCCCGGCCGCTCCAAGCTCTGGGCGCTGCTGCCGCTGCCGCCGCTCGCCCTCTGGATCGGGGCGAGCGGGTTCGGCTGCCTGCGCGACTGGATCGCCCCCGGCACCGGCCAGCCGCATCCGGAAGAAGTCGCCGGCTGCTTCAGCTTCCTGGTCTGCGTCTCGGTGCCGCTCTCGGTGCTGATCGTCGTGATGCTGCGCCGCGCCTGCCCGCTCCGGCCGAGCCTGACGGCGGCCCTGGGCGGCCTCGCCGCCGCGGCTGCGGCCGCGACGCTGCTGATGCCGTTCCATCCGCATGATGCCACCGCGGTGGATCTGCTGATCCACGCGGTCGCGGTCGTCGGGGTGATCGGGCTCAACAGCCTCGCGGGCGGCCGGCTGCTCGGCCGCCGCGCCGGGCTCGCCTGAGGTTCACGGCGCGTCCGGATCCGCTCCCGGCCAGGCCACGATCCGGTCCGGCAGCTCGTCGTCGGAAAATTCCTCCTCGTTGCCGGCGAGCCGGCCCCGGATGGAGATGCCGGCTTCGTGCACGCTGGAGGCGCGGCCCGAGACCAGGGGATGCCACGGATAGAGCGGCTCGCCGTCCCGGATGAGGCGATAGGCGCAGGTCGGCGGTAGCCAGGGGATGGTGCGTACCGCCTCCGGGGTCAGGCGGACGCAATCGGGCACTCGCTTCTGGCGCCGGGCATAGTCGCGGCACCGGCAGGTCAGGCCGTCGAGCAGGGTGCAGCCGATATCGGTGTGGTGGACTTCGCCGGTCTCGTCGTCCTCGAGCTTGATCAGGCAGCAGCGACCGCACCCGTCGCACAGGCTCTCCCACTCGGACGGCGTCATGGCTTCGAGGGTCTTGGTCCGCCAGAACGGCTCGGCGACCCCGCGGCGCAGCGCCTCGGGTTTGGACATCGGTCAATCTCACGATCGGGAAGAGCGTGTCTCTGCCCGAGCCGACGCCGCGGGGCAAGCGGCCCGGCCTGCGGCGAATCACGAGACTGCGCAGAGCCTCGCCGACCGTTCCGGATCCTGCTAAGGAAGGGCACGCCGCGCGGTGTCTCGGCCGCGGGATCCTGGCCCGCGGTGCGGGCGCTCGATCCTTCGCCGCCAAGATCCGCCGCAGAGGCGCTCGACAAGCCGGGTCCGACAACGTGCGCCTGCCGACGCTCACCGAGATCAAGATCCGCATCGAGCGCGCCGCCCTGGCGTTCGATGCCTGGGTCAATGCCGGCCTGTACGACAGTGGGCGGTCCACCGGCGCGGCCTACGAGCGCTACCAGCGGGTCATGAGCCGGTTCGCGGTGCATGGCTGGAAGCGGTTCGCCCTCGACCTGACCAGCGAGGCCGTCACCCTCGGCGCCGGCGGCGCGGTGCTGCTGCTGGCCTTCGCGCAGCCCGCCTTCCAGCTGACCAGCGAGAACTGGCTGAAGCAGCAGGACCTCGCGGTGACCTTCCTCGACCGCTACGGCACGGAAGTCGGGCGGCGGGGCATCAAGCACGACGACTCGCTCAAGCTCGACGAGTTTCCCGACATCATGATCAAGGCGCTGGTCTCCACCGAGGACCGGCGCTTCTACGAGCATTGGGGCATCGACCCGATCGGCACCCTGCGGGCGCTGGTGAACAACTCGCGCGGCGGCGGCAACACCCAGGGCGGCTCCTCGATCACCCAGCAGCTCGCCAAGAATCTCTTTTTGACGAACGAGCGCTCGCTGGAAAGAAAAATCAACGAGGCGTTCCTGGCCCTGTGGCTGGAGAGCCACCTCACCAAGAACGAGATCCTGAAGCTCTATCTCGACCGCGCCTATATGGGCGGCGGCACCTTCGGCGCCGTGGCGGCGGCGGATTACTATTTCGGCAAGCCGCTCAAGGACATCAGCCTGGCCGAGGCGGCCATGCTGGCCGGCCTGTTCAAGGCGCCGACGAAATACGCGCCCCACGTCAACCTGCCCGCCGCCCGCGCCCGCGCGGCCGACGTGCTGCACAACATGGTCGAGGCCGGCTTCGTCACCGAGGGCCAGATCCAGACGGCGCTCCGCAACCCGGCCACGCCCGTCACCCGCACCCGGGACATCACCGCCGATTACTACCTCGATTGGGCCTTCGGCGAGATCAAGGGCATGGCCGATGCGGGCAAGCTCCGCAGCGACCGGGTGCTCACCGTGAAGACGCCCCTGGACCTCGCGATCCAGAAGCGGGCCGACGACGTGGTCGCCGACATCCTGCGCAAGTCCGGCGACGCCTTCGACGTGGATGAGGCCGCCATGGTCATCCTCGACCCGGACGGGGCGTTGCGCGCCATGGTCGGCGGCGCCGATTACGGCGAGAGCCAGTTCAACCGTGCCACCGACGCGCTGCGCCAGCCCGGCTCCTCGTTCAAGCCCTACGTGTATTCCGCCGCCCTCGCCTCGGGCCTCTACAAGCCCGAGACCGTGGTGGTCGACAGCCCGGTCTGCATCGGCAATTGGTGCCCGCAGAATTACGGCCGGTCCTATGCCGGCCGGGTGCCGATGTGGCTCGCGGTGGCGAAGTCGATCAACACGATCCCGATCAAGATCTCGATCGCGCTCGGCAAGGCCATGGGCATCAGCCACGAGGCCCGGGCCGCCAAGGCCGGGCGCGCCAAGATCATCGAGACCGCCCACCGGATGGGCATCACCTCGAACCTGATCGACACCGTCTCGATGCCGATCGGCTCGGACGAGGTGACGGTGATCGACCAGGCGGCCGGCTACGCGGTGTTCGCCAATGGCGGCTTCAAGGCCAAGCCCTATGCGGCCATGGAGGTGAAGAACTCGTCGGGCGAGGTGATCTACCGCCACGCCGACGAGCCGCCGGATCGGGTTCTGTCGCCCCAGGTGGTGGCCGACATGAACTTCATGCTCAACAAGGTCGTCGAGGAGGGCACCGGCAAGCGCGCCCAGCTCGAAGGCGTGAAGGTCGCCGGCAAGTCGGGCACCACCAATGCCTACCGGGATGCCTGGTTCGTCGGCTACACCGGCAGTTACGTCGGCGCGGTCTGGTTCGGGAACGACGATCACACGTCGACCAATAAGCTCACCGGCGGCTCGCTCCCGGCCCAGCTCTGGCACGACGTGATGGAGCCGGCCCATCAGGGGATCGAGATCAAGGGCCTGCCCGGCCTGAAGGACAATCCCCGCGCCGCCCAGCAGCAGGCGTCCGGCGGGCCGACCGCCCCGCTCGACCCCAATGCCAGCGCCTACGGCAAGCTCTCGCGCCGCTCCTTCGAGGTGATCGGCGGGCTCAACGGCCTGTTCCGCACGGTCGAGCGCGTCCCCGCCGGCGAGGCGCGGCCGGATGCCGGCGGCGCCGACAAGGCCACGCAGAAGACCGACCGGAAACCGGGCGACCGGGCCGCGGCCCCCCCGGCGCAGCCGCGGGAGGTGGCCGAGGGCACCCGATCCGTCGGCGGCCGCATCGAGCTGCGGTGATCCGATGAGGCTCGCGATTCCCGGAGGCCCCGGCCGCAGCGCCGCGGCCGGAGACGATCGACCCGCGTCGAAGGTCCGGTCCCTCGGCGGCGCCGGCCGCTTCCTCGCCCATCTCTGGCGCAAGAGCTCGGTCGCCGGCCTGGCCGTCTATGCGCTGGGGCTCGGCGGGGTGCTCGGCTTGGCCAGCGCCGATTGGGCGACCCGCGGCGGCTACCCGTTCGGCGGCGTTCAGGTCGGCGCCTGGACGGCCTGGCCCAAAGCCGGGGCGGCCAATGCCGATCCCTATACGCGGGCGGTCAACGCCCGCCGGGGCGAGATCCCCCTGGCGGTGGGTGAGGGCCTGCTGCTGACCGCTTCGGTGGACGACCAGGGCCAGGCGCTCGACGCCACCTGCAGCTACCGCGTCGGCGGCGGCACGCCCCCGGCCCGGGCCTGGACCCTCACGGTCGCCGGCCGCGGCCCGCGTGATCCCGGCCGCCCGGCCGTGCGTGAGGGCTTCACCTCGACCGAGGTGCTGCGTGGGGCCGATGGGCGGTTCTCGGTTGTGCTCGCCTCCGACGTCCAACCCGGCAACTGGCTGCCGAGCCCGCGCGACAGTGGCCCGGTGCGTCTGGCGCTGCGGCTCTACGACACCCCGGTCGCCGCCAGCGTCGGCTCGCTCGATCGGGATTCGGTGCCGGCCATCACCCGCCTGGGATGCGCCTCGTGAGCCTGCGCTTCGTCTACGCCACGCTGATCGGCCTGGTGCTCGCCGGGATCGTGCACATCGCCGCGGTGCTGGCGATCCCGGTCCTGTCCGAGAAGGATGCCGTCTCGCGCGCCCGGACCAGCGAGAACCTGGACCACCCGCAGCCGATCTACACCATCGCCACCGGTGACGAGCCCTCCCCGCCCGAGGCGTGGCTGCCGATCCCGGACCCGGCCGTGGCGGTGGGCGTCTGCGCCTACGATCTCGCCGACGGGCCGATGCGCGTCTCCGCACGGACCGGGCCGCTGTCGCTGTCGCTCGCGGCCCATGCCCGCCGCGGCGCCTTCTACGCAGTGACCGACCAGGCCGCGGTGCGCGGCGCCCTCGACCTCGTGATCCTCACCCGCGCCCAGTACGACGAGGCGCTGGCCGACGACGACGAGAACGATCCGAGCCGCGACGTGCGCATCGTCGCGCCGGACAATCGGGGCTTCGTGGTCGTCCGGGTGATCGCGGGTCTGCCGAGCCAGCGGCCCGGTGCCAACGCCGCGGTCCAGTCCGTCTCCTGCACCACCGACACGCCGACGGACGAGCCCGCCGGCAAGGACGCCGGCGGCAAGCCTGCGGGGCGGTAACGCCGGCTCCGGTCAGTCCTTGATGACGAGCGGCGGAGCCTCGGCGACCGGCGCGATGGCGGCCTCGAGGCCGCAGCGGGCTGCGGCATCCGCCGGGAGCAGCGGCTGGAGGAGGTTGCGGCGGGCGGCGAGCATGGCGATGGCGCGCTCGGCCGAGACCGATTCCTTGGCTGGGGCCGCGGCGAAGAGGTGCTCCAGGGCGTAGCGGTAGCGGGCGAGCCGCAGGCCGCTCTCGATCCGCACCCAGGCGATCAGGCAGCGGTTCTCGGCGACATTCTGCGCGGCCTGGCGGATGTCGGCATCGTCCAGGGTCTTGGCGAAGGGCAGGCTGCGCAGCCGCGCGGCATCCGCGTCGATCACCCGCGCGGCGAGCGCCGTGAAGATCGGGATCAGCCGGCCATCGGCCGTCGCGTCGTCGGCGAGCTGGCGGTAGCGGGAGACCGGCGAGCGCGATGCTTCCGCGGTCAGGGTGTCGTAATAGGTGCCGACCTCGTCGAACCGCCAGGTCGGCGTCGCGTGCGCGCTAGCCAGTCCGAGCAGCGCATCGTGGAAGGCCGAGAAGGTGCTGGCCGGCTGCACGAACCGCCAGGCGCGGTCGCGCAGGGCCTGCTCGTCGTCGGTGAGGCCGGAATCGAGGATCAGGCGGCCGCGATCCCGCGCCGAGAAGCTGCCCGTGGTGTCGATCAGCCCGTTCCAGACGCCGGTCCGGGGCCGGCCGAAATCACCGCTCTGCGTGCAGGCGGCGAGCAGCGCCAGCACCGCTCCGGCGGGCAGGAGGGCTGAGGCTCGGCGGCCGCGGTTCACGCGCCGGCCTGCATCCGGTGGGACATTCGGCCGGGGGCGGTCCGGAACAGGCATGATCAAACCGTCGGAAACGTCGCGCGGCCGGGCCGGTCGACCTCGGGGGCAGGCTCAGGAGGCGAGGCGCTCGTAGCGCACGCCGAGGAAGAACAGGATCTCGCCGCGCTGCTCGTCGGCGCGCGGCAGGCGGCGCGTCCGGCGCGCCTCGGTACCGGGAAACGGGATCAGAAGCGCGGACGCATCCCGAGGCGCGTCGCGCATCGGGTCGTTGGCGGGCACCGGCGCATGAATCTCGCGGATCACCTGCGGTTTGAAAGGGGTCATGGTCTCCGGCTCCTGTCGGCGGCTCGAGCGGCAGCGCCCGGGCCCTGCAGAGGGGGTCGGCAAGGGCTACAGAAACCATTCAGCATGACGTGGTTAACGGAGTCTTGCCTGCCATCGGGCGTATGTGGCGCGCGATTTGCGACGCCGTGTTCGCCCATGGCGGGCGTTTCCTCCCTTTGACTGAGGCCCTGTCCGATCGCGGACGGGGCCTTCTTCTTGTCGGTCATCTGGTGATGCCCCCGATGCGGCTCCGGTGCCACACCGGGGCGGGGCGGTGGCGCGGCGTTCCGCGCGGGGAACCCATGCGGAGCTGCGGCGCTTGCCTACCGCCCTGCGCGACCGATATGCCGGGCCCAAGCGGACGGGAGACCGCCGCATCGATTTTCCGCGCGATCGAGATTTGAGGACACCGCTGAATGCGACTCGTTCCGGAACGCACCCTGCACGCCTACCGTCGTCGTAGCCTCGCTGCGGCCGCCCTCGCCCTCGTCACGCTCGCCGCAGGACCGGCCTACGCCCAGCGCGAGGACCAGGGGCTGCAGCTCGGCTGCGCCAACGACTATTTCCGTCTCTGCGCCGGCGTCGATCCGAACAGCCAGGACGCGGACAAGTGCATGATGCGCAACCGCAAGCGCCTCTCGCCCGAGTGCCGCTCGGCGATCGGCGATTACGACAAGCGCACCGGCAGCAAGTCGCTGTCCGACGATTGAGAACGCCTCCGGTCGAGACAGGCGCCGCAGGCGAAGGGCATTTTCGATGGGCTTGACCGTCGCCGTCCAGATGGACCCGATCCAGAATATCCGGATCGCCGGGGACACCACCTTCGCGCTGCTGCTCGAGGCGCAGCGGCGCGGGCACAGCCTCGTCTATTACACGCCCGACCGGCTCTCGATGCAGGGCCGGCGGGTCACCGCCCGGGTCGAGCGGCTGACGGTCCAGGACGTCGAGGGCGCGCATTTCACCCTCACGCCGCCGGAGCGGATCGACCTCGCCGAGGCGGACGTGGTGCTCATGCGCCAGGATCCGCCCTTCGACATGGCCTACATCACGGCCACCCACATGCTGCAGCGGATCCACCCGGAGACGCTGGTGGTCAACGATCCCTTCGAGGTGCGCAACGCGCCCGAGAAGCTGTTCGTGCTCGACTTCCCCGAATTGATGCCGCCGACCCTGATCAGCCGCGACAAGGCGGAGATCGAGGCGTTCCGGCTGGAGCACGGCACGGTGGCGATGAAGCCGCTGCACGGGCACGGGGGCGCGGCCGTCTTCAAGGTCACCGAGACGGACCCGAATTTCGGCTCGATGTTCGACCTGTTCGCGACCACCTTCCGGGAGGCCTGGGTAATCCAGCGCTATCTCGACCGGGTGACCGAGGGCGACAAGCGCATCATCCTCGTCGACGGCGTGGCGATGGGGGCGGTCAACCGCGTACCGGCGGCCAACGACATCCGCTCGAACATGGTCCGCGGCGGCGCCGCCTCGGCCTCCGAGCTGACCGAGCGCGAGCGCGAGATCTGCGCGACGATCGGACCGGAGCTGGCCCGGCGCGGCCTGATCCTGGTGGGGATTGACGTGATCGACGGTCACCTGACCGAGATCAACGTCACCTCCCCCACGGGCATCCGGGCGATCCAGCGGCTCGGCGGGCCCGACCTGTCCGTGGCGGTGTGGGACGCGATCGAGGCCCGGGTCGCGGCGCGCAAGGGCGTTTGAGCGCTACGTCTCGGCTTTCGGCGTCGCGTTAAGCTCGGCCCAGTCGAACTCCTCCTCCAGCAGAAAGTAGGCGTCGTCGCCGATCCGGCCCTGGCGGCGCAGGGTCAGGACCGCGTTGCGGGCGGCCTCCACCGAGCGGCGGCGGGCCGCGTCCGAGGGCAGGCTCTCGGGGGCCAGGCCCTCCTCATGGGCCTCGGCCTCTTCAAGGGCCGAGCGGAACTCCGCGCGCAGGGAGTCGATCGCCGGCTCGTCGCCGGCTTCCGACAGGCTGTCGAGGGCGGCCTTGTAGGCGGCCGCGCGCGCCCAGCCCACCTCCCGCCCGACCGGATCGTCGTCCTCGAGCTTCAGATGTGCGAGCAGCGGGCGCAGGGTCAGGCCCTGAACGATCAGCGTGCCGAGCACGGTGAAGAAGGCGGTGAACACCACGAGGTCCCGGTGCGGGAATTCCATCGGCAGAGCCAGGGCGGCGGCGACCGTGACGATGCCGCGCATCCCGGCCCAGGACAGAGCGAGCCCCGGCCCGTATTTCGCCCGTTCGCCCGCCTGACGCAGGCCGAGCCCCTTGAGGCCGGTCGTGGGCAGGACCCAGGCCAGACGCGTCACCACCACGGTGGCGAAGATCGCGGCGGCCAGGAACATGGCCTGCCAGGCATCCGCACCGGTCAGCCGGTCCTGGATCGGGTCGATCTGGATGCCGATCAGGATGAAGGCCAGGACGTTGAGCACGAACACGGCCGTGTCCCAGACCGCGTAGGAGATCACCCGGGTGCGCGGCGCCGTGATTCCGGGCGCCCGCCGGGCGACCGTGACCGCGAAGGTCACGATGGTCAGCACCCCCGACATCTCCAGCTTTTCGGCGGCGAGCCAGATCCCGAAGGCGGCGACGAACTGCATCACGATCGTGCTCGCCGGGTCGGTGACGCGGCGGGTCAGGGCGACGAAGGCCAGACCGAGGGCGGGCCCGGCCACCAGGCTCGCCACCACGCCGATCAGGAAGGCGGGGGCCACCTCGGCCGGATGGAAGCCGTCGGACATCGCGGCCGCCACCGCCAGCCGGTAGATGATCAGCGAGGCGGCATCGTTGAGCAGGCTCTCGCCGCGCAGGATCGTGGCGAGCCTATGCGGCATCGGCGCGTGTTTCAGCACCGCGAGGGCCGCCACGGCGTCGGGCGGCGCGACCACGGCGCCGAGCACGATGCAGGCCGCGATCGGCATGTCGGGCACGATCAGGTGGGCCACGAACGCGACGGCGAGCGTCGTCACCGCCACCGCGCCCACGGCCAGCCCGAACACCGCACGCCAGTTCTCCTTCATGTCCCGCACGGAGGCGTCGAAGCCGGCATCGAGCAGGACGGGGGCGAGGAACAGCGCCAGCGCCAGTTCGGGGTCGAGCCGCAGGTTCGGGACGCCGGGCACGAAGGCGAGGCCGACCCCGCCCAAGGCGAGGAACGCGGGGTACGGCGCACCCAGCCGCCGCGCCAGCGCAGCCAACAGGACGGCGCCGAACAGGACGCCGACAACCCACTCGAAGATCACCATAAGTCTGAAAGAGGGCGCGCGCCGCGACCGTTCCAGAGTTAGGCCTGAGAGCCTCTCACAAAACTCCCGCCGCACCGTCGCGTGCGAACGGAGGGTTCCCGGGGACCTGGAGTTTTGTGAGGTGCTCTCAGTACTGCACGGTTGCGCGCACGCCGAGCACCGCCGCGTTGCGCAGCCGGCGCCCGTCCGGGCCGGCCACGCCTGCGCCCGGATGGAAGACGTACTGGATATCGGGCTGCACCGTGAAGCCCGGAACCACCACGGCCTGGTAGGTCGCCTCCAGCACCGTCTCGGCCCGGCGCCGCGGCATCGGGACGCCGGTATAGACGATCGTGTCCCGGTCGGCCCGCCGGGCGTCGTCGCTGATCCGGGCATGGGCGAGGCTCACCCCGACCGTGTCGTCGTCGCGGCCCTCGAACAGGCCTTTGTAGGCCAGGCCGGTATCGACATAGGCGTCCACCAGGCTCGAGCGGGTCGGCGAGTAGGCGGCGCGCACGAAGAAGCCGAGGCCCTCGTCGTCCTTGCCGGATTCCCGGTACAGGGTCTGGTCGTAGATCGCATAGAGGCCGGCATTGCCCCGCAGGGGGCGGCCGATGCCGCTGGCGTTCGGGTCGGCCAGCGGCACGCCGGTGATGTCGAAGCGCAGGCTGTCGAACCGGCCGAAATGCTGCCAGCCGCCGAGGGTGATGTCGCCGGGCAGGCCCTTGGCCTCCGGCTCGATGTTGTACGCGTAGGTCGCCTCGGCGACGATCAGGGCCGGATCGTTGGTGCGGAAATTCGTGCCGGTGCGGTTGAGCCGCTGCGCTTCCGGATCCTGGCCCGGACGGTTCGCCCCGGCCGGATCGCCGTCATAGAGCCCGACCTGGAGCGAGAAGCCGTTGCCCGGCGCGTATTTGGCCCGGATCGCGGGGGCCGAGAGCGGGTAGGCCGGGCCGCCGCTCGGCAGGTCGAGCCCGGTGATCGCCGGCCAGCCGAAGGTCGAATTCACGAACAGGGTCGCGGTCTGGCTGACGAAGAATTCCGTGTCGGCGGCCTGCTGGCCGATCCGCAGGCCGAGCTGCCCGTCCATCAGGCTCTGGTCGAACCACAGGACGTAGAGCCGGCTCGACGGCAGCGCCTCGATGACGCTCGTGGTCAGCAGGTCGCCGACATAGTAGCGCGACAGGCCGGTGCCGTGGATGAAATAGGCGTTGGCGTGGATGGTCGCGCCCTCCCAGCCCGCAAGCCGGTCGAGATCGAGGTTGAGCCGCAGGTTCAGGCGATCCTCGACGATCGCGCCCTGCCGGATTCCGCCGGTCGGGTTGCCCAGAACGTCGGCGATGTAGGTCAGGCTGTACTCGATGCCGCGCGCCTTCAGCACCGGGCGGATGCCGAGGGGATCGCCGAGCGGCCCGAGCGAGGGCTCGATCGAGCGAACATAGCCGCCGGAAGCCTGGCTGGTGCTCTCCGGCTGCGAGACCGAGATGCGCGGATCGGCGCCCGCGCCCTCGTGGATCGTGCGGACATGCTGCTGGGCCGCGGCGGGCGCGGCGACGAGGGCGAGCCCGACCGTGAACCGGGGCAGGAGCTTGAGCGACATCAACCGCTTCCGCGCGACAGGCGCCCGTCGTCCTAGCATGGGACGGCCCCCATGGAGCGCGGCACCTTGCGGCGGCCGCGCTCTTGCCTAACGCTGCGACCGGAACACCACAGGACCCCCGATGACCGAGACTCCCGTCTTCTCCGACAGCGCCGTCGCCGCCCCCCATCACCTGGCCGCCTCGGCCGGCCGGACCGTGCTGGCCCAGGGCGGCAACGCCATCGAGGCGATGGTCGCGATGGCGGCCTCGATCGCCGTGGTCTACCCGCACATGAACAGCATCGGCGGCGACGGCTTCTGGCTGGTGCGCGAGCGCGGCGGCCGGGTGCGCGGCATCGAGGCCTGCGGGCCGGCCGGGCGGCTCGCCACGATCCAGCGCTACCGCGAGAAGGGCTACGACGCGATCCCGTCCCGCGGCCCCGACGCGATGGTCACGGTGGCCGGCGCAATCGGCGGCTGGGACCTGGCACTGGCGCTGTCCAAGGCGCTCGGCGGCCGCCTGCCGCTGGACGTGCTGCTCGGCGACGCGATCAAGCAGGCCCGCGACGGCGTCCCGGTCTCGCCGAGCGAGGAGCGCTACAAGCCGCAACCCGGCGACACCCTGCACGAGGCCCCGAACTTCGCCGCGACCTTCCTGAAGGACGGCAAGCCCTATCAAGCGGGCGAGATCCGGACGCTGTCGGCCCTCGGGGCGACCCTGGAGCAGCTCGCCCATGCCGGCCTCGACGATTTCTACCGGGGCGATATCGGCCATGAGATCGGCGCCGACCTGGAACGCCTCGGCGCGCCGGTGACCCGGGCCGACCTCGAAGCCTACCGGCCGGCCGAGCGCGCCCCCCTGGCCCTGCGCCGGCGCGACGCCACGCTGTTCAACTTCCCGCCCCCGACCCAGGGGTTGGCGGCCTTGATCATCCTGGGGCTGTTCGACCGGCTGAATATCGCCGCCCCGGAGAGCCTCGCGCATTACCACGGGCTGATCGAGGCGACGAAGCGCGCCTTCGCGATCCGCGACCGGGTGGTCACCGATTTCGGACGCCTGCGCCACGACCCGGCCGATTTCCTGGCGCCGGCCTTCCTCGCCACGGAAGCCGCGCGGATCGACATGAAGCGCGCCGCCTCGGTGCCCCTGCGCGATTCGCCCGGCGACACGGTCTGGATGGGGGCGATCGACCGGGACGGGCTGGCCGTCTCCTACATCCAGTCGGTCTACTGGGAATACGGCTCCGGGGTGGTGCTGCCGCGGACCGGGATCGACTGGCTCAACCGCGGCGTCTCGTTCTCCCTGGACCCGAACGCCGTGAACCCGCTGGAGCCGGGCCGGCGCCCGTTCCACACCCTGATCCCGGCGCTGGCCGCCTTCGACGACGGCCGGGTGATGGCCTACGGCGCGATGGGCGGCGACGGCCAACCGCAATTCCAGGCCCAGATCTTCTGCCGCTACGCCGATTACGGCGTCTCGGTCGCTGACGCGGTCGACGCGCCGCGGCTGCTCTACGGCCGGACCTGGGGGGCGCCGTCGCTCAGCGTGAAGGTCGAGGACCGGTTCGACCCGGCGATTCTGTCGGCTTTGGAGCGCATGGGCCACCAGATCGAGCCGGTCGGCGTGCCCTACAGCGACACGCTGGGCCATGCCGGCATGCTCGTCCGCCGCGCCCGGGACGGGCGGATCGAGGCGATGCACGACCCCCGCTCGGACGGCGGCGCGCTGGGTTTCTGAGGGTGCATCACCGTTGTCCGAAAGCCGGCGACCGGCTTTCGGGATGATGCTCCGAAGGCGCGGCTTAGCCCGCCTGGACCAGCCAGCAGGCGGCGCGCAGGCGCACGGTGCCGCCCTGCGCATGCGGCGTCAGGGCCGCGGTGACGGCGGCCTCGGCCCGGCTGCGCAGATCGGGCTCGGCCTCGCGGACGAGATGCGCGGTCGGCCCGAGATTGAGCGCCACATGCGCCGCGGCCTGCGCCGCCTCGGCATCGGTGGCGCCCCGGCCCAGCACCACGTCGCGGTCGACCGCATCGCAGGCCACGGTCCCGAAGCCGGCGCCGCGCAGCAGGGCGACCAGCGGATCGGCCGCGGCGAAGCGGAACGGGCCGGGCGTGTCCGGCTGTGGGGGCGGCGGAATCTCCGGCAGGAGCGGGAGCACCGCCTCGCGGGGCACCGTCACCCAGAGGTTTTCGGGGAGCGCCCGCCAGCACAGGAAGGTCAGCCGGC
Organism: Methylobacterium sp. GXF4; assembly: GCF_000272495.1. NCBI lineage: Bacteria > Pseudomonadati > Pseudomonadota > Alphaproteobacteria > Hyphomicrobiales > Methylobacteriaceae > Methylobacterium > Methylobacterium sp. GXF4. The sequence continues at coordinate 136,691 of NZ_AKFK01000046.1, read as the reverse complement.
CCCCGGGGGGCAGCATCCGCCGGATGTTGACGAAGGCCCGGGCCGAGTCCGGAAAGAACATCACCCCGAACCGCGACAGGGCCTGCCCGTAGGCGCCGAGATCCGCGCGCTCGACATCCGCCTCGACGAACCGGATCGGCGCGGCACCGCTCTCCGCCTCGGCGCGGCTTCGGGCCACCGCCAGCAGCGGCGCCGAGATGTCCGCCCCGGTCACGGCGCCCTCGGGTCCGACCCGGCGGGCGGCCTCCAGACTCGTGGCGCCCGAGCCGCAGCCGATATCGAGCACGGCCTCGCCGCCGCGCAGAGCCGCGCGGTCGAACAGGGCCTCGGTCAGCGGCGCGAACACCGCGTCGAGCACCGCCTGGTTGCGGGCCCAGCGCGCGCCGACCTCGCCGTTCCAGTACTCGGCCTGGGTGATGCCGCCGGCCATCGTCGCCCTCCCCTCAGGCCGTCGTGGCCGCGACCGACAATTCGGGCTTGTGGTTCAGGGTCTGGAAGACGACGCAGTAGCGCTCGGTGAGCTTGAGCAATTGCGCGAGTTTGTCCTCCGGCGCGTCTGTGTCCAAGGTGAAGGACAGCCGAATGCTGCGGAAGCCCACCGGCGCTTCCTTGTCGACGCCGAGCGTTCCGCGAAAGTCGAGGTCACCCTCGGCGCTGACCGTGCCGGAGCGCAGCGGGATCTCCAGCGCGGTCGCCACCGCCTTAAGGGTGACGCCCGCGCAGGCGACCAGGGCTTCGAGCAGCATGTCGCCGGAGCAGAGCTCCAGCCCGGACCCGCCTGTGGCCGGGTGCAGCCCGGCTTCCGCGATGGCGCGGCCGGTCTCGACCTTGCAGGCGATCTTGGTGTCGTCGAGCGTACCCCGGGCCTTCAGGGTGATGACCGCCGCATCCGGCGTGGCGCGGTACTGGTCCTTGATCGGAGCCTGGAGGGCTCGCAAAGCGGTGGCGTCCATGGGGCGTCGTCCTCTCGGTGTCCCGGGCTCCTCTTGGGCGGGAGCGTCCCGGATGACGTATAGGGGGGCCGCTCAGGGACGGGAAGCGCGGCCCGTCAGCGCCGCCACCGCATCGGCGAGGGCGTCGACCTGCGCCTCCGCGTGGGCCGCCGAGAACGCCACCCGCAGCCGCGCGGTCCCGGCCGGCACGGTCGGCGGCCGGATCGCCACCACGAGGAAGCCGTCGGCCTCGAGCGCCGCGGAGATGTCGAGCGCCGCCTGCGCGTCGCCGACCAGAACCGGCACCACGGCGCTCTCGGCCTCGGGCAGGCCCAGGCGGGCGGTGAAGCGCCGCGCGAGCGCCAGCGGCCGGGCCCGGCGCGCCGGCTCCGCCTCCAGGATCACCAGGGCTTCGAGCGCCGCCGCCGCCGAGGCCGGGGGCAGGCCGGTGGTGTAGACGAAGCTCCGGGCGCGGCTGGTCATCAGGTCGATCACCGGCCGCGACGCGCAGAGATAGCCGCCATAGGACCCCAGCGCCTTCGACAGGGTGCCCATCTCCAGCGGTGCCCGCGGCCCGTCCTCGACCACGCCGATCCCGTGGGCGTCGTCGACCAGCGTCCAGGCGTCGAAATCCTCGGCGACGCCCAGGAGATCTCCGAGCGGCGCCCGGTCGCCGTCCATGCTGAACACCCGCTCGGTCAGGACCAGGGCGCGGGCGTGGTGCGGGCGGTGCTCCGCCAGCTTTGCCGCGAGGTCGGCCGGATCGTTGTGGCGGAAGGTCAGGACCTTGGCCCCGGACAGCCGCGCCCCGGCCCACATGCAGGCATGGGACAGCTCATCCAGCACCACGAGGTCGCCGCGCCCGGCCAGCGCCGGGGTGATGCCGAGATTGGCGAGATAGCCGCTGCCGAACACCAGGGCGGCCTCGGCGCCCTTGTGCTGCGCCAGCCGCGCCTCCAGCGCCCCGAGCACCGGATGGTCGCCGGTGACCAGCCGCGACCCGCCCGCCCCCGCGCCATAGGTCGCGACCGCCTCCTGAGCGGCGGCGATGACCCGCGGGTGATGCGACAGGCCGAGGTAGTCGTTGCACGAGAACGACACGAGCGCCCTGCCCCGCCGCGCCGCCGCGGCTCCGGTGCCCCGCTCGGTCGGCGTGAGCCGCCGCCGCAGGCTGCCGGCCTCCAAGGCGTCGAGTTTGGTGCGGGCGAAGGTGTCGAGGCTGTCCATCGGGTGGGTGATGGGGCCGCGGGGGTGGTGGATGTCAAGGTGGCGGCCAGTACCGAGCGGCCTTGATCCCTCTAGGGGCGGTCGGGCTGACCCGACGTCGTCCGGTGTCCCTCGCCGGCCCCGAGCGGCTTCTGCACGCGGTTCCCCGGCCCCATCGTCGCCGAAAGGTAGATGAACAGGCCCGCCGCGAGAGCAAGCACCGGCCCGAGGGCCATGAGGTAAAGGTCGCCCCAGCTCATTCCCGCAGGCTCCCGAGCAGTGGTCGTGCTGTCAGACGTAGGATGCCGCCGACGGCAAGCCAAGCGACAGCAAACAGCGTCGCCCTGAGCGCGCCGCGGGCGCCGGGAATCCCGAACGAGACGGCCCCCAGCGGCGTGATGAAACCAGCCGCGATCGATGCGATCGCCGTCCCATTCAGCGCCGTGGCCGACAGCTGCGTGCGCCGGTTATGAATAAGGCTCATCGTCGGTCGTGGGGACGGGAATCAGCATCTTCACCGGTGAACGGTACCGGTTCCGCGCGGTTCGCGCGCTCTGCCGCGGGCCCGCTTGACCACCCCCGCCAAGCCGCCCATCCCTCGGCCATGACGTCCGACCGATCCCGAAAGAACCTCTGGCGGCCCTACACGCAGATGCGGCTGGCGCCGCCGCCCTTGGAGGCGGTGGCGACGCGGGGCAGCCGCATCGTGCTGGCGGATGGCCGCGAATTGGTGGACGGTATCGCCTCCTGGTGGACGGCGGTGCATGGCTACAACCATCCGCACATCGCCCGGGCGGTGGCCGACCAGTTGGCCAGGATGCCCCACGTGATGTTCGGCGGCCTGACCCATGCTCCGGCCGAGCGCCTGGCGGCACGGCTCGCCGCGCTGCTGCCGGGGGATCTCGACCACGTCTTCTTCACCGATTCGGGCTCGGTCGCCGTCGAGGTCGCGTTGAAGATGGCGGCCCAGATGTGGCTCAACCGCGGGGTGAGCGGGCGGACCAGGGTCCTGGCCTTCCGGGGTGGCTATCACGGCGACACGATGGGCGCGATGTCGGTCTGCGACCCCGAGGAGGGCATGCATCGCCGCTTCGGCGCCTACCTGCCCAGCCAGGTTTTCTGTGATTTGCCGCGCAGCCAAGCCGAGACCGAGGCGCTCGATGCGGCCCTCGCCGCCCATCGCGAGACGCTGGCCGCCGTGATCGTCGAGCCCCTGGTCCAGGGCGCGGGCGGCATGATCCTGCACCCGCCGGAGGTGCTGGCCACGGTCGCACGCCTCGCCCGCCGCCACGGCCTGCCGCTGATCGCCGACGAGATCTTCACCGGGTTTGGCCGCACCGGCAGCCTGTTCGCCTGCCAGCAGGCCGGGATCGTGCCGGACATCATGTGCCTGTCGAAGGCCCTCACCGGTGGCACGATGGCGCTCGCCGCCACGGTCGCCCGGACGGAGGTGTTCGAGGCGTTCTGGTCCGAGGATCCGGCGGCGGCGCTGATGCACGGCCCGACCTTCATGGCCAATCCGCTCGCCTGCGCGGCGGCCAATGCCAGCCTCGACCTGTTCGAGTCCGAACCGCGCCTCGATCAGGCCGGCGCCATCGCGCGCCGCCTGACGGAGGGGCTGGCTGAGCTTAAGGGCCTGCCCGGGATCGCCGATATCCGGGTTCTCGGCGCCATCGGGGCGGTGCAGTTCACGGCAGCGCCCGACCTCGCCGCGCTGAAGGCGGCCTTCCTCGCGCGGGACGTCTGGGTGCGGCCGTTCGGCGACATCGTCTATCTCACCCCCGCCCTGACCATCCCGGAGGCGGATCTCGACCGGCTGATCGCAGCGCTCGTCGCCGTCATCCCCGGGAAGGCTGCGGCTTTGTCCTGAAGACATCGGGCTGACGATCCCGGGCGGTGCCGCCGCGACAGCCTGCAACCTGGAACCGTTTCTGCCGTTGGGCTCACGACGGACAATGCGTGCGGTGGCCCCCGCGGCCGGACGCTGCCGGAGGGAGTGCACAGTGGCGAGCGAGCAGACGGTTTCGGGCGGCGATCGGCCGGTGATCCTCCTCGTCGAGGACGAGGCGCTGACGATCATGGACCTCGGGGACGTGCTCGAGGATGGTGGCTACGACACGGTGCAATGCGCCTCCGCCGAGCGGGCGCTCAGCATTCTTCAGGCGCGCCCGGACATCTGCGGGCTCGTGACGGACGTGCAGCTGTCGGGGAAGACCGACGGGTTCGATCTGGCGAGCGCGGTGGCCGAGGCCCGGCCGCAACTGCCGATTCTGATCGTGTCGGGTCGGGCCGCTCCCGATCCGGCCCGGATGCCGGCCCATGCCGACTTCATCGCCCGCCCCTGCACGGGTGAGGACATCCTGGACCGCCTGAAACGCCTGATGTCCTGCTGAGACGGGCGCTTATCCATCCCCGTCATCGCAGCGTCACCGGCCCGCGCCACAGGATCCCGGGCGGCCGTGTGATGGGGGTGGATCGTGCAGCTTCAGGATGGTCCGGCGGCCGCCGGCATAGATGCGGGCGCTCCGGTGGGCGACAAGCAGAAACGTGATCGTGAGATCAAGGATGCGGGCGCCTCGGAAGGGTCGTCCAAGAAGATGCGGCCGCCCGGCGTGCGCAGCGTCGGCTGGGCCCTGGTCCAGGCCGCGCGCCTGCACCGGGCCCGCACCGGCGACCGGCTGGCGAAGCTCGGCCTGTTCGCCGGGCAGGAACAGGTGGTGCAGGCGCTCGCCGCGGCCGGCACCATGACGATGGGCGACCTCGCCGCCCTCCTGCGGGTACGCCCGCCCACCGCCTCCAAGACGGTCACCCGGCTGGCGGCTCTGGGCATCGTCGAGCGCCGGGCCGAATCGGGCGACGGGCGCGTGGTCCGGGTTCAGCTCACCGAGGCCGGCCTGGCCAAGGCCGAGGCGATCGAGCGGATCCAGGAGGAGGTCGAGGCCGAGTTGCTCGACCATCTCGATAAGACCGACCGGCGTCGCCTGCGCAAGCTCCTGCGCAAGGCCGCCCGCGGCCTCGCCGAGGCGGCCGGCGCTTCCGGCCAGATCACCGAGGTCGACGCCGAGATCGAGGCCGAGGACGAGGCCGAGGCGATCGCGGTCTGAGGCGACGCGTCAGGCCGCGCGCCGCCAGGCCGGGAACGGGTCCGGCAGGTGGCGATAGGCTTCGGGGTCGAAGGCCGCATCCTCGCCGGTCTCGACCAGGCAGGCATCCAGGGCGGCGGTGAGGGCCTCCTTGTCCATGCCGGTGCCGATGAAGACCAGTTCCTGGCGGCGGTCGCCCCAGACCTCGCTCCAGACCGTGTCGAGGCGCTGCCGGAACTCGGGCGCCTCCGGCCAGCGCCGACGCGGCACGGCCGACCACCAGAACCCCATCGCGGAGATCCGCGCCACAGCGCCCGCGAGCGAGAAATCCCCCACCCAATCCGGCCGCGTCGCCAGCCAGAAATGGCCCTTGGCCCGAATCAGGCCCGGCCATGTCGCGTTGACGAAGGCGTTGAACCGCTCCGGATCGAACGGCCGCCGGGCGCGGTAGACGAAGGACGAGATCCCGTATTCCTCCGTCTCCGGCACGTGGTCGTGGGCGCCGTAGAGCTCCTTGAACCAGAGCGGGTGGGCCTGCGCCTTCTCTTCATCGAAAAGTCCGGTATCGAGGATCGCGTCCAGCGGCGCGCGCCCGTGATCGGTCTCCAAGATGCGGGCATCGGCGTTCAGGCCGCGCACCACCGAGCGGACCAGGGCGAGGTGCTCGGCCGAGACGTCCCGGGCCTTGTTGATCACCACCACGTCGGCGAACTCGATCTGCTCCACCAGCAGGTCGACCAGGGTGCGGGTATCCTCGGCCCCGGCGGTCTCGCCGCGCTCGCGCAGGAAGGCGGCCGAGCCGTAATCCTTCAGCAGGTTCACCGCGTCGACCACGGTGACCATGGTGTCGAGGCGGGCGACGTCCGAGAGCGAGCGGCCGGCCTCGTCCCGGAACGCGAAGGTCGAGGCGATCGGCAGCGGCTCGGCGATGCCGGTGCCCTCGATCAGCAAGTAGTCGAACCGGCCCGCCTCGGACAGGCGGCGGACCTCGTCGAGCAGGTCGTCCCGCAGGGTGCAGCAGATGCAGCCGTTGGTCATCTCGACCAGCGTCTCGTCGGTCCGGGACAAATCCGCGCCGCCGGCCCGCACGAGGTCGGCGTCGATGTTCACCTCGCTCATGTCGTTGACGATCACGGCGACCCGGCGGCCGTCGCGATTGTTCAGGACATGATTGAGCAGGGTCGTCTTGCCGGCCCCGAGGAAGCCGGAGAGGACGGTGACGGGAAGCCGAAGGTCAGGCTGTGTCATGCCCCAAGAAAAACGTTATAACGTTACAATGTCAACGTTGCGTCGGGCGACGCGCGGGCGGCGCTCAGACCAAGTGTTGTAACAATGTAACGTTTCCGGCCGAACGCGACGGCCCGCGTGATCGGCGCTTGCTTCCGTTCCTCGCGGCGCGTGAATGAAACGATATAACACTGTGTGAGTCTCGATGACCCCGACTTTCCGCCACGCCGTCCTGGCCGGCACGATCCTGTCGGCGCCCCTCTCTGCCAGCCTGTTCGCCGCTCCGGCGCAGGCGCAGAAGGCCGTCGCCCTCGACGAGATCAGCGTCACCAGCCCCAGTCCGATCCAGGCTACCAAGCCCGTCGCGGCGCCCGCGGCACCGCTGCAGACCGGCATCCTGCCGGTGGCGACCAACACGTTCTCGCCCGTCACCGTGGTGACGCAGGATCAGATCGCCCGCGACCAGCCTCGGACCCTGGGCGACGCCCTGTTCGACCGGCCCGGCATCTCGTCCACCACCTACGCGCCGGGCGCGGCCTCGCGGCCGATCATCCGCGGCCTCGACAATGCCCGGGTGCGCATTCAGGAGAACGGCATCGTCAACGGCGGCGTCTCGGATCTCGGCGAGGACCACGCGGTCCCGGTGAACCCGCTGGTCGCCGACCGGATCGAGGTGATCCGCGGCCCCGCGACCCTGCGCTACGGCTCCGGTGCCATCGGCGGCGTGGTGTCGGCCGACAACAACCGCGTGCCGACCTTCATCCCGGCGAACGGCGTGCAGGGGCAGGTCACCACCGGCTTCTCCAGCGTCGATAACGGCCGGCTCGGGGCCGCGACCGTGGATGCCGGCGGCGACGGCATCGCGGTCCATGCCGACGGGTTCAGGACCGCCAACGACAGCTACGCGATCCCCGGGGGGATCCAGCGCAACTCCTACAACGAGTCCCAGGGCGGCGCGGTCGGCATCTCGGCGATCGGCGACCGCGGCTTCGTCGGCATCTCGTTCAGCCATTACGACGCGATCTACGCGATCCCGGGCGGCACCGCCGAGCAGGACCGCACCCGCCTCACCCCGAACCAGGACCGGGTCCTGTCGCGGGGCGAGTACCGGCCGCTCGACGGACCGTTCGAGGTGATCCGCTACTGGGCGGGCTACTCGGTCTACCGCCACAACGAGGTCGGCATCGGCGAGGACGGGATCGAGGGCGTCCAGGCGATCTTCAAGAACCGCGAGGCGGAGGGGCGCCTGGAGCTCCAGCACGTCCCGGTCGAGACCCCGTTCGGCGTGCTGACCGGCGCGCTCGGCTTCCAGTCGGACCGGCGGGTGATCAACACGCAGCTCGAATCGTTCCTGCCCAAGACCGAGTCCCGGGCCAACGCAGTCTACCTGTTCGAGGAGCTGGAGCTGCGCCCCGGTACGCGGCTTCAGGCGGCCGGGCGCTACGAGGTCGACCGGCTGTCCAGCACGGCGGCGCAATTCCCGACGGATTTCACCCCGGTCGACGGGCTCGACCCGCTCCAATACGCTCGGACCCGGCGCTTCGCCCCGAAGAGCGCCAGCATCGGCGCCCTCCAGGACCTGCCCTTCGGCTTCGTGGCGAGCCTCAACGGCTCCTATGTCGAGCGCGGACCCACCGGCTACGAGCTGTTCTCACAGGGGCCGCACGACGCCACCGCGACCTTCGAGATCGGCAATCCGGACCTCAAGAAGGAGCGCGCCCGGACGGTCGAGGCCAGCATCCGCCGGGCCGAGGGCCCGCTGCGCCTCGACGCCACCGGCTACTACACGCGCTATACCGGCTTCATCTACCGCAACTTCACCGGGCTGGCCTGCGACGACGATTTCGCCTCCTGCGGCAGCGGCACCGAGAACCGGCAGGTCGTCTACCAGCAGCAGAACGCCACCTTCTACGGCGCCGAGATCATCGGCCAGTACGACGTCCTGCCGGTGGGTAACGGCTTTGCCGGCATCGAGGCGCAGTTCGACTTCGTGCGCGCCCAGTTCGACAACGGCACCAACGTGCCGCGCATCCCGCCCTACCGGCTCGGCGGCGGCGTCTACCTGCGGGCGGACGGTTGGTTCGCCCGGGTGAACCTGCTCCACGCCTTCGACCACCAGGCGACCGCCCTGTTCGAGACCCCCACCCCGGGCTACGACGACCTGCGCGCCGAGCTGAGCTACACGAAGCTGGTCGATCCGACGGTCTACGGAGCGAGCGCGATCACCCTGGGGGTGCAGGGCCGCAACCTGCTCGACGCCGATATCCGCAACTCGACCTCGTTCAAGAAGGACGAGATCCTGTTGCCGGGACGGAACGTGCGGTTGTTCCTGACGGCGCGGTTCTAGGGACGGGCCTGGGCAGCGGGCGCACGGGACACCCGTCTCACGCGACGGCCGGTGCGCCGCGCCGTCATTGCGAGCGCGGCGAAGCAACCCAGGGCAGCGCGCGATCCCCGAAGGTGGCGCATCGCGGGGTCACTTCGCTGCGCTCGTGATGACGGTGGGGCATGAGCTGGTGGCGGCCTCCGATTGAACGGCCGGACGATGCTCCATGCGTCGGAGGTGGTGAACCCGGGCGGTCGCGCGGCTATCATCGCGCCGTCCCGATGGCCGGGCCGGACGAGACCTGAATGGCGAGCGCACCTGCACCGATCCGCGTCGGCCTGATCGGCTACGGCTATGCCGGCAAGACCTTCCACGCCCCCCTGATCCGGGCGGTTCCGGCGCTCGACCTTCGGGTGGTCGGCTCGCGCGACCCGGCCAAGGTCCGGTCCGACCTGCCCGGTATGACCGTCATCGCCGAGCCCGCCGCGGTCGCGGCGTCGGACGACGTCGACCTCGTGGTGATCGCATCGCCGAACGACACCCACGCGCCCCTGGCCCGGCTGGCGCTGCAAGCCGGCAAGCACGTGGTCGTCGACAAGCCCTTCACCCTCGACCTCGCCGAGGCGCGGGACCTGGTTGCGCTGGCACGGCACCGGGACCGGATGCTGTCCGTGTTCCACAACCGGCGCTGGGACAGCGACTATCTCACCGTCCGGGCGGCCATCGCGGAGGGTCGCGTCGGCAAGGTCCGGCACGTCGAGTCGCATTTCGACCGGTTCCGCCCGCTGGTCCGCGACCGCTGGCGGGAAGGGGCCGGCCCTGGCGGCGGCATCTGGTACGATCTCGGGCCCCATGTCGTGGATCAGGCGCTCCAGCTGTTCGGCCTGCCCGACCGGATCACCGCGAACCTGGCGCGGCTGCGCCAGGGCGCCTTGTCCGACGACTGGGCCCATGTCGTGCTCGACTATCCGGACCTGCGCGTTGTCCTGCAGGCCAGCATGCTGGTCGCCGGCGGATCGCCCCGCTTCCTCGTCCACGGCGAGGCCGGCAGCCTCGTCAAGCAGCGCCTCGACATCCAGGAGCAGCAACTCCTGGCCGGCCTCGCTCCGGGCGCACCGGGTTGGGGCGAGGACCCGGACGGGGTCGCCATCCATGACGGCACCGGCGCCGTGACGCACGCGCCTGCCGTTGCCGGGGATCAGCGGCACTACTACGCGGGCGTCGCCCGGCAAGTCGCGCAAGGCGCCATCGACCACACCGTCGCCCTCGAGGCGCTTCAGGTGATGGCCTGCATCGAGGCGGCGCTGATCTCGGCGCGGACGGGAACGTCCGTGGTGCCGCCGCTCACGCCGGAGGAGCGGGATCTGTCGGGGCTCGCGGAAGACGGCGCGGCTTCGCCCCACGCGTGAAATTGGCGGGCGCACCCAAACTTAAGACGATAGCTTCATCCGACCCAATGAGCCGCGCCGGGTCGGTGCCGCTGGCCCCTATCGTCGATCCACGATGTCGGGCTGTCAGCGGCCCGCACGCCTACGGCGCGGTAGCGGTCTTCACGCTGTCGTGCCGGTTTGCCTCGGTCAGGCGGAGGCCGTCGGTTCGGCAAGCCCACTCTGACGGGCGGACCGCTGGCAGTGGTCATGACGGACGCAGAAGTCGCGCGATCTGCGTCTCAAGATCATCTGAACCGAGCGGCCGGGCCATACCGACCCATCCGTACCCGCTCTGTCAGATACGCTCGCTCCCGCGGGCAGTGATAGCCTCGATTCTCGCGCGTCCATGTCTAGCCGTATCGGCCATGCCATGACGCCTCGGTGAACCGCCGAATGCGCCACGGCACCGCGCTCGTTGGAAGCCCGAAGCGCGGTGCCTGCTGGATCCTCTCACCCGGCCGTCTTGTTCCGCGCGTCGTTCATCTGCCGGGGCGACGGATTCCCTGATCGCCCGTGCGGCTACTCCACGGTGACCGACTTGGCGAGGTTCCGGGGCTGGTCGACGTCTTTCCCCATGAACACCGCGGTGTGGTAGGCCACCAGCTGGATCGGCACCGCGTACACGATCGGTGCCACCGTGGCGTCGAGGTCCGGCATGGTCACGGTGGCCATGGTGTCGAGCCCGTGCTCGGCCGCGCCCTTGGCGTCGCCGATCAGCACGATGCGCCCGCCGCGCGCGGCGACCTCCTGCATGTTCGAGACCGTCTTCTCGAACACCGCGTCGTGGGGCGCGATCACGATCACCGGCACGCTCTCGTCGATCAGCGCGATCGGCCCGTGCTTCAGCTCGCCCGCGGCGTAGCCCTCGGCGTGGATGTAGCTGATCTCCTTGAGCTTCAGCGCGCCCTCCAGCGCCATCGGGTAGCTGGTGCCGCGGCCGAGATAGAGCACGTCGCGCGCCTTCGCGACGTCCCGGGCGAGGAGCTCGATCTCCGGTTCGCGGGTCAGCGCCTCCGCCATCAGGCCCGGGGCCTTGATCAGCGCGTCGACCAGCCGGCGCTCGCCGGCGGCGTCGAGGGTGCCGCGGGCGCGGCCGGCCGCGATGGCCAGGCACAGCAGCACGGTGAGCTGGCAGGAGAACGCCTTGGTCGAGGCGACGCCGATCTCGGGGCCGGCGAGCGTCGGCATCACCACGGAGGATTCCCGCGCGATGGTCGAGGTCGGCACGTTGACCACGCACAGCGTGTGCTGGCCCTGGCTCTTGGCGTAGCGGAGCGAGGCCAGGGTGTCGGCGGTCTCGCCCGATTGCGAGATCACCAGCGTCAGCCCGTCCTTCTCCAGCGGCGCCTCCCGGTAGCGGGCCTCGGAGGCGACGTCGATCTCCACCGGCAGGCGCGCGACCTGCTCGAACCAGTAGCGCGCCACCAGCCCGGCATAGAAGGCCGTGCCGCAGGCGGTGATGTAGACGCGGCTGAGCTTGGCGAAGTCGAAGGGCAGCGCCTCGGGCAGCATCACCCGGCCGTTGGCCATGTCGACGTAGTGGGCGAGCGTGCGGCCCACCACCTCGGGCTGCTCGTGGATCTCCTTCGCCATGAAGTGGCGGTACTCGCCCTTGTCGATCCGGTAGGCCTGCGTGGCGATCTTCTGCCGCGGGCGCTCGACGCGGGCGCCGGACTGGTCGCGGATCTCGGCGCCGTCCCGGGTCAGGATCGCCCAGTCGCCCTCGTCGAGATAGGTGATCGCGTCGGTGAAGGGCGCGAGCGCCAGGGCGTCCGAGCCGAGATAGGTCTCGCCCTGGCCGAACCCGACCGCGAGCGGCGCGCCGTGGCGGGCGCCGATCAGCAGGTTCTCCTCGCCGGAGAAGATGAAGCCCAACGCGAAGGCGCCGCGCAGCCGCGGCAGGGCGGCGGCGACCGCATCGACCGGGCTCATCTGCCGGTCCATGTTGCGGCTGACCAGCTGGGCGACGACCTCGGTGTCGGTCTCCGTCTCGAAGACGACGCCGTCGGCCTCGAGCTCGTGCTTCAATTCGCGAAAATTCTCGATGATGCCATTATGGACGACGGCGAGCCGCTTGGTGGCGTGCGGGTGGGCGTTGGTCTCGTTGGGCCGGCCATGGGTCGCCCAGCGGGTGTGGCCGATGCCGATCGTGCCGGTGAGCGGCTCGCGCTCCAGCCGCTCCTCGAGGTTGACCAGCTTGCCCGAGGCGCGGCGGCGCGCCAGCTGCCCGTGCTCCAGGGTGGCGATGCCGGCGGAATCGTAGCCGCGGTATTCGAGCCGCCGCAGGGCCTCGATCACCTGCCCCGCCACCGCGTCGCGCCCGACGATGCCGACGATGCCGCACATGGAAGTGTCTCTCGTTTTGACGCCCGGGTGGCCGCGCGCGGACCGGCCGCGCAAGGTCCGGGCCGTTCGCTCACCGCCGAGCCAAGCGGGACGTGTACCGGATCAGGGCCGCACAGGGCCAGCCCCGGCGAAAGGGCTGTGGCCGCGGGGGGGGGGCGCCGCCGCGGGTGCCTTATCGCGGCGCGGTCCCGCGCGCGGCGATAGCCCCGTTCCGGCCCGACCAGTGGCCGGCCAGGATTGATCCCGACAGGTTGTGCCATACGGAGAAGACCGCCCCCGGCAGGGCGGCCAGCGGTGAGAAATAGAGCTTGCCCAGTGCCGCCGCGAGGCCGGAATTCTGCATGCCGACTTCCAGCGCCAGGGTCCGGCAGGTGCTCTCATCGAAGCCGAGCAGGCGCCCGCTCCAGTAGCCGCAGACCAGGCCGGCTCCGTTGTGCAGCGCTACGGCCAGCAGCACGAGGGGGCCGACCGCGGCGATGCTCGCCCGGCTTCCGGCCACCACGGCGCCGATGATCAGCAGGATGGCGGCCATCGACACGACGGGCAGCGCGCGCTCGAAGCGCCCGACCAGACGCGGCGCGAGCCGGTTGAGCGCCAGCCCCGCGGCCACGGGCGCGGCCACGATCTCCACAAGGCTGGTCAGGAGCCCCGCCACATCCACCGGCACGGCGGCGTCGACGTAGAAGCGCACCAGGAGCGGTGTCGCCACGAGGCCCACCAGCGTCGAGGCGACGGCGACCGTCACCGACAGGGCGACGTCGCCGCCGGCGATGTAGACCATCAGGGTGGAGCTCGTGCCGCTGGCGACGCTGCCGACCAGCACCATGCCGGTCGTGAGCTCCGTGCCCATGCCGAGGGCGTGGGCGATGGCCCAGGCAGCGGCGGGCATCACGAGGTAATGGACCACGACGCCGGTCGCGACCGGCGCGGGCCGGGCCAGGATCCGGCCGAAATCCGCGGGCGTCAGCGTCACCCCGAGGGCGAACATGATCACGGCCAGCAGCACGGCGACGTGCGGGAGTATCGGGAGGAACATGTCCGGCGCGACGTAGGCGGTGGCTGCGGCCAGGACGGCGCAGACGGGAAACACGCGGTTGAGCAGCATCGTGCGGGTCGATGTCCGGAAAGGCGGCCGTGTCCCAGCTACGCCGATGCCCGTCAAGCACAGCCGTCCCCCGGGCATCGCTGTCAGGTTGAGCCATTCCCTGCCGCGGCGCCGGCGGTTCTCCGGGCGATACCGAACCCAGGGGTGGCCTTCGGGACGCGCGGCCCCTTCATCGCACTCACCCTGGCTCCGATGCTGGCTTGGCACGCTCGCCTGCATCGGGTGGATGCCCAACGCTACACGGCGTTGTCGCCGATCACGGGGGCTCTCCTGATCGCGGGGTTCTTCACGTTCCCGTTCGGTCGCATGCTTGGCCGCTGGCTTTTTGCCTGACCGGTCGCGATGGAGCGGGAACGGAACGTCCGGTCCCCAAGGGAAAGCCAAGGTCCGTTGTCATCCGGAGCCGACAATATCGGGCGACCGACACGGGTCGCGATCGACCATCACACGATCGCGCCGATGGGAGCAGACCTCGGCCAGCGCGCCTCAGCGCCCCCCGCGCAGCGCCTTTTCGGCGAGCAGCGCCGCCCGTTTCAGCTTCGCCCAGCCCGGCTTCACCGCCTGTCGGCCGCGGGCGACCGCCATGGCGTCTGCCGGCACGTCGTCGGTGATGACCGAGCCTGAGGCCACATAGGCCCCCTCCCCCACGGTCACCGGCGCCACCAGCGCCGAGTTCGAGCCGATGAAGGCGCCGGCACCGATATTGGTCCGGTGCTTGAGCACGCCGTCGTAATTGCAGGTGATCGTGCCGGCGCCGATATTGGCCTTCGCGCCGATCTCTGCGTCTCCGAGATAGGTCAGATGCGCGGCCTTGGCGCCCGGCCCCATATGGGCGTTCTTGAGTTCGACGAAATTGCCGAGTTCGGCACCGGTCTCGAGGACGGCATGACCGCGCAGCCGCACGAACGGCCCGATGCGCACGCGCGCCTCCAGCACGGTGTCGGTCAGATGGGCGAAGGCCCGCACCGTGCAGCCGTCCGCAACCCGCACGCCCGGCCCGAACACGACGTGCGGCTCCACCACGACGTCGCGTCCCAGGATCGTGTCGTGGCTCAGGAACACCGTCTCGGGGGCGACCAGCGTGGCGCCGCCCAGCATGGCGCTGCGGCGCAGCCGGGCCTGGATCGCGGCCTCGGCGATGCTGAGCTGGACCCGGTCGTTGACGCCCTGCGCCTCCGCCTCGTCCACGGGCACGACCGTGATCGTGAGCCCCTCGGCGACGGCGAGCGCCACCGCGTCGGGCAGGTAATATTCGCCGGCGGCGTTGTCGTTGCCGATGCGGCTCAGCAACTTCAGAGCGTGTTGCCCCGACAGGGCCATCAGCCCGGCATTGCACAGGGTCACGGCCCGCTCGGCGGGGCTCGCATCCTTCTCCTCGCGGATCGCCAGGACACGGCTGCCCTCGGTGAGCACCCGGCCGTAGCCGGTCGGGACCGGGCTCTCGAAGGCGAGGACCGCCACCGCCGCGCCGTCGGCGAGCGGCGCGCGGAGTCGCAAAAAAGTCTCGGCGCTGATCAGCGGCGTGTCGCCGAAGGCGATGACCACGTCGTCGTCCGGCGTCTCGAGCACGGCCCGGGCGGCGAGCACGGCGTGGGCGGTACCCAGGCGCTCGGCCTGCGGGAACACCTGCGCGCCGGGCGCCTCCCGGGCGATCTCGGCGGCGACATCCTCGCGACCGGGCTCGGCGACCACGGCGATCCGGCCGGCGCCCGCCGCCTGCACGGCCGCGAGCACGTGGCCCAGCATGGTCCGCCCGGCGATCCGGTGGAGCACCTTCGGCAGGTCCGAGCGCATCCGCGTGCCCTTCCCGGCCGCGAGCACGATGGCGGTGAGGCTGCGCGGGGGCGTGGCGGGAGAAGTCATCGCGGGTCCAGGAATCGTGATTCGGCGCGCGACCGATGGGCCGGACGCCGCCGCGACGCAAGACCGTCCCGCCGGATCTCAGCGCAGGGCCAGCGCCCCGTGATGGGCGGAGCCGTGGGCGTAATGCTCGCGGCGGCGCTCGATCGAGCTCGGGATGCGCAGGGATTCCCGGTACTTGGCCACGGTCCGGCGGGCGATGTCGACGCCCTCGCTGCGCAGCTTCTGCACCAGCGCGTCGTCCGACAGCACGTCGTCCGGCGTCTCGCCATCCACGAGCTGCTTGATCCGGTGGCGCACGGCTTCCGACGAATGGGCCGCCATGCCGGCCGCGCCCGGGATCGCCGCGGTGAAGAAGTACTTCATCTCCAGGGTGCCGCGGCTGGTGCCGATTGCCTTGTTGGACGTGACCCGGGACACGGTCGATTCGTGCATGCCGATCGCCTCGGCCACGGTCTTCAGGTTCAGCGGGCGCAGATGCGTGACGCCGTGGACGAAGAACCCGTCCTGCTGGCGCACGATCTCGGTGGCGACCTTCAGGATCGTGCGGGCGCGCTGCTCCAGGGAGCGGGTCAGCCAGTTGGCGTTCTGCAGCGCCTCCGACAGGAACGCCTTGTCGCCGTCGGCCGAGGCGCCGCGCACGACGCGGGCATAGTAGCTCTGGTTGACCAGGACCCGGGGCAGCGCCTCGCCGTTGAGCTCGACCAGCCAGGACCCGTCCGGGGCCGCGCGCACGAACACGTCCGGGATCAGCACCTCGACGGCGCTCGAGCCGAAGGCGCGGCCGGGCTTGGGATCGAGCCGCCGGATCTCGCCCAGCATCTCGACGAGATCCTCGTCGTCGACCCCGCAGAGGCGGCGCAGGGCGCCGAAATCGCGCTTGGCCACGAGGTCGAGGCGCGAGACCAGGGCCTGCATGGCCGGGTCGAACCGGTCGCGCTCGCGCAGCTGGATCGCCAGGCATTCGGCGAGGTCCCGGGCCGCGATCCCCGGCGGGTCGAAGCTCTGGACCAGGGTCAGCACCCGGGCCACGGTGGCGGGATCGGCGCCGAGGCGCTCGGCCACGCCCTCCACCGTCTCGCGCAGGTAGCCGGCCTCGTCGACCGCGTCGATCAGGAAGCCGCCGATCAGCCGGTCGGACGGGTTGCGGGTCGCGAGATCGAGCTGGCTCGCCAGGTGATCGCGCAGGGAGATCTCGGCCGTCAGGGCGGCCTCGAAATCGGGCGCGTCGGAATCGAAGCTGCCGCCGCTGCTGCCGTAGGGGGGCGGCGTCAGCGAGAGCATGTCGCCGCCGGAGGCCTCCTGCGCCTGGATGGGCGCGTCGTCCGGGAAGACGTTGTCGAGCCGGGTGTCGAAATCGGCCTCGATCTCGCCGCGGCTGGGATTGAGTTCGGTGGGCTGCCACGAATCGGGGTCGGCGGCGTCGAAATCGCCACCCGAGGCCGCTCCGTCGGACGGGCCGCTCGCCTCGGCGGATTCGGCGGGCCCCGATCCCTCGGATTCGGCCCGTTCCAGCAGCGGATTGCGCTCCAGCTCGGCCTCGACATAGGCGGCGAGATCGAGGTGCGACAATTGCAGGAGTTTGATCGCTTGCAGGAGCTGCGGCGTCATCACCAGGGCCTGGCCCTGACGCACTTCCAGCCGTTGCACCAAACTCATGCGAGGCCCCGATGCCCTTTCAGCGTGATCGACCAGCCGAGCTGCGCTGCTCGCGGCATGGTTATTGCTTGTCGTGCGAGATCACCTGTAACCCGATCGCCGGCGCGCGTCAAAGATCGTCGGTGCCGAACGGGGCCGGGAAAGGTCGAAGGGCGTGGATCCGTTGTGCGCGCGCCACAGCCGGCCTGACGCCCAGTTTCAGGGCGAGGCTTTAACGAAGCGCTGTTCGTGCATCGTCAGGCTTGCGCGGATCCCGCGAGACCGTGATCGGCCTCACGCGTCGCTCCTTCGAAGCACAGCGCCGCCTATCGGCTTGGCCGAATGGGGATCGTGTGCCCGCCAGGGCAGCGGTCGCTCAGGCGCCGGGCCAAGCTCGACCGGGTCGCGACGGCCGGCGCATCAGCCCTGCGCGAGGAGCCGCTCGTACTCGGCCTCGGCCGGCCCGTAGGCGTCCCCGGCCAAGTCTTCCAGCTTGTCGCGATCGGTCACGATGATTCGCCCGCGGCGGGCCTTGATCATGCCCGAGCCCTCGAGAACGTGCGTCGCGGTCGTGACCCCCGGACGCCGGACGCCGAGCATCATGGCCAGGAACTCGTGCGTGAGGATCAGCTCGTCCTTCTGCAGCCGGTCGTGGGTCATCAGGATCCACCGGGCGAGCCGCGCCTCGATGGTGAGGTCCGTGTTGGCGTAGACGGTGTGGCCGACCTGGACGATCAGGCTCTGGACGTATCGCCCGAGCAGGCTGCGCAGCGGTGCGCTCTCGTCGAGTGCCGCCTGCAGGATCGTGGCCGGGAGCCGCAGAGCCACCAGGTCGGATTGGACGAGCGCGGTGTGCGGCGTCCGGTCGGCCCCCAGCACGAGCGGTGCGCCGCACATCCCCTCGTAGCCGATGACCCCGATCTCGATCCGGCCCTCGACCGTGTCGGCGACCAGCGACACGATGCCTTCCTCGATGAAATGCGCGTGGGTGATCGGCTGAAGCGGCAGGATCAGCAACTCGCGCAGCGGCACCGACACGGTTTCCAGCGCGGGCGCGAGACGGGCGAAATCCTCGGGTGGCATGAGACGGAGCAGACGATTGCGGACGCCATCCTGCTTCGGTCGATCCAAGGCTCCGCTCCAAAGTCGGTGCTAGAGCGCGGCCAGTCTCTCGGTTACCGGCGCTGAAGCTTGTCTGATCTCGAAGGACTCGAGGTAAACGGCCGCCGCCCGACCACAAGCGAAATTGAGCTTGTCCGGGGGCTATGTACGCTTTCAGACGATGATGCGCCGACGCGTCGAGTCTGTTTCAATTAACCCGCGGGAACAGACTCGGTTTCCCGGTTGAACGCTTTCCCGTCACCCGGACGATGGTCAAACGACTTCCGATCGCGCATGGCGACCGCGCGGCACGCCTTGACCCAGGTTAACGACAATAATG
This sequence comes from Methylobacterium sp. GXF4, assembly GCF_000272495.1. Classification (NCBI taxonomy): domain Bacteria; kingdom Pseudomonadati; phylum Pseudomonadota; class Alphaproteobacteria; order Hyphomicrobiales; family Methylobacteriaceae; genus Methylobacterium; species Methylobacterium sp. GXF4. The sequence goes on along the minus strand of NZ_AKFK01000046.1, from coordinate 118,097 downwards.
ATCCGGGCGGGCTAATTGTAGGCTTGGTTCCGGGGGCGGTGTGCCGTGCGCTATTTCACCGACTTCATCACCGGAACGGCCCTGTCCCGCGACGAGGAGGGCCTCGAATTCTGCGGGCGGCGGGAAGCTTGCCGGTCCGCAGCGGAAGCGCTGGTGGAAGTCGCCAACGACACGCTTCGGGCGACGCAGACATCGGCCGTGGGGACCGATCTGGCCGACCTGCACTTGGAGGCGCAGGTCCGGAACGAGGCCGGCACGGTGGTTTTCCGGGCTCAGCTCACCCTCGCCTTGGACTGGCCGGACACGCGCGTCGGCCAAGGCTGATCGGGCGCATCACCAGCCGCAATTCGGGATCGGCGGCTGCGGCTTGGCCAGGGCCGCCTTCTCGATCGGCACGACCGGCCCCCAGGCGTATTTCTGTGCGTGCGGCGTCACGTTGGCGAACACGCAGCCGAGCTGGAAATGGCTGGCGCCCATCTCGCCCGAGAAGCCCATGCAATCCAGGAAGGTCCAGGTCTTCGGGACCGGGATCATCGAGCGCCAGCGGGGCATCGCCACCGGCGAGCAGACCTTGACCGCCCCGGTGCCGTCATCGGCGTTGAGGGCGCTGTCCGGCGTCTGCGCCCCGGCCGGTGCCGCCGCGAGGCCCACGAGGAGCAGGACGATCGGGATCGCGCGGTGCGCTGCGGAGCGAAGCGTCTCGGGTGCGTTCATCGGGTCAGTGCATCGTCCGCCACAGGGTCGCGAGGATCGCGAAGCCGATCACGTTGTACAGGATCGCCCAGATCCAGACGCCCATCACGGCCTTGCTCGGCTGGCGGGGCCGCTGGCGGCCGAGGCGCAGACGGTGCCGGTCCTCGGGCGTCGGCCAGATCGCGCTCCGCGGGGCCTTCAGCAGGCGGGTCAGGGCCTCGGGCAGGTTGAGGCCGGGCGGCGGTTCGCCGTTCATGACGGCCTCGGATGCGGCGGGACGGCGTGACGCCGCCCGGGATCACCCTTCTACAGAGGGCCGCGCCGGCCCGGCAATGCGGCGGAGCGGCCTGTCGGCCTACAGCACCGTGCCGGGCGCCTGCGGATAATACTGGTAGGCCCAGGTCTCCGAGAGCAGCCGGTCGCCGTTCTTGAGCTGCAGCCGCATCTCGACCGGCTCGGGTCCTTCGGCGAAAACCTTCAGGAATACCCGCCAGGGGCTCGGCTTGCCGTAGGGCGCCCAGGTGGCCCCGACCTCCTCGGCAGAGCCGCGCGATAGCGTCAGCGCCACCGTGGCCTGTTCCGGGTTGAGACCCGCCAGGGCCGCGCCCTCGAATTCCAGGACGAACTGGCGCACGAGGTTCGCCCGGCCCGCACGCCTGTCCGCCTCGGAGAGCCAGGAGGCCTTGGTCGCCCGGGTCGCGACGCAGCGGGCCAGATCGGTGGCGACCGGCTCGGTCACCGGCCAGTGCAGGCGGTAGGCGAAGCTGCGCTCCGACCCCGCGCCCGGCGGATCGGCCGGCACCCACATGGCGCCGATATTGTCGTCGGTTTCCTGGTGGGTCGGGATCTCGACGAGCTGAACGCTGCCGGCCCCCCAATTGCCCTGCGGCTCGACCCAGATATGCGGGCGGTTCTCCTCGAAGCCGTCGTCGATGTAGTTGTCGAAGGACCGGTCGCGCTGGAGCAGGCCGAACCCCTTCGGCGAGCGGTCCGCGAAGGCGCTGACGCTGAGCCGCGGCGGGTTGTTGAGCGGGCGCCAGATCAGCTCGCCGGCGCCGGTCCGCATCAGCAGCCCGTCGGAATCGTGCACCTCGGGCCGCCAGTCGCTGGCGAGGAACCGGCTCATCCCCTCGGAATACCAGAGCATGGAGGTCAGCGGCGCGACGCCGAACCGCTCGACCGGCTTGCGGATGTAGAGCGTGCAGGCGACGTCGATCACCACATGCGGCTTTTTCCGGGCGGTGAACCGGTAGGCGCCGGTGAGGCTTTGGCCTTCCAGCAGCGCCAGGATGGTGACCGCCCCGTCCGCGGCCGGGGAGACGTAGAAGCGGGTGAAGACCGGGAATTCCTCCGTCTTGCCCGGTCCCGGCGCCGTGTCGATGGCGATGCCCCGGGCCGAGGCGCCGTACTGCGCCCCGTCGCCGGCCGCACGGAAATAGGAGGCCCCGAGGAAGGCCAGCCAGTCGCCGTCGGCGCCGGGCTGGTCGGCCGGGACCTTCTGGAAGCGGACACCGGCAAAGCCGGCGCCGTCGGGCAGGTCCTTGCCGGGATTGCCGGGCGGGTAGGCGAAGAGGTCGCGCGAATACAGGACCTCGCGCGCCTGGCCGCCTTCGAGCGCATAGATCTTCACCGGATGCCGGAAGAAGTTGCCCAGGTGGAAGAACGTGACCGGGTACGGGCTTTCCGGGAACAGGGCGTGCCCCGGCGGGTAGCGGATCTCCTGGAGCGGCCCGTAGGTCAGCGCGTCCAACGTCGGCGAGGCCGGTGCCTCCGGGGGCGGCGCGTAGGGCCGGTCGCGCAGGCTGCGGGCCAGCGTCTTCAGCCGGTCGAAATCCATCGGCTCGGGTGCGGCCAGGCGCGGGCCGCCGGATGCGGCCAGGGCGGGGCGCGCGAGGGGCGAGAGGGCCAGCAGGCCCAAAGCTGTCAGGGCGCGTCGCGTGATCAAGCTCGAACCTCCGGGAATCGCCGGTCTGACGACCTGCCCCGCCCTCTAGTCACCCTGGAATGACCGCGCAATTTACCGCGGCGCCGGCTGAGGTTCAGCTTCGCGGGCCGCAGGCGTTGGTGGGGCCGTTGGTCTCCCACAGCGCGGCGCCGCCCCCGGGGGCGCATTGCCCCGGCAGCGCCAGGGTGATCAGCTTGGACAGGGTACGGTCCTCGTCCTCGCCGTAGCCGATCTCGCCGACCATCCGGCCGGTCTTGTCGAACAGCCCGACGGTGGCGGAATGCTCCATCGTGTAGTCGCCGCCCTGGACCGGCACGCGCTTGTAGGCGACGTGGTAGGCGTCGGCCATGCGGGCGACCTGCTCGGGCGTTCCGACGAAGCTGCGGATCCGCGGATCGAACGCGGCCAGGTAGTCCCGCAGGCTCTCGGGCGTATCGCGCTCCGGGTCGAGGGTGACGAACACGACGTTGAGCCGGTCGGCGTCGCGGCCCATCCGGCCGAGCGCCGCCGACAGGGTCGCGAGCGTCGTCGGGCAGACCTCGGGGCAATGGGTGAAGCCGAAGAACAGGGCGGTGGGCTTGCCGAGCAGGTCGGCCTGGCTGACCGGCTTGCCGTCGAGATCCGCCATGGCGAAGCTGCCGCCGACCCGGCGAGGGTGGCTGAACTGGGAACCCTGCTGCAGAACGATCGCCCCCGTGCCGGTGGCGACCAGGGTGACGAGGGTGGCGGACGCGATGAGGGCGAGCGGGCTCGGTGCCATGCTGGGACCTGCGGCGGTGGCGTCGATGGGGTCCATATGGGGTTGGAATCGCCGTGCGCGATCCCGCTGCGGCGAGCCGGCCCCGCGGCGCTCCGGGAACCCGCTTCTACGACCCCGGTTTGCGGTACACCAGCGGCCGAAGCATCCAACGCCAGAGCGGTCGAGTCCGCGGCGGGACAACATCGCGGCCGCAACGACCCGAGCAGATCTGCCGAGACCGGCCTGCTCGGGCAACCCGCATGGGAGCAGCCCCGCATGGCCCAGCAGATTCCCGTCGATCCGAAGTCCCGCGCCGACGATCCGGCCCGCGATGCCGAGCGGGACGATTCCACCCACGCGATCACCGGCGACGTCGCCTATCGGCGGCTCGTGCTGGTCAACACCGTGTTCGTCGGCGCCCCCGGAGCCGGCGACCGCGGCTGGGTCCTCGTCGATGCCGGCGTGATGGGCGCCAAGGGCGCGATCATGGCGGCAGCCGAAGCGCGGTTCGGCGCGGGCGCGCGGCCCGCCGCGATCGTGCTGACCCACGGCCATTTCGACCATGTCGGCGTGCTCGAGGATCTTGCCGAAGAGTGGGATGTCCCGGTCTTCGCGCACGCGCTGGAGCGGCCCTATCTCGACGGCAGCGCCTCCTACCCGGCCCCCGATCCGAGCGTCGGCGGCGGATTGCTTGGGCGCCTGTCGCCGCTCTTCCCGACGAAACCGGTCGACGTGTCCGGGCGCCTGCAGGATCTGCCGGGGGACGGATCGGTGCCGCCGATGCCGGGCTGGCGCTGGATTCACACGCCGGGCCATGCGCCGGGCCATGTCTCGTTCTGGCGCGAGGCCGACCGCACCCTGATCGTCGGCGACGCCTTCGTCACCACGGCGCAGGAATCGGCCTACGCGGTGGCGGTCCAGGAGCCCGAACTACACGGGCCGCCGATGTATCTGACGATCGATTGGGGCGCGGCGCGCCATTCGGTCCAGGCGCTCGCCGGCCTCGAACCCGAGTGCGTCATCACCGGCCACGGCCGCCCGCTCCAGGGCCCCGAAATGCGCAGGGCGCTCCACGCCTTGGCCGAGCGTTTCGATGAGGTCGCGGTGCCGGAGCACGGGCGCTACGTAGAAGCGCCGCTGAGCGCGGCCGATGGCTCAGCCTACGCGCCGCCGGATTGAACCCGCGCACGAATCCCTCGGCGAAGCCAGGGTACGATGGCGATCGAATGGGGGTTAGTCGATCGGGCCGGCGCCAACGCGCAGTCCCAAAAAAAATATGGTCGGAGTGGCCGGACTTGAACCGACGACCCCCTGTCCCCCAGACAGGTGCGCTACCGGGCTGCGCTACACTCCGACGCCACGTGGGCCCGGCGCTCTTAGCCGTCGCGCCCGGCCCGCGCAAGCCCTCCGCGACGGATCGGCGGTGCTGGCCCTCTCCGGCCCGGACGGGTACGGGGAGCGCCAGCCCCCCGACCATCGCGCCGAAACGCCCGCGCCACGCCAACGAGGACCATGACCGACCGACCGATCGCCTTCGATCTCACGCGCCTCGTCACGCGGTTGCGCCATGCCAGCCCGTCAGGGATCGACCGGGTCGATCTCGCCTATGCCCGCCACTTCCTCGGCCGGCCCGGGCCGGGCGTGGGCGTGGTCTCGACGGCGTATGGGCCGCGGGTGCTGGACCGCGCGCTTGCCCTCGCCATCGTCGAGGCGGTGGCGGCGGGCTGGGTCGAGGATCGGGACGCGCTCTCGGATCCGGTCTATCGCGGGCTTGCGGCGCGGCTCGGCGCCCCGGCGGCGGCCGCCCCATCGGCGCCGGCGCCACGGAATGGCGGATCGCAGCGCCGCCGGATCCAGGCCCGGACCGCAGCCGACATCGCCCTGCGCGGGCGCTCGCTCGCGGCCCTGCCCCGGGATGCCCTCTACCTGCACACCTCGCATCTGCGCCTCGACAATCCCGGACGGTTCGACTGGCTCTACGACCGGCGGGACGTGCGCGCGGCGTTCTTCGTCCACGACCTCATCCCGATCACGCATCCCGAATACGGGCGTGCCGGCGAGGCCGACCGCCACCGGATCCGGATGCGCACGGTCGGCCGGCATGCCGCCGCGATCCTGGTCAACTCGGCCGATACCGGCGTGCGCACCCTCGATCACCTGGCGGCCGAAGGGTTCGGCCGGCCGCCGGTGGCGGTGGGCCATCTCGGCGTCGAGACGGCTTTCGACCGCTCGGGGCCCCGGCTCCAGCCGGACCGCCCGACCTTCCTGGTCTGCGGCACGATCGAATCGCGCAAGAATCACCTGCTGCTGTTCCAGATCTGGCGGCGGCTGGCCGAGCGGCACGGGGCGGCGACGCCCCGCCTGGTCGTCGTGGGGCGCCGGGGCTGGGAGGCCGAGAGCGCCATCGACATGCTCGAGCGCTGCCCCGGCGTGCGCGCCCACACGATCGAGGTCACCGGCCTCTCGACCCACGGCCTCGCGGCGCTGACCCGCAGCTGCACGGCCCTACTGATGCCGTCGTTCACGGAGGGCTACGGCATCCCGATCGTCGAGGCGGCGGCCTCCGGCCTGCCCGTGGTGGCGTCGGACATCCCGGTCCACCGGGAGATCGCCGGCGGCGTCGCCCATTTCTGCGACCCGCTGGACGGACCTGGCTGGGAGCAGGCGATCGAAGCCCTCGCCCGACGGAACGCGCCGCTCCGCACCGAACTGGCCGGCCGCCTCGACGGCTACGTGCCGCCGAGCTGGAACGGGCATTTCGCGGCCATCGGTCCGACCCTCGCGGCGATCTGACGGGTCCGCGCGGAACGCCGTGAGTTGCGCCGGTCGGGCCTGACGAATAAGGGAAAGCGTCAGTCCATAGGGCCGGCCTTCGGCTGGGCGGAACGGAGAGCCTGTCGATGCAGGTGGTCGACCTCGATCGCGAGACGGTCAAGCGTGGGTTGAACGATGGCACGATGCTGATCATCGACGTGCGCGAGGACCACGAATACGAGGCCGGGCACATTCCCGGCGCCGTTTCCCATCCGCTCTCCACGTTCGATCCGCAGGCCGTCGCGGCCCTGATCGCCGCGGATGGCCGCCGCCCGGTCCTGTCCTGCGGGTCGGGAATCCGCTCGGTCCACGCGTTGATGGCCGCTCAGAAAGCGGGCCTCGACATCTCCGAGCACTACAAGGGCGGCTTCAAGGATTGGTACGCCGCGGGCGAAGCAATCGAGTAGCGGAGTAAAACAATCCGCCCTCACGGGGCCGTGATGTGCGCTCTCGCACAATAAGCACCGGGGCGCGCGGGTTACGGCGCGCCCACCAAGGATTTATCGTCAAGCTCGGTGCGACCGACGGGTCGGCCAACGGACAGCAGGACCCGATGCGCAGCCGGCTTTCCAGTCTCTTCCCCGTGCTCTCCGGTCTCGCTGCCGGCTTCCTGGTCGCGGGCCCCCTGGCACCGATCGCTCACGCCCAGGCACCCGGCGGCCCGCCGCCGAAGGTGACGGTGGCCAAGCCGGTGGTCCGCGAGATCGTCGAGCAGGACCAGTATACCGGTCGTTTCGAGGCGATCGAGAACGTCGAGGTCCGGGCCCGGGTCACCGGATACCTGGAGAAGATCAACTTCATCGACGGCCAGAACGTGAAGAAGGGCGACCTTCTGTTCGTGATCGACCGCCGTCCCTACAAGGCGGCGCTGGAGCAGGCCCAGGCCGCCCTCGCCTCGGCCAAGGCCCGGCAATCCTTCTCGCAGACCGACCTCGAGCGCGCCCAGACCCTGTCCCGGAGCGGCAACATCTCCGAGCAGGTCACGGACCAGCGCCGGCAGGCCTCGCTGACCGCCCAGGCCGACGTCGACAGCGCCCAGGCGGCGCTGAACAACGCGCAGCTGAATTACGATTTCAGCGAGGTGAAGGCCCCGGTGAACGGCCGGATCAGCCGGCGGCTCGTCACCGAGGGCAACATCGTCAGCGCCGACCAGACGATGCTGACCACGATCGTGTCGCTCGACCCGATCTGGTTCAGCTTCACCGTCGATGAGAAGTCGTTCCTGAAATACCAGAACAGCCTCGGCATCGGCATGGGCCAGACCCAGCAGGGTAAGGGCGTGCCGATCATGATCTCGTTGTCCGGCGAGGCGAAGCCGACCCGCAAGGGCACTCTCGACTTCGTCGACAACCGCGTCGACAACGCTACCGGCACGATCCTGCTGCGGGCCACGGTCCCGAACGCCGATCAGTTCATCAAGCCCGGCCTGTTCGGCATCGTCGCGATGCCGGCCACCAAGCCGTTCCAGGGCGTGCTGATCCCCGACGAGGCGGTCGCCGCCAACCAGGACAAGCGCGTCGTCTACGTGGTCGGGCCCGACAACGTCATCCAGCAGAAGGACGTGGTGCTCGGTCCGAAGGTGGACGGCTACCGGGTGATCCGCAGCGGCCTGAAGGGCGACGAGACCCTGGTGGTCAACGGCGTCGCCCGCATCCGTCCGGGGGCCAAGGTCACCCCGGAGACGATCGAGCTGCCCCCGAGCAAGACGTGAGCCTGACCGGCTCGACACGATGGCATTCGCGCACGCCGTGCCGCGTGCGCCGCTTCGACGACGCAGGGCCCCGACCGGGTGACCGGCGGGCCTCAGAGGTTTGACCGATGCGTTTCGCCCATTTCTTCGTCGACAGGCCGATCTTCGCGTCGGTCACGTCGATCATCTTCCTGATCCTCGGCTTCGTCGCCTACGAGAGCCTGCCGGTCTCGCAATATCCCGAGATCGTGCCGCCGACCGTAACCGTGCGCGCCTCCTATCCGGGCGCCAATGCCGAGACCGTGGCCGCCACGATCGCGACGCCGATCGAGCAGGAGGTCAACGGCGTCGACAACATGCTCTACATGACGTCGTTGTCGACCAACGACGGCAACATGCTGCTGACCGTGACCTTCAAGGTCGGCACCAACCTCGATATCGCCAACGTGCTGGTGCAGAACCGGCTCTCGGTCGCCCAGCCGCGCCTGCCGCCGGACGTGCGCAACCTCGGCGTGACCGTGCGCAAGGCCTCGCCCGACCTCATGCTGGTCGTGCACCTGCTCTCGCCGAACAAGACCTACGACCAGAACTACCTGGCCAACTACATCTACCTGAACATCCGCGACGAGCTGCTGCGCCTCGACGGCGTCGGCGACATCACGGTGTTCGGCGGTAACGAATATGCCGAGCGGATCTGGGTCGATCCGAACAAGCTCGCCGCCTACGGCCTCTCGGTCACCGACGTCACCACCGCCCTGCAGGAGCAGAACGTCCAGGTGGCCGCCGGCCAGCTCAACGGGCCGCCCGCGGCCAAGGGCGAGGCGTTCCAGCTGGTTGTCCAGTCGCAGGCCCGCTTCAAGACGCCGGAACAGTTCGCCGAGGTGATCATCAAGGCGCAGGACGGGCGCCTCGTCCGGGTCAAGGACATTGCCCGCGTCGAGATGGGCCAGAAGGACTACACGACCAACTCCTACCTCAACGACACGCCGGCGGTGGGCATCGGCGCGTTCCAGCGGCCCGGCACCAACGCCCTCGAGGCGGCGACCTCGGTCAAGCAGGTGATGGAGGTCGTCAAGAAGAACTTCCCGCCGGACGTCGAGTACCGCATCGCCTACAACCCGACCGAGTTCATCGAGGAATCGATCCAGGAGGTCTACAAGACCCTGTTCGAGGCGGTCGGCCTCGTGGTCATCGTGGTGCTGGTGTTCCTGCAGAGCTGGCGCACCGCCCTGATCCCGGTGATCGCGATTCCCGTGTCGCTGATCGGCACCTTCGCGGCGATGGCGGCCTTCGGGTTCTCGCTCAACAACCTGACCCTGTTCGGGCTGGTGCTCGCCATCGGCATCGTGGTCGACGACGCGATCGTGGTGGTGGAGAACGTCGAGCGCAACATGGCCGAGGGGCTCTCCCCGGGCGACGCTGCGCACAAGACCATGGACGAGGTCGGCGGCGCGGTCATCGCCATCGCCCTCGTGCTCGCGGCCGTGTTCGTGCCGACCGCGTTCATCCCGGGCATCTCGGGACAGTTCTACAAGCAGTTCGCGCTCACGATCGCGGCCTCCACCCTGATCTCCGCGTTCAACTCGCTGACCCTGTCGCCGGCCCTGTGTAAGCTGCTGCTCGTGCCGCACCACGCGCGCAAGGAGCCGAAGTTCTTCCTGACCCGGTTCGTGAACTGGCTTGCCAACGGCTTCAACCGCGCCTTCGACGCCACGTCGAACTTCTACGGGCGGACGATCCGCGTCCTGACCGGCGGGTTCGTCGGACTGGGCGCGATGCTGCTGGTCTACGCGGCGGTGATCGCCGGCACCCTGCACCTGGCCCAGACGACGCCCACGGGCTTCATCCCGGACCAGGACCAGGGCTACCTGATCGGCGTCGTGCAGCTCCCCTCGGGCTCCTCGCTCGACCGGACCACCGAGGTGATGCTGCGCGCCGCCAAGCAGGCGCGTACAGTGCACGGCATCGCCAACGCCGTCATCATCGCGGGCTTCGACGGCGCAACCTTCACGAACACCACCAATGCCGGCGTGATGTTCCTGACGCTCACCGGGGCCAAGGAGCGGGCCGGCGAAGGGCGCAGCGCCGCGGTGCTCACCGGCGAGGTGCTCAAGGCGACCTCCGACATCCAGGAAGCCCGGGTGATCGTGATCCCGCCGCCGCCTGTCCGCGGTCTCGGCAACGGCGGCGGCTTCAAGCTGCAGATCGAGAGCCGCCAATCCTCGGAGATCGGCCCGCTCATGGCCGCCGCCGGCGAGGTGATCGCCCAGGCGAACCAGAGCGCCGACGTGCAGCGCGTGTTCACGACCTTCGACAACGCGACGCCGCAGCTCTTCCTCGACATCGACCGCACCATCGCGCGGATGCTGAACGTGCCGCTCGCCAACGTGTTCTCGTCGGTCCAGGCGGATCTCGGCGGCACCTACGTGAACGACTTCAACACGTTGGGCCGCATCTACCAGGTGCGCCTGCAGGGCGACGCCGCGTTCCGGTCGTCGATCCAGGACATCTCGCAGATCAAGGTGCGCTCCTCCACGGGCGCGCTGGTGCCGATGGGCACGCTGGCCTCGGTGCGCGACGTGACCGGGCCGCAGATCGTGCAGCGGTTCAACCTGTACTACTCGGTGCCGGTCCAGGGCGTGGCCAAGCCGGGCGTCTCGACCGGTCAGGCGCTCACCGCCATGGAGGAGATCGCCAAGAAGGCGCTCCCCGAGGGCTACTCCTACGACTGGACCGAGATCGCCTACCAGCAGAAGGCCGCGAGCGGCACCGCCGGCGCCGTCTTCGCCCTCGGCGTGCTCCTGGTCTTCCTCGTTCTGGCCGCCCAGTACGAATCGTGGGCCCTGCCGATGGCGATCCTGCTGGTGGTGCCCACCGGCGTGCTCGCGGCTCTGGCCGGGGTGCAGTTCCGGGGGCAGGACAACAACATCCTGACCCAGATCGGTCTGATCGTGCTGATCGGCTTGGCTGCCAAGAACGCGATCCTGATCGTCGAGTTCGCGCACGACATCGAGCAGCGCGAGCACCGGGGCCCGGTGGAGGCGGCGGTGGAAGCCTGCCGGCTGCGCCTGCGCCCGATCCTGATGACCGCCTTCGCGTTCATCCTCGGCACCCTGCCGCTGGTGATCGCCACCGGCCCCGGCGCCGAGATGCGCCAGGCGCTGGGCACCGCGGTGTTCTTCGGGATGATCGGCGCGACGTTCTTCGGCCTGTTCCTCACCCCGGTCTTCTACGTGGTGATCCGCCACTTCTCGCTCTGGCTCGGCCGCCTGCGCGGCAAGCCGTCCCACGGCGACCATGGCGGGGCGGCCCCCGCCCACGGCTGAGGCGGGACGTCGTCCCGCCGGCAGCTTGACGATCGCAGGATCTCAGAGCCGCGCCCGACCCTGACCGGTCGGGCGCGGCTTCGTTTTGCGAAGGCGTGGGGTCTTCGGTGTAGAAGCCTGTCATGCACGTCCTCGGCCGCCTGCTCCTCGGAGCCTTCGCCCTCCTGCTCGCCGTCCCGGCCGGCGCCGCGATCCTGGTTCTGGCGCTGCTCGTCGACCCGACGGCCAATGCCTGGCTCACGGGCGGCGCGCTCGCCGGCGTGGACATGGCGCTGTCCGACCTCTCCGCCGGTCTCCCGCCGGAAGGGTTGCTCCTTCTGGTCGCCGGCCTCGCGCAGGCGTTGTTCGTCCTGCTGTTCGTGCCCCCCGCCCTGGTCGGTTTCGCCGGCGAGATCTTCGCGCGCCGCGGTTACCTCTGGTACGGCGCCGGGGGCGGCCTGCTGACCGCCGCCCTGCCCTGGCTGGCGCGGGGCGCGGTGCGTCCGCAGACGACCGGCACCGCGCCGGGCCTTCTCGCCGCGGAAGCGCGCCTGACGCTGATCCTGTTCGTCGTCGGCGCCAGTGCCGGCCTGATCTACTGGATGGTCGCGGGGCGCAGCGCCGGCTTCTCGCGTGCGGAGCCGCATGCCGGTGGCGCATGAGCGGTTCGGTCCGGTGTCGGACCGTCCGCGCTTGGCCGCGGGCGCCTCTGCGCGCTAGAGGAGGACCGCCACGAAGCGGATTCCGATGCTCGCCCTGCGCTCCCTCGCCTTCAACGTCTGCTTCTACGCCATGACGACGCTGCTGGCGTTCGGCGGCCTGCCCACGCTGGTCTCCCGCCGCGCGGTGTTGCGGCTGGCCCGGCTCTGGGGCCGCCTGACCCTGTGGCTGCTGCGCGTGGTCGCCGGCATGCAGGTCGAGTTCCGCGGCCTCGAGAACATTCCGAACGGCCCGCTGCTGGTGGCGGCCAAGCATCAATCGGCCCTGGAGACCCTGGCGCTCTGCACCGTGTTCCCGGAATTCGCCTACATCCTGAAGCGCGAGCTGCTGCTGATCCCGCTGATCGGCTGGTACCTGTCCCGCAGCGGCATGGTGGCGATCGACCGGTCCAAGGGCGCCCGGGCGATGAGCCTGATGAACGCGGCCGCGGCCGACGCCATCCGGGAGGGGCGCCAGCTCATCATCTTCCCGGAGGGGACGCGCCGGGCCGTGGGGGCGCCGCCCGCCTACAAGCAGGGCCTGTCGCATCTCTACATGGCCCTCAAGGTGCCCTGCCTGCCGGTGGGCCTGAACACCGGGCAGTTCTGGGCGCGCAACAGCCTCATCCGCCGGCCCGGGAAGGCCGTGATCCAGTTCCTGGAGCCGATCCCCCCGGGCATGGGCCGCCAGGAATTCCAGGCGCTGGCCCAGGAGCGGCTCGAGCTGGCATCCAACGCCCTGCTGGAGGGCGGCCCGAAGGGGTTTGCCGCCGAGGCCGATTCGGCTCCGGCCGCCGAAGCCCCGGCCGGAGCCGCGCAGCGCCGCTGATCGTTCCGGACGGCCGCGGGCCGAATTTCGTCAGCCACGCCATGACGATGGCCCCTGCGGACGCTTGTGGATAACGCGGGCGATCACCACATTCCTTCTCAGGAACGTTGTGCTTGACGCCTGTGGATATCGCGCGGTAGGTTGGAACAAATGGCGAACAGAAGAGCCCTGTCCTGGTCGGCCGCGCTTCGCGACCTGAAGGACGATCGCACGCGGAGACAGGATGTGCGTGAAGAACGCCTCAAGACCACCGCTGGCCTGCGCGGCACGCCGGCCCTCCCGCTCTCGGCCTGGCGCGGGCGCTCGGGCCGGCGCTACGTGGTTGGGGTTCATCCGGCCGGCGCCTTCGATCTCGACGAGATGGCGGAAGCCGTGGTGATCGCCGTGCGGCGCGACGATACCGGCATCGCCGAGATGGTCTCGGTGGCGACCTCGAACGAGAGCCCGCGCGACCATCTCCGGCGGACCTGGCTCGACCGGGTGCGCACGCGGGGCGCCACGGAGCTGCACGTGCATCGCCTGGCCGATGACGAGGCCGAGCGGACGGCGATCGTCAACGACCTGCAGCTCGACACGATCGAGCCGGCGCAAGTCTGAGCCGAAAAACCGGTTCCGTCGGGCGGATCGGTCCGCCCGCCGGTCGACCGATCCCGGCGCCGCCCCAGTTTTGCCCCGTGCATGGCCTCAAGGCGGGGCCGGCAGCCCCGTGATCCGGGGCGGATGACGGGGAGCGGGATGCATGGTTCAGGATCGGACGCAGCCGGGTCTTGATGCGCGGGCCTCACGGGCGCAGACGGCGCGACGGTTCCGGCTCGGTCTGTTCCTGCCCTATATCCTGCTCGCGCTGATCGCGGTTGCTTGGTCGGCCGGCTGGTTCTGGGTCCGGGGCCGGGCGGCGACGGAGATCGATGGCTGGATCGCCCGGGAGGCGGCAGCCGGGCGTAGCTGGACCTGCGCCGACCGGTCGCTCACCGGCTATCCGTTCCGGATCGAGCTGCGCTGCAGCGCCGTCACCCTGGAGCGGTCCGATGGTCGGTTCCGCCTCGGCCCGTCCACCGCGGTGGCGCAGGTCTACCAGCCGCGCCTGGTTCTGTTCGAGAGCGCCGGGCCGTTCCACGTCGAGCAGGGCGCGCTGACCGGCGACGCCGCCTGGAGCAAGCTCCAGGGCAGCGTCCACGGCGCGTCGGACGGGTTCACCCGCGCCTCCCTGGTGGTGGACGGCCCGAACGTCACCGTCACCGGCGCCGATCCGGGGCCGATCGCGGTCACCGGCCAGCATCTGGAGCTGCACGCGCGGCCGACTCCCGGCCGTTACGAATCCGAGGGCGCCGTCGATGTCAGCCTGCGCCTGGCCCAGGCCGTCGTGCCGCAGCTCGACGCGCTCACCGGCAATCCGGCGCCCGGCGACCTGTCCCTGGACGCGACGCTCACCCAGGCCACGGTCCTGCGGACCGGGCCGGTGCCGCGGGAGCTGGAGCGCTGGCGGCAGGCCGGCGGAACCCTCGACCTGACCGGGTTGTCCCTGGCCAAGGGTGCCCAGCGCATCCAGGCGAAGGGCGCGCTCGCCCTGGACGATGCCCACCGTCCCGTCGGGCAGCTCGACCTGCGGGCAGCCGGAATGGATGCCCTGATCGGCAGCGTGGTCGGCCAGCGCTTCGGCTCGGACAAGGGCGCTCTGGTCGGCCAGCTCGTCGGCGGCCTGCTGGGCCTGGGCCGGCAACCCGAGCCGGAGGCGTCGGCGGATGCGGCCTCGCTCAAGCCCCTGCCGCCGCTGAAGCTCGTTAACGGGCGCCTGGTGTTCAGTGGGTTCCCGATCCCGAACGTCTACCTGCCGGTCCTGTACTAGATCGGCTATACCGCCGCCATGTCCGCCCCGCTCCCACCGGCCCGCGTCAAGATCTGCGGGCTCAGCACGCCCGAGACCGTCGAAGCCGCTCTGGCGGCCGGCGCGGATTGGATCGGGCTCGTCCACTTCCCGCGAAGTCCGCGCCACGTAGCCTTCGACCAGGCGTCGCACTTGTCGGCGCAGGCCCGGGGGCGCGCCGAACGCGTGGTCCTCCTGGTCGATCCGGACGACGCGGTGGTGCGGGCGGCGATCGAGGCGGTCGATCCCGACCTGATTCAGCTCCACGGGCGCGAAAGCCCGGAGCGGGTCGCGGCGATCCGCGCGCTCGCCGGCCGGCCTGTGATGAAGGCGATCGGTGTGGCCGCCCGGGCCGACCTCACGGCAATCCCGGCCTATGCCGGGGTGGCGGACCGGATCCTGCTGGATGCCAAGCCGCCGGCCGGGGCCGCGCTCCCCGGCGGCAACGGCCACCGGTTCGACTGGACGATCCTGGACGGTGCCGACCTGCCGGCGGGCACGATGCTGTCCGGGGGGCTCGATGCCGGCAATGTCGGCGAGGCTCTATCCCGGACCGGGCTCGGAGCCGTGGATGTGTCCTCGGGCGTCGAAACGGCACCCGGCGTCAAGGATCCGGAGAGGATCGCGGCTTTCGTGGCCGCGGTCCGGGCGGCACGCTGACAGGCGCGGCTCAGCGCGGCGCGGGCAGCGCGGTCCGGTTGGCGTTGGGGACCGTGTAGGGGCCCTGCGTCTCGCTCTCCGGGGCGTAGGCACGCAGCCGGTTCGCCTCGCGCTCGTAGCGGGTCGCCTCGCGGCGGTGGTAGCGCACATTCGCCCGGGTCTTGCCCTGGCCGAGCCAGGTGAAGACGCCGCCGACCACGATGCCCAGGGCCACCGCGCCGAACAGGATCGCGTAGAGGGGCAGGTTCACGCTGAACACCGGGGCGTCGGCGTTGAACGGGTCGAAGGAGAGCGGCACCGGCGCCCGGTTGGCGACCGCCAGCAGGATCACCAGGGCGGCGATCGGGAGCAGCACCAGGCTCTTCAGGAAACGGATCATCGCGCTCACAGACCTCTTCCTACTCGGCAGCCGACGCGCTCTCGCCGATGCCCGCGGCGTTGAGGCGCTGACGCATCTCCTTCCCGGTCTTGAACACGGGAATCGCCTTCTCGGACACGGCAACGGCCGCGCCGGTGCGCGGGTTGCGTCCCTTCCGCGCTTCTCGGCGCTTGACCGAGAAGGCGCCGAAGCCGCGCAGCTCGACCCGGTCGCCCCGGGCCAGCGCATCCGAGATGGTGTCGAGGATCGCGTTGACCAGGATCTCGACGTCGCGCTGGTAGAGATGCGGGTTCTGCTCGGCGATCTTGAGGACGAGCTCCGACTTGATCATGGCGTCTGGTCTTCTCGGGGAATCGGGGCGGGCTTCCGGGCTGCCGTCTCGGTCGGGGGCGCTCAGGGCTCCGGGCGCCACAGGACGAGGAGGCCGCCGCCGGCCGTCTCCGCCTGGGTGCCGACGGCCCGCAGGCGCCCGGCGAGCCCGTCAAAGCCCAGCAGGTCCGCGCCGATGCCGGCGGCCGACCACAGGGAGAAGTCGCTCTCCTTGCTCGGCTTCCAGTCCTTGATCGGCAGGTCCTTCGGGACGCCCCGGTCCTTCTCGAGCCAGGCCACCGCCTGGCGCTCGCCGCCCAACTCGTCCACCAGCTTCAGGGGCACGCTCTGGCGGCCGCTGAACACCCGCCCGTCCGACACGACGGCGAGCTGGCCGGGATCCATGCCCCGGCGCTCGGCGACGAGGCCCTTGAACCACGCGTAGGTGTCGCCCACCACGGCGGCCAGGGCGGCGCGCGCCTCCGGGGTGGTCGGGGTGAAGCCCGACGGCTCCGCCTTGAGCGGCGAGGATTTGACCGACTCGACCTTGACCCCGACCTTGTCGAGCAGGCCCGACAGGTCAGGATACTGGAACAGCACGCCGATCGAGCCGACCAGGCTGGTCTCCCGGGCGACGATATGGTCGGCCGCGATGGCGGTGATGTAGGCGCCCGAGGCCGCGGTGCCGTCCACGAAGGCGACCAGCGGCTTCTTGGCAGCGAGCGCGCGCAGGTTGCGGAAGATCTCCTCCGACCCGGTGGTGGTGCCGCCCGGCGAGTTGATCGAGACGATCACGCCCTTCACGGCGTCCGACTCGCCGACCCGCTTCATCAGCTTGGCGGTCGATTCGCTGCCGGCGATGAAGCCCGAGACCGAGATGCGGGCGATCTGCGGGCGCACCGCGAAGGCGCCGTCGGGGCCGGTCCGGACCCGGTAGCCCAGGGCGCCCACCGCGACGATCAGGCCGCCGATCCCGAGCACCCGCCACAGGGACAATCTGCGGCGCAGGCGCCGGCGGTCGATCAGCAGTTCGGCGTCGGCTGCCATGCGTACGCTTCCCCTCGCCTCCCCGGATCGACCCCGAGCTGGGGTGCGGGGGCGAGGCCCCGCGCCGGGCAAGTCCTTGGTTTCCTTTGCGTCGCGCGGCCGGAGCCGCACGACGCCGGTGTTCTAGAGCATTTTCCGCGGGCCTGGATATGGGCCGCGCGAAGAAAATGCGGTGCCCCCGGGCAGACCCTCAAGACGGGCTGTCCGCGGGCAGCCCGCGGGGTATCGATCCGGTCCCATTCGGAGGCACAGGTCACTCGATGGATCTCTTGCCTGGCGCGCATGCGCCGCGTGCGAGCGACCCGTCAGGGACGCTTACGACCTCCCGCCCTTGAACAGGGCGGCGACGCTGTGGGGCGCCCCATCCCCGAAGAACCGCGCCAGGTTCTCCGTAGCGGCGATGGCGAATTCGACGCTGCGGGGAAACAGATCGCCCTCATACCGGCCGAGTGCGGCCTCCACGCTGTCGGGCGCGGCGATGAGCGCCCGGGCGAGGTCCGCGCCGTCGTGCAGGGCGAGGTTCGCCCCCGCGCCCGAGAACGGCGACATGAGATGCGCGGCGTCGCCGAGAAGCGTGACGCCGGGGACGCGCGCCCAGCGATGGTCGGTCGGCAGCGCGTGGATGAGCCGCAGGATCGGGGCCGTGTCGCTATGCCCGACCAGGGCGGCGAGGTGCGGCGCCCATCCTGCGAAGTGCCCGGCGATGCGGGCGAGACTCTCGGGGGCATCCGGGACGCCCATGGTCGCGAACCATTCCGCCGGCTGCCGCAAGGCCGCGTAGATGTGCAGCGTCCCGTCGGCATAGCGGTGGGCGAGAATGCCCCGTCCCGGCGCGAGCGCCATCAGCGTGCCGCTGCCGATCGCGTCGGCGCTGTCCCTGTATCGCGCGGCCCCGGCGAGCAGGGACGTCTCGACGAACGCGATCCCGCTATAGGCCGGTCGTGCCTCCGACAGGCGGGGGCGCACCGTGGACCAGGCGCCGTCGGCGCCCACGAGCAGGTCGGACGTAACGGTCGCACCATCCGCGAAGGTGACGGTGTGCCGTCCACGCGCGCCGGGCGCGACGGAAACGACCTTGTGTCCCCATCGGATCGTTCCGGGCGGCAGCGCGGCAATCAGCATCCGCCGAAGGTCGCCGCGACCGATCTCGGGACGATGACCCAGAGGGCTGCCGGGCTTGTCGAGCAGGACGGCGCCGTCCTTGTCGACGATGCGCTTCGCATCCTCTTGGGGGCGGACGCGGGCGAGGAAACTTTCGAACAGCCCGGCGGCCTTCAGCGCGGCCTGGCCGGTATGCTCGTGGAGGTCGAGCAGGCCGCCCTGGGCCCGCGCCTCGGCGGACGGTTCGGCTTCGTAGATCGTGGCCGCGATGCCGTGGAGATGGAGGATACGGGCCAGCACGAGGCCGCCGAGGCCCGCGCCGATAATGGCAATCGCCTGTCGCATGGGTGCGCTCCTGCGACCGCAGGTTCACAGCGCCGGGGGCGTTGCTGGCTGCGGCGCCCGACAATGTCGGGCTGCTCTTCCGGAGACGCTGGCCGAGCGAGATGACTTCCGCGTTCGGCCTGTGCGCGACGGCCCGGAACCGGGCCGCCGTTTTTCGCGACACTCGGCAGAGTACCGCGCCGTCCCGGGTCGGACAAGCGGCCTCGGTCCGACCGAGGCCGACCCCCGCCCGCACCGGCCCGGTGATGCGGCCCGCTTCGACACGGCACAAAAAGAAAAGCCCGCGCGGGACGGGTGTCCCGCGCGGGCCTTGGAACTGATCCGTGGCCGCCACCCGGACAGGCCGGGCGGCGATACCATCTGGGCTCACTCGTCGTCGGTGCGGGCCTTCTTGAAGGCCGCGCCGAGGATGTCGCCGAGCGAGGCGCCGGAATCGGCGGAGCCGAACTGAGCCATCGCCTCCTTCTCCTCGGCCACTTCCAGGGCCTTGATCGAAACCTGGACGCGGTGGGCCTTGCGGTCGAACTGCACGACCCGGGCATCGAACTTCTCGCCGGCGGCGAAACGCTCGGGGCGCTGGTCGCCGCGGTCGCGGGCGAGTTCGGCGCGACGGACGAAGGTGGTCATGTCGGTGTCGACGATCTTCACCTCGACGCCCGAATCCTTCACCTCGACGACTTCGCAGGTGACGATCTGACCCTTCTTGATCTCGCCGGCCTCGGCGAAGGGGTCACCGCCGAGCTGCTTCACGCCCAGCGAGATCCGCTCCTTCTCGACGTCGACGTCGAGAACCTGGGCGCGGACCATGTCGCCCTTCTTGAACTCCTCGATGACCTGCTCGCCCGGACGGTTCCAGTCGAGATCCGACAGGTGAACCATGCCGTCGACATCGCCCTCGAGGCCGATGAACAGGCCGAACTCGGTCTTGTTCTTGACCTCGCCCTCGACCTCGGAACCGACCGGGTGCTTCTCGGAGAAGGCCTCCCAGGGGTTCTGCAGGGTCTGCTTGAGGCCCAGCGAGATGCGGCGCTTGACCGGATCGACTTCCAGGATCTGAACCTCGACCTCCTGGGAGGTGGAGACGATCTTGCCCGGATGGACGTTCTTCTTGGTCCAGCTCATCTCGGAGACGTGGATCAGGCCCTCGATCCCCGGCTCCAGCTCCACGAAGGCGCCGTAATCGGTGATGTTGGTCACGCGGCCCTTGAGCTTGGCGCCCTCCGGGTAACGGGCGGCGATGCCCTCCCACGGATCGGCCAGCAGCTGCTTGATGCCGAGCGAGATGCGGTGCGTCTCGTGGTTGATCTTGATGATCTTGACCTTGACCGTCTGGCCGATGGTCACGACCTCGGACGGATGGTTCACGCGGCGCCACGCCATATCGGTGACGTGCAGCAGGCCGTCGATGCCACCGAGATCGACGAAGGCGCCGTACTCGGTGATGTTCTTGACGACGCCGTCGATGACCTGACCCTCTTCGAGGTTGGCCACCAGCTCCGAGCGCTGCTCGGCGCGGCTCTCCTCGAGCACGGTCCGGCGCGACACGACGATGTTGCCGCGGCGGCGATCCATCTTGAGGATCTGGAACGGCTGCGGGGTGCCGAGCAGCGGGGTGACGTCGCGGACCGGGCGGATGTCGACCTGCGAGCGCGGCAGGAACGCCACGGCGCCGTCGAGGTCGACGGTGTAGCCGCCCTTGACCTGGTTGAAGATCGTGCCGGTGACGCGGTCGTTATTCTCGAACGACTTCTCGAGCTTGACCCAGCTCTCCTCGCGGCGCGCCTTGTCGCGCGAGATGACGGCTTCGCCGAGCGCGTTCTCGATCCGGTCGACGTAGACCTCGACCTCGTCGCCGACCTTCAGCTCGCCTTCCCGGCCGGGGCCGGTGAATTCCTTGAGTGCGACACGGCCTTCCGTCTTGGCGCCGATGTCGATGACGGCCACGTCCTTCTCGATCGCGACGACGCGACCCTTGACGACGGACCCTTCGGTGATCTCGTGTTCGAGGAAGCTCTCCTCGAGGAGGGCGGCGAAATCATCGCGGCTCGGGCCACGCCCCAGAGCGGTACCTGCGGACATTCTCTCTCCTGAACGGCCCCCGGCGGGGGCCCGTTGCGTCGGCGGCTCGCGTTGCACGCACCCCCGGTTCGCCGCGGCCGCTCCCGTAAACCTTCGGGGAGAGGCGGCCGGTCCCGCGGGATCCGGCTTGCCGACGCGTCGATACGGATGACGAGGGCGATCCAGCCGGCGACTCGGCGGCGCACAGAATCTTGAGCGCGCGCGAAGCGGAATCCGGGAGGACGCGCGCTCCATACCGCATCGGCTTAACGACTTCAACCGAGCGGGTTTCTCGGCTTCAGGGGCGTGCCGCGGCGGCCGTGACAACGGAGCCGCCGGCGCGCGAAGGCCGCTCGGGCCGCCCGCGCCCGGCCCTCCCGCGCGGCCTCGAACGGCGGCCGGGCGTGCAGCCCTGCCGTGATCGGCGCCATGTTGCGTCGCACAGGGCAGGCTCGTATCGCTGGCCCCGAGACAGACCCGCGGGACGGCCCGGCATAGCCGCGCGCGACCGTCCCGCCGCCGGACGAACGATGCCCATGACTTCCGAGCCCATGCCTTCCGTGCCCATGACTTCAGAGCCCATGACCCTCGACAAGCTCTCCCTGCCCAAGGACAAGATCCGGGTTCTGCTGCTCGAAGGCATCAACGACAGCGCCGTCGCGCTGATGCAGGCCGCCGGCTACACGAACCTGACCCGGCTGCCGAAGGCCCTCGACCGCGAGGCGCTGCACGAGGCGCTGCAGGGCGTGCACATGCTCGGCATCCGCTCGCGCACCCAGCTCGACGCGGCGGCCTTCGAGGCGGCGGACCGGCTCCTGGCGGTGGGCTGCTTCTCGGTCGGCACCAACCAGGTCGAGCTCGAGGCGGCGCGCCATCGCGGCATCCCGGTGTTCAACGCCCCGTTCTCCAACACCCGCTCGGTGGCGGAGCTGACCATCGGCGAGATCGTGATGCTGCTGCGCCGGATCGTGCCGCGCTCGGTCGGCGCCCATGCCGGCCGCTGGGACAAGTCGGCGACGGGCTCCCTGGAGGTCCGCGGCAAGACCCTCGGCATCGTCGGCTACGGCAATATCGGCACGCAGCTCTCGACGCTGGCCGAGGCGATGGGCATGCGCGTGCTGTTCTACGACCACACCGACAAGCTGCGCCACGGCAACACCGAGCCGACCAAGACCCTGCACGACCTGCTGGCCCAGTGCGACGTGATCTCGCTGCACGTGCCCGAGACCGACGCCACCGCCAACATGATCGGCGAGGCCGAGATCCGCGCCATGAAGCCCGGCGCGTTCCTGATCAACAACGCCCGCGGCACGGTGGTCGACCTCGACGCGCTGGCGGCGGCCCTGCGTGACGGCCACCTCAAGGGCGCGGCCGTGGATGTCTTCCCGGTGGAGCCGGGCTCCAACGCGGAAGCCTTCGTGAGCCCGCTCCAGGGCATCGAGAACGTGATCCTCACGCCCCATATCGGCGGCTCGACGGAAGAGGCCCAGGAGCGCATCGGCGCCGAGGTCGCCCGCAAGCTGGTCGATTATTCCGATATCGGCTCGACGGTGGGCGCCGTGAACTTCCCGCAGGTCCAGCTGCCGGCCCGGCCGACGGGCACGCGCTTCATCCACGTCCAGCGCAACCTGCCGGGCATGCTCGGGCGCCTGAACGACGTGTTCTCCCGCGGCCACGTCAACATCGCCGCGCAGTACTACCAGACCGACGGCGAGGTCGGCTACGTGGTGCTGGAGACCGACGCGACCGACGCCGATGCCGAGGCGCTGCTGGCCGAGATCCGCGCGATCCCGGGCACGATCCGGGCGCGCCTGCTCTACGAGCGCCGCTGAACCGGCGCGATTTCGCCGCCGCCGCATCGAACGCGGGCCCTGTTGCCGCGTTCGCCTTGCGCGGCGGGCTCGGGCGCTGTTCAAGTCGTGCCCGGCCGCGTTGCTGATGGATCGGCCGGCCGGCGGAGGATGTGCGGTGACGAAGCGTATTGGATGCGGATTGGCCGGCCTCGTGCTCGGTCTGGCCGGGACGATCTCGGTCGTCTCCGATGCGTCCGCCGATTGCCTGCGCCGGATCTACAACCGCTCGACCTACGTGCTGGTCGCCCGCCAGGATGGCGGCCCGCCCGTCACCCTTCTGCCGGGCCGGTCCCTGCCGGTGCGGCTGTCGCGGCCCGGGCAGATCGACATCTCGGCCTATTGCGGCCGCCCGGAATTCGGGGCCGCCCCGGTCACCCAAGCGAGCTTCGATTACGAGGCCGTGCTGGACCGCTGCTTCGTCCGGTTCGGGAGCGACGAATTCTTCGCCTCGCAGATCGGCCGCGGCTTCTTCGGCACGCAGGAAACGGCGCCGTTCACGGTCAACAACCCGCGCCAGGGCGATATCGTCCTCGGCCCGTCCGCCCTCCCCGCCTGCCCGGTGCCGGGTGCGGTGCTTAGCCGGCGCGGCTGAGGGTCAGCGCCCCGTCGCGACGCGCTAGAGATAGTGCCGGAAGACGACCCGCCGGTCCTCGGCGGCGCCGGGCGGCGGCGCCGCGATCGGCGTCAGGAAGGGGCTGGCGAGCCTCAGCGCGATCAGGCTGATGGCCGTGAGCACCGGGGCGACGTATCGAAACGGGCGAGCGAGCATGGGCGCCTCCGTCGCGACCTTGCCGATCCAGGCGGTGACCTGAGTGCAGCCCTGACGCGTCACCGGAGCATCGCATCGCGAGGCGCGATCGGAGGTGCCGAAGCGCACATGCGTCACGTTGAGCCGGCTCATCAGGCGCGGGGCGTCGCAATCCGCACGCGCCGGCCGGCCCGATCATCCGCGGTGACGCTGCTCCGATTGCGACCGCGGCCTCGCTGGCGCCTGCCGCGTCACGCTCCTATGGTGACCCTGTGCGGGAGTTTCGCTGCGCGTGCCGCGACGGAGCTTGCCTTCGCCGAACCAACAGCGTGAACGAGGACGCGCGTATGCTGACCCAGACTGGCAACACGATCCTGCGGGGGGATCTCGGCGTCGAGGAGACCATCGAGTCCGACAACATCGTCCGGTGGGACGGCGAGCGGCTCTACGTCGAGCAGGACGTGTTCCACAACGGCCAGCTCGTCCACCGCAAGTACCGGCGCACCGTGTCCGAGCCCGTGGCCCACGCGCTCTGGGCGATCATCAACCGCGCCAAGCAGTGATGCGCCGCCGGTAAAGCCCCGGCGCCGCGCAGGCGTCAGGCGGCCACCGCGTTCAGCGGCGCGGTGGTCGAGAGCCGCTCGGCCGGCAGCGCGTCCAGCCGGGCATGGGCATTGTCGAAGGCGCTCCGGAGCGTCGCGCTGGCATCTTCCACCGCGACCAGCACCGCCAGCTTCTGGGACGTGGCGCGATCCGCGATGCTGCGGGCGGCCGAGAGCAGCGATTGCTCCAGGCTCTGGAACTCGGCCGCGGCCTCCTTGCCCGTCTCACGGGTGGCCGCCGCCAGCCGCTCGAGCGCCGCCTCGAGGGCATGACGCAGGACAAGCGTGCGCACGCGCTCCTGAAGGAGCGCCCTCTCGTCGAGTTTCATCGGAATCCGTCCGCGATGGGGAACGCCGGGAAGATCTCACACTTCCGCGGCCCGTGCAGCCACCTTTTTGCAACAGCGCAATACAGCTTTCCAATCGAGCCCGTGATCCGTCGGAATATCGATCGTTTCAGCCCCAAGACTTGTTCTGGCGTTTAATTGTCGATCTCAAAGACGCGGCCGCTTATCGGCTCTGTTTTTGTGCTTTCAATTTGGTTCTGGCGGTGTCGGTGGACGTTTGGGGCGCCGGATTTAAATGGTCCTCGGATATTCGTCGCCCGGCGGCAGACGCCTAGCACCGCTATCGATCGGTTCGCATCGCGCCTGCCGTGGAGCCATCGCCCATGGCGGACGATCTCGGAGCGATGCCGGTTGCGGGATCGCTGCGCTGGGCGCGACGAGACGGTCGCGTGTGGACCGGATCTACGGAATGCGCCCTTCAGTACGGCGTCCCGGCCTTGCGCCGCTCGCCGAGAGCCTCGGCATACCACGCGAGCTCGTCGAGAAACTTGGCGGCTGCCTTCTCGATCCAGGCATCCGTGGGCGTTCCGTCCTCCGCAAGGGCCTTCTGAAGGCGCGGGATCGGCAGGAGCGACGGGATGCTGGGCATGCCGAGTTCGGACAGCATCGCCCGGAGCGGCATCGCGGCGCGGACGCCGCCGAACTGGCCGGCGGAGTAGCAGCAGATCGCCGACGGCCGCCAGTAATACTCCTCCAGGAAGTGGTCGAGGGTGTTCGACAGGGCCGGCGGAATGCCGTGATTGTACTCGGCCGAGACCACCAGGAAGGCATCCGCGCCCCGGTAGAGCGTGGCGAGCCGCTCCAGCGGCTCCGGGGCGGTGCCGGCCGGGTATTCCTTGTACATGCGGTCGAGGAGCGGAAGGCTCAGCTCGGCGGGATCGACCAGCGGGGCGACGTGCCCGCGCGCTTCGAGCCGGGCGATCAGGAACCGGGCAGCCCGGATGCCGATACGGTCCGAGCGGACGCTGCCGAGGATGACCGGTACGGTGAGGGACATGGCAATCTCCGATCCGCGCATTCGCCCGTGACTTACAGCATCGCGCGGGCTGTGGCGCCGGGGATCATCATCCGACGTCTCGGCGGCGCATGGTTACCTTGTGAAAGCCGATTGACCGCGTTCCGCGCGGCGGTTCGGCCGCCGCCCCGCCGCCGTGATCCGGCCGATCAGGCCTTGGACGAGGTCGAGAGGGCGGAAGCCGCCAGCCCGACCGGTCCGGCGGTGGTGTAGGCGGCGATCGCCTTCGTGACCTGCTGCAGCAGCGCCTGCAGGCCGTCCTCGATGCCGCTGAGCGGGTTCGCGTCGCCGCCCGAGGGGCCGGTGGCCGTGGCCGCCGCCGTGCTGTCGTTCCCGGAGGGGGTGGAACCGGTCACGTCCCAGCTCGCGGAGCCGGCGGGACGGGCATGGGCCCCCCGATGGTGATGGACCGGCGCGGGATTCCCCGAGGCCTGGCCGTCCGCCGAACTGGCGTCGGACGCCGATCCATCGGTGACGCTCGTCGACGAGGTGGGCGGTGCCAGGCCACCCTGCGCGTTGATCTGGCTGAAGTCGGATTGCACCTGCAGCAGCGAGGCCATCAGGTCGTTCGAGAGCGCGGGACCGGACGCCGTGCTGCCGGAGGCCGTCGCGGCCCCCGTGGCATTCGATGCGCCCGTCGCCTGGCTGGCGACCGCGAAGGGGTTTCCGTCCGTCTGCTGCGCGGACGTCGCCCGCGTCTGCCGCAGGGCGCTGAGCAAGTCCCGCTGGAGGCTGCTGCTCGTGACCGAACCGACCGACATGAAACGCCCTCGCGAAGTTCCTGTGCGAGAGCAGGCACGGCGCGTTCCAGAATTTTCCCTGTGATTTCAAAGGGCGAAGAAGGGATCATGCCGGCAGGATCGGCCGCGCGGCAGATTTTGCCGGCGTCGGGGCGGTATCTTGCGTCGGGGCGGTGTCTTGGCCCGGGCTGACAGCTAAGGGCGCACGCCCTGCCCTGCGGACACCAGCGAACACGCAAGCTGCCGAACGCGGTCGGGGCGCCCCGCGTGAGGGCCGACGCATTCACATACCGACATATGCAGGCCGCGACAGGTCCCCTCTCCCGTGCGGGAGAGGGGACCCGTGCCGCGTCCGGGGATGCGTGAAACCGCCCCCGGCAGGAACGTGCGCCCGGTCCGGGCACGGCTCCGCCCCGCCGATCCTGATGCGATCCTTATAAGATCGCCCTCCCCTCCGTCTCGAACCCTAACGCGGTTCCCGCCCACAATCCGGGTCGGCCGGGATCGGTCGCGGCATGGCCGCGGGCCATCCGGCGAACCGACACGGACCCATCATGCCCGATCTCATCGTCATCGCCGCGGGGCTGGCGTTCTTCGCCCTGAGCGAGGGCTACGCCCTGCTCTGCGACCGCTTCTGAGGAGACAGGCCGCCATGAGCCTCGACCTCACCCTCGGCGCCCTCACGACCCTCGGGCTGCTCGGCTACCTCACCTACGCCCTCGTCCGCCCCGAGCGGTTCTGAGCGGCCCGGACGGACTCCTCCCATGACCCTCAACGGCTGGATGCAGATCGCGCTGTATTGCGCGGTCGTCTTGGCGCTCGTGAAGCCCCTCGGGCTCTACATGACGCGCGTCTTCAACGGCGAGCGCACGCCGCTCTCGCCGATCCTGGCCCCGGTGGAGCGGGCCTTCTACCGCGTGGCCGGCATCGATGCCCGCCAGGAGCAGCACTGGCTCGCCTATGCCGGCGGGGTGATCCTGTTCCACCTGCTGGGCTTCGCGCTGCTCTACGCGATCCTGCGGCTTCAGGCGCTCCTGCCGCTGAACCCGGCCGAGCAGGCCGCCGTGGCGCCGGATCTCGCCTTCAACACGGCGACGAGCTTCGTCACCAACACCAACTGGCAATCCTACGGGGGCGAGACCACGCTCTCGTACCTCGCCCAGATGCTGGGGCTGACCCACCAGAACTTCCTGTCGGCCGCCACCGGCATCGCCGTGGCGGTGGCGCTGATCCGCGGCTTCGCCCGGGCCTCCTCCGGCACGATCGGGTCGTTCTGGGTCGATGTCACCCGGGCCACCCTCTACGTGCTGGTGCCGCTCTGCATCCCCTACGCGCTGTTCCTGGTCTGGCAGGGCGTGCCGCAGACGCTCGGCGCCTCGATCGACGCGACCACGCTGGAAGGGGCCAAGCAGACCATCGCGATCGGCCCGGTGGCGAGCCAGGTGGCGATCAAGATGCTCGGCACCAATGGCGGCGGCTTCTTCAATGCCAACGCCGCGCACCCGTTCGAGAATCCCACGGCGCTGTCCAACTTCGTCCAGATGGTCTCGATCTTCGCGATCGGTGCGGCCCTCACCAACGTGTTCGGCCGCATGGTCGGGGACGAGCGGCAGGGCTGGGCGATCCTCGGCGCCATGGGATTCCTGTTCCTGGCCGGCGTCCTCGTCACCTACTGGGCCGAGGCGCAGGGCGGCTCCGTGCTCAACGGCCTCGGATTCGCCGGCGGCAACTTCGAGGGCAAGGAGGTCCGCTTCGGGATCGTGGCCTCGGCCCTGTTCGCCGTGGTCACCACGGCGGCCTCCTGCGGCGCGGTCAACGCCATGCACGACAGCTTCACGGCGCTCGGCGGCATGATCCCGCTGATCAACATGCAGCTCGGCGAGGTCGTCATCGGCGGCGTCGGGGCCGGTCTCTACGGCATGCTGGTCTTCGTGATCGTGGCGATCTTCGTGGCCGGCCTGATGGTCGGGCGGACCCCCGAATATCTCGGCAAGAAGATCGAGGCGCGGGAGGTGAAGATGGCGATGCTCGGCATCCTGTGCCTGCCGCTCATGATGCTGGGCGGCACCGCCCTCGCCACTGTGCTGCCGGCGGGGCTGGCCGGTCCGGCCAATGCCGGGCCGCACGGCTTCACCGAGATCCTCTACGCCTACACCTCCGCGGCGGCCAATAACGGCTCGGCCTTCGGCGGGCTCACGGCCAACACCCTGTTCTACAACAGCACGCTCGGCCTCGCGATGCTGGTCGGCCGGTTCTTCGTGAAGATCCCGGTGCTCGCCATCGCGGGGTCGCTCGCCGCCAAGAAGACGCTCCCGGCCTCGGCCGGCACCTTCCCGACCCATGGCGGCCTGTTCATCGGGCTGCTCGTCGGGGTGATCCTGATCGTCGGCGGCCTGACCTTCTTCCCGTCCCTGGCCCTGGGCCCGGTGGTCGAGCACCTCGCCGGTTCGGCCGGCCAGACCTTCGCGACGGGCGGCTGAGATGCGGCGCACCCTCCCGACCCGGCGCATGCCGCGCCACCACCTGATGCTGCACCGGGCTCCGCCTGCGCGGCATCGGGCCGGCGCACCGCCGCCGCGGACCTCCGACCTCGTGCTGGCGCTGCTCGGCGTCCTGCTGCTCGCGGCCCTGGCGCTGATGGCGGCCCACGCGCTCACCGCCGGCACCGCACCCTGACATCCCGAGGCGCGCTTGCGCCTCCCCGCCCCTCTCCGGACACCCGATCCATGTCCCGCAAGACCGCTTCCCTGTTCAGCCCCGCCCTGGTCGGGCCGGCGCTCCTCGGCTCCGTGAAGAAACTCGACCCGCGCGCCATGATCCGCAACCCGGTCATGTTCGTGGTCGAGGTCGTGGCCGCGCTCACCACCGTGCTGTTCCTGCGCGACGTCGCCACCGGCGCCGGCGACCTGCTGTTCTCCGGCCAGATCATCCTGTGGCTGTGGTTCACTCTGGTCTTCGCCAACTTCGCCGAAGCCCTGGCCGAGGGCCGCGGCAAGGCCCAGGCCGACAGCCTGCGCCGCACCCGCACCGAGATGATGGCCAAGCGCCTCACCGGCCCCGGCGAAAGCTACGAGACCGTTCCGGGCACCAGCCTCAAGGTCGGCGACGTCGTGCTGGTCGAGGCCGGCGAGCTGATCCCGTCCGACGGCGAGGTAATCCAGGGCGTCGCCTCGGTCAACGAGGCGGCGATCACCGGCGAATCGGCCCCCGTCATCCGGGAATCCGGCGGCGACCGCTCGGCGGTGACCGGGGGCACGCAGGTGCTCTCCGACCAGATCCGGGTGCGGATCACCGCGGCGGCGGGCTCGACCTTCGTCGACCGGATGATCGCCCTGGTCGAGGGCGCGTCGCGCCAGAAGACCCCGAACGAGATCGCGCTCAACATCCTGCTCGCCGGGCTGACCATCGTGTTCGTGTTCGCGGTGGCCTCGATCCCGAGCTTCGCCGCCTATGCCGGCGGCGCGATCCCGCTGATCGTGCTGGTCGCCCTGTTCGTCACCCTGATCCCGACCACGATCGGCGCGCTGCTCTCGGCCATCGGCATCGCCGGGATGGACCGGCTGGTGCGCTTCAATGTCCTCGCCCTGTCGGGCCGGGCGGTCGAGGCGGCCGGCGACGTCGACACGCTGCTCCTGGACAAGACCGGCACGATCACGCTGGGCAACCGCCAGGCCACCGAGTTCCGGCCGATCGCCGGCGTGACCGCGGCGGATCTCGCCGACGCGGCTCAGCTCGCCTCGCTCGCCGACGAGACCCCGGAGGGCCGCTCGATTGTGGTGCTGGCCAAGGAGACCTACGGCATCCGCGCCCGGGACATGGCCGGCCTCAATGCCAGCTTCGTGCCCTTCACCGCCCAGTCGCGCATGAGCGGCGTCGATCTCGACGGCGTCTCCATCCGCAAGGGCGCGGTCGAGGCGGTGATCGCCTCGGTCTCGGCGCAGCCCATGGCGAGCCGGGGTTCGAACGCCGCCCTGGCCTATCAGCCGGAAGCGGAGCCCGAATCCGTCGCCGAGATCCGCGCCATTGCCGAAGAGATCGCCAAGGCCGGCGGCACGCCCCTGGCGGTGGCCCGCGACGGCCGGCTGCTCGGTGTCGTCTATCTGAAGGACATCGTGAAGGGCGGCATCCGCGAGCGCTTCGCGGAGCTGCGCCGGATGGGCATCCGCACGGTCATGATCACCGGCGACAACCCAATGACCGCCGCCGCCATCGCCGCCGAGGCCGGCGTCGACGACTTCCTCGCGCAGGCCACCCCGGAGGACAAGCTGGCACTGATCCGCGCCGAGCAGGCGCAGGGCAAGCTGGTGGCCATGTGCGGCGACGGCACCAACGACGCCCCGGCGCTGGCGCAGGCCGATGTCGGCGTCGCCATGAACACCGGCACGGTGGCGGCCCGCGAGGCCGGCAACATGGTCGACCTCGACAGCGACCCGACCAAGCTCATCGAGATCGTCGGCATCGGCAAGCAATTGCTGATGACCCGGGGAGCGCTGACCACCTTCTCCATCGCCAACGACGTCGCGAAGTACTTCGCGATCATCCCGGCGATGTTCCTGGGGCTCTACCCGCAGCTCCAGGCGCTCAACGTCATGGGCCTCGCCTCGCCCCAGAGCGCGATCCTGTCGGCGATCATCTTCAACGCCCTGATCATCGTGGCTTTGATCCCCCTCGCCCTGCGGGGCGTGACCTATCGGGCGGTCGGCGCCGCCGCGCTGCTGCGCCGGAACCTGCTGATCTACGGGCTCGGCGGCGTCCTGGTGCCGTTCGCGGCCATCAAGGCCATCGACCTCGCCGTCACCGCCCTGCACCTCGCCTGAACCCGTTCGCCGGAAGACCCGCCATGCTCAGACAGCTTCGCCCCGCCCTGGTCCTGCTCACGATCCTGACCGCGATCACCGGCCTCGCCTACCCGCTGGCCGTCACCGGCCTCGCCGGCCTCATCTTCCCGGCGCGCGCTGCCGGCAGCCTGATCGAGCGCGACGGTCACGTCGTCGGCTCGAGCCTGATCGGCCAGAGCTTTGCCGGGGCCACCTACTTCCACGGCCGCCCCTCGGCCACGAGCGCCGCGGATCCCGCCGATCCGACCAAGACCGTGCCGGCCCCCTACAACGCGTCCAATTCGTCGGGCTCCAATCTCGGCCCGACGAGTGCCGCGCTGGCCGAGCGGGTCAAGGGCGACCGCGACGCGCTGGCCGCGGAGAATCCCGCCCAGCCGGTCCCGGTGGACCTCGTCACCGCCAGCGGCTCGGGCCTCGACCCGGACATCTCCCCGGAGGCCGCCCTGTACCAGGTCCCCCGGGTCGCCAAGGCCCGCAACCTCCCCGAGGAGCGCCTGCGCCAGCTCGTCGCCGCGCAGACCGCGGGGCGCACGCTGGGACTGCTCGGCGAGCCCCGGGTGAACGTGCTAGCCCTCAACCTCGCCCTGGACGGCCTGGCCCCGCGCTGAAGGGAAAGCATGCCCGAGACCGGCCGTGATCCGGACCGCCCCTCCCCCGACGCGCTGCTCGAAGCCGCGCGTCGGGAGGCCCGCATCCGCGGCCGGCTGAAGGTGTTCCTGGGGGCCGCCCCCGGGGTCGGCAAGACCTACGAGATGCTGACCATCGCCCGCGCCAAGCGGGAGGCCGGCATCGACGTGGTGGTGGGCATCGTCGAGACCCATGGCCGGGCCGAGACCGAGGCCCTGCTCGACGGCTTCTCAGTCCTCCCGCGCCGCGCCGTGCCCTATCACGGCTCGAAACTCGACGAGATGGACCTCGACGCCCTGCTGGCCCGCCGGCCGGCCTTGGCGCTGGTCGACGAGCTCGCCCACACCAACGCGCCGGGCTCGCGCCACCCGAAGCGCTATCAGGATGTCGAGGAGCTGCTCGACGCCGGCATCGACGTCTACACGACGCTCAACATCCAGCATGTCGAGAGCCTCAACGACGTGGTGGCGCAGATCACCCGCATCCGCGTCCGCGAGACCGTTCCGGACGGCATTCTGGACCGGGCCGACGATATCGAGGTGGTCGACCTCAACCCGGACGACCTGATCCAGCGTCTGAAGGACGGCAAGGTCTACGTCCCGACCAACGCCGAGCGCGCGCTGAAGCACTACTTCTCCCGGGGCAACCTCACGGCCCTGCGCGAGCTCGCCCTGCGCCGGACCGCCGACCGGGTCGACGACGAACTGCTCAGCCACATGCAGGCCAACGCCATCGCGGGGCCCTGGAGCGCCGGCGAGCGGGTGCTGGTCTGCATCAGCGACGATCCGCGCTCGGCCGGCCTCGTGCGCTACGCCAAGCGCGTCGCCGACCGGCTGCACGCGCCCTGGACGGCCCTGTTCATTGAGGCCCCGCGCGCCAGCACCCGCAGCGAGGCCGAGCGCGACCGCATCGCCGAGACCCTGCGGCTCGCCGACCGGCTCGGGGGCGACGCCGTCACCCTGCCCGGGGGCCGGCGCGTCGCCGACGACATCCTGGCCTATGCCCGCTCCGCCAACGTCAACCACATCGTGGTCGGCAAGGCGGCGCGGGCGTGGATCTTCGAGCTTCTGAACGGGTCGGTGGTGCACGACCTCGTGCGCCGCAGCGGCAATATCAGCGTCCACGTGGTGCCCGGCGAGGCCGTGCCGGCCGAGGCCCCGTCCCGCCGGGCTGTGGCGACCGTGGCCCCGGCCGCGACCTTCGAGACCGGCCCCTACTTGATGGCCCTGCTGGCGACGCTGGCGGCGCTCGGCGCGGCCCTGCTGCTTCAGCCCTATACCGGCATCGAGAATGCCGATCTCATGCTGCTGACCGGGGTCGTCGCGGTCGCGGTGCGATGGGGGCTCGGGCCGTCCCTCGCCGCGGTGGTCTCGGCCTCGCTCGCCTACAACTTCTTCTTCCTGCCGCCGGTCTACACCTTCACCATCGCCGACCCGACCAACGTGGCGGCCTTCCTGCTGTTCACCCTGGTCGCCGTGCTGGTCTCCAACCTCGCCGCCCGCGCCCGCCGGATCGCGATGGTCAGCCAGGGACGGGCCAGGTCCACCGAGCGGCTGTTCGGGTTCTCGCGCAAGCTCGCGGGCTGCGGCACCCTGGACGACGTGCTCTGGGCAACCTGCGCGCAGGTCGCCGCCATGCTCAAGGTCCGGGTGGTCCTGCTGCTGCCCGACGGGACGACCGTCGCGGTGCGGGCGGGCTACCCGCCGGAGGACCGGCTGGACGCGGCCGATCTCGCGGCGGCCCAATGGGCCTTCGGCAACGATCGCCCGGCCGGCCGCGGCGCCGACACACTGCCGGGCGCCAAGCGGCTGTTCCTGCCGATGCGCACCGGCCGCGGCACGATCGGGGTGATCGGCCTCGACGCGGACGGCGCCGGGCCGATCCTGACCCCGGAGGGGGGGCGCCTCCTCGACGCGCTCGCCGACATGGGCGCGCTCGCCATCGAGCGGGTGCGGCTCGTGGAGGATCTCGACCGGGCCGAGCGCGCTGCCGAAACCGACCGCCTGCGTCAGGCCCTGCTGACCTCGATCAGCCACGACCTGCGGACCCCGCTGGCCTCCGTGCTCGGGGCGGCCAGCACCCTGCGCGACCTCGACGCCGACCTGCCGCCCGATGCCAAGGCCGAGCTCCTGGCGACGATCATCACGGAATCCGAGCGGCTGAACCGCTTCATCGCCAACCTGCTCGACATGACCCGGCTTGAGGCCGGCGCGGTCGCCCCGAACCTCGCGCCCCAGGACGTCGCCGAGATCGTCGACACGGCCCTGCGCCGGGCCGAGGCGGTGCTGGCCGAGCATCGCGTGGCGGTCGATCTGGCGCCCGACCTGCCGGTGCTCCGGCTCGACCCGGTCCTGTTCGAGCAGGTGCTGTTCAACCTGCTCGACAATGCCGGCAAATACGCGCCCGCGGGCTCGACCGTGACCCTGAGCGCGCGCCGGGAGGGCGGACGGGTGCGTCTCGACATCCTGGACGAGGGCGACGGCCTGCCGGAATCCGAGGTCGAGCGCGTGTTCGACAAGTTCCACCGGGTGCGCAAGAGCGACCGGGTCCGGGCCGGCACCGGGCTGGGGCTCGCCATCGCCCGGGGCTTCGTCGAGGCCATGGGCGGCACCGTCACCGCCGCCAACCGGCGCGACCGCCGTGGCGCCGTCTTCACCGTGATGCTGCCGGTCCCGGCCCGGACCGCGCCCAAGGACATCGCCGCATGAGCCCGACCATCCTGGTCATCGACGACGAGCCGCCGATCCGAAAGCTGTTGCGCACGGGGCTCTCCACCCAGGGCTACGCCATCCTGGAGGCGCCCAACGCCGCCGCCGCCCTGGAGGTGCTGGGCCGCGACCGGGTCGACCTCGTCATCCTGGATCTCGGCCTGCCGGACATGCGCGGCCACGATCTGCTGCGCGCGATCCGGACGCGCCATCCGGAGCTGCCGGTTGTGGTTCTGTCGAGCCGCACCGACGAGGGCGGCAAGGTCGAGGCGCTGGATCTCGGAGCCGACGATTACGTCACCAAGCCCTTCGGGATGGCGGAACTGCTGGCCCGCCTGCGCGCGGCCCTTCGCCACCAGCTCGCCGTCCAGGGCGAGCGCCCGATCTTCCGGGTCGACCGCCTGTCGATCGACCTCGTCCGGCGGATCGTGAAGGTCGACGATTCCGAGGTGAAGCTCACCCCGCGCGAATACGATTTCCTGCGCGTGCTGGTGCACCATGCCGGCAAGGTGCTGACCCACGCGCAGCTGATGCAGGCGGTCTCGGTCTCCTCCGATCCGCAATATCTGCGCGTCTACATGCGCCAGCTTCGCCAGAAGCTGGAGGCCGACCCCGAACGGCCGCGCCTCCTGCTCACCGAGACCGGCGTCGGCTACCGCCTGCGCGCGCCCGACGACGAGCCCACGCTCCGGCCGCCCGGTGTGGCGGGCGCGCGCTGACAGGCTCGGCCGCCGGCATCACAGCTGCAGTTCGATGCGCTCCGCCGACAGCGACACGGCATCGGGCCGGTGGTCGGTCTCGTCCGCCGCATAATCTACCGCCGCCTCCCGGCTCCGGAACAGCCCGCCGGCCCGCCCGTGGATCTCGATCGCGACCCAGTGGCCTTCGGGATCCTGGCCGACGATGAACCGGGCGGTCTCGCCCGCCGGGGCCACGACTTGCATGATGGGCGACATCGGATGTCTGGGGTTCGCGCGATCCTCCAGGGACCGCGCCCGGAAATTGGGCCATCCCGCATAAGCATGCGAGCGGGATCCGCGGCCGTTCGCGTAAGTGTCGCGTGAAGATTGCCGGGCTGGAGCGGCCGTCGGCCGGGGAATGACCATCGCATCGACCGACCAGGGGCCGGGCTCCGCGAGCGGCAATGCCGAGCGCGGCCGAATAATGCGGCCGCTCGAACGCAGACGTCGTGCCGCCACCCCGCGGCCCGGTAGGGGAGCGAAGGTTAAAAGCGCAACGATCTGAAGATGTTGGGAGGTTGATGGCTCCCCGAGCAGGACTCGAACCTGCGACAAGGCGATTAACAGTCGCCTGCTCTACCAACTGAGCTATCGGGGATCACGAGCGGGTCTGTACACACCGGGATCGCGAGACGCAAGACCCTGAATCGCGGGATTGGTGCCGTTCGCGGAGGTGCGCCTTCGAAAGGGTGGTTTGCCGGCGCCCAATCGGCCCCGGGTGTCTCCCTTTCGCAACAGCTGGTTCGCGGTTCGGACACGCTCGGGTCCGGGTTGCCGCGCCGCTCAAGCCCGTGTGGTCATGCGATCGTCACGGCATCGGCCTAGAGAACGGCCCGCTGGCGTGGCCCGTTGCCGGGTGCGTGCCCGAGCAGAGGCCCCGCCGACTCGACCCCAGGGCTCTCGAGCCGTGTGTTCAGTCCAAGCCGCCCTCGCCCGATCGTCCGTGGCTCCCGCATGTCCGCGGCCCGTGATCCCCGGGCGGAACACGGCCGTTGCCGTTTCGCCTTTGGAGTGTTGACGATGTTGCGGGATCCAGACGGCTCCCATGAAGCCTACGCGCTCGATCAGGAGCGCGGCAGCCGCATGCCCTACTACATCAGCCTGGCCCTGCTCGGTTTCCTGATCGTCGCCCTCGCGGCGCGCCTGATCCTGGCGCACGGCCTTTGAAGCGGGCGGCTCGCGGCTTTCGCCGGCCGATTCGCGCGGCGCGCATCAGCTTTCGCAGCGCCGGAAAATTCCGGCCATCGAAGATTTTTGCGTGATCTTTGTAATCGAAAAGCCAAGGCCGACTTGATGGCCGCAGATCTGCTCAGCTATGCTGCAATCTAAGCGCAGCGTGTTTGCCGGCTATATTTAACCCCGTCGCAAACGTTGTTAGATTAGTGCCTTCCCACTCGATTCTCGCGGAAACCGGTCTCCTCGTCATGCGCATTTCTCTCGGCTTCAAGCTGGCGGCGGTGGTCGGCCTGCTGGGCTTCGTGGCGGCCGGTATCTCGGCCTTCGCCATCCGGCAGTCGCTGTGGGAGCAGGAGCGCGCGGCCGCCACCGACAAGATCTGGAATGCCGGCCTGCAGGCCGGCGCGCTGGGGCAGGCGATCGAGCATGCAGTCGTGCAGGCCACCGCCCTCTACACCGCCGAGGACACCACCGAGGCGCGCACGCGCCTGTCCGCGCTGCACGACGCCCTGGCAGCCGTGGAGCAGGTCCGCGTGCCGTTCCTCGAGGCGATGGAGGATCAGCTCCCGCCGGATCGCCGTCGCCGGTTCGACCTGTTCGTGAAGGAGTTCATCGCCTACCAGACCGATACGGCCGAGCTCGGCCTGACGATCTCGCCGAAGGCCGCGCTGATCCAGGCGACCGACGAGGCGACGGTGAAGAACCGCGAGCACATGATCGCGGAGATCGGCCTGCTCGGCCGCGAAGTGCTGGCCCGCCTGAACGAGCGGCGCGCCGCCGACGCTGCGGATCGCCGCGCCGCCCGCCTGGCGCTGATCGTGGTGCCGGCCGTGGCGCTCGCCTTCGGCCTGCTCGCGGCGATCTGGATCATCATCACCCAGGTCCGTCGGCCGCTCGACCGCCTGAAGACCAGCATGACGGCCCTGGCCGCCAACGATCTGGGCCAAACGGTCCCGTTCACCCATCGCCGCGACGAGATCGGTGAGATGGCGAGCGCCATCGCGGCGTTCCAGACGGCCCTGATCGAGAAGCAGAAGCTCGACGCCGAGGCGCGGCAGCGGCGTGCGCGCGACCGGGTCCGGGCCGAGCAGCTGGCCGAGGCGACCCGGGCCTTCGAGGGCGAGACGCACCGGGCCGTGGCGGATCTGGCCGGGTCGGCGGAGGCGATGCAGGAGGCGGCCGCGACGCTCACCGGCACGGCCGGGGACATGGCCGCCCGGGCGACCGTGGTGGCGGGGGCCTCGAACCAGACCGCCGACATGGTCGACAGCATCGCCGGCGCGGCCGAGCAGCTCTCCGCCTCCGCGCGGGAGATCGAGGAACGGGTCCGGCATACCAGCGAGATCGCGGCCTCCGCGCTGACCGACACGAAAGGTCTCGAAATCACGGTCTCAAGCCTGTCGCGGGCGGCGGGAGAGATCGACGCCGTCGTGACGCTGATCCGCAGCGTTGCCGAGCAGACCAACCTGCTCGCCCTCAACGCCACGATTGAGGCGGCGCGGGCCGGGGCCGCGGGGCGCGGCTTCGCCGTGGTGGCGGCCGAGGTGAAGGCGCTCGCCAGCCAGACCGCCCTCGCCACCGACCGCATCACCGGCCAGGTCGGGTCGATCCAGGGCGCCGCCGCCAACACGGTCGACGCCATCGCGTCCATCGGCGAGACCATCGCCCGCATGAGCATGATCGCTTCCGAGGTCGCCCTGGCGGCGGATCAGCAGGGCGCGGCCAGCCAGGAGATCGCCCGCGCCATCGCGGATGCGGCGGCCGATTCGCACAAGGTCTCGGAGAGCGTCGGGAGCGTGCGCGCGGCAGCGGCCTCCAACGAGACGCAGGCCGAGCAGGTGCGCGGCAGCGCCTCCCGGGTGAGCACCGGAACCCGGACCCTGCAGCAGGCGATCGAAACCTTCCTCGGTCAGGTGCACGCCGCCTGACCGGCATCCGGCTGGCATCGGGGAATGCGCGATCGGCGATAGCGAGGCAACGCATCGCGCCGGGGCGAGGCTTGGGCTGATCCGCGCTGCTCCGCGCCCACGGCGTCACGCGATCGCGGCGCCCGACCAGGATGGGGGCCGCCTCGGGCGTGCGGTGCCGATCGCCGCGGGCCCCGTGAGTCCGATGCCCCTCGGCTCTATCGTTCCGCGCGCGCCTGGCAGCAATCTCACGAGGCAAGAAGACGGGAATGTGGTTCGGACGTTGAGACGCCCGCGTATCTACGGTCCTGATGTATCGGAATGCTCAATAATGAGTTTTGTCGAAAACTGATGTGTTTCGTCAGTTATAAATTTCGGCATTACGGCCGAGACGGTATTGCTGATTAGCGGACAAATTGTGTATTGACGGATGCCTCCGCGGGCCCGTATCTTGTCGGGCACGCTGAAATCAGCGTCGCCGACCTACTCCGCCGATCCATGTCTGCATTGCCGATCACAACCCCGCTGGGGTTGCCTTGCCACCTCCGCGTCGCGCCGTACAGGTCGGGCTGAGCGTCCGCGCCGCGACGACCGCCTGCTGAAGCGCCGCGGCTCGACCCGCATTCCGGCCCTTCGGTCACCGGAGCAATCCGTCACGACCGAATCCCGGTGTCGGCCTCGCTGACATCCTGGGATCTGGACGCCCGTTATGGGCGGCCCCGACATCGAATCATTTCATCGCATTCCATTGCATTGCGGCGACGCCATCACGCGTCGGCCCGTATTGAGAAGGCTATCGTTTTTCCGATGCGCAATTCTTTCGGCTTCAAGCTGGCGGCGGTTATCGGCCTGCTGGGCTTCGTGGCGATCGGCATCTCGGCCTTTGCCGTCCGGCAATCGCTCTGGGAGCAGGAGCGTGCTGCCGCCACCGACGAGATCTGGAATGCCGGGCTCCAGGCGGGGGCCCTGGGTCAGGCGCTCGAGCATGCCGTGGTGCAGGCCACAGCCGTCTATACCGCCGCCGATGCCGAGGAAGCGCGCACGCGTTTGTCGGCGTTGCAGGACGCTTTGGCCGCGGTGGAGCGTGTCCGCGTGCCGTTCCTGGCGGCGATGGACCATCATCTGCCGCCGGAGCGCCGCCGCCGGTTCGACCTGTTCGTGAAGGAGTTCATCGCCTACCAGACCGAGACCGCCGAGCTCGGCCTGACGATCTCGCCCAAGGCCGCCCTGATCCAGGCGACCGACGAGGCGACGGTGAAGAACCGCGAGCGCATGATCGCGGAGATCGGCGCGCTCGGTGGCGAGGTGCTGGCCCGCCTCGACGACCAGCGCGTGATCGGCTCCCTGGAGCAGAGGCGGGCGATCCTCGCGCTGATCGTCGTGCCGGCCGTGGCGCTCGCCCTGGCGCTCCTCGCGGCGACTTGGATCGTCCTCACTCAGATCCAGAGGCCCCTGGCCCGGCTCAAATCGGCCATGCAGGCCTTGGCCGCGGACCAGCTCGACGACGTGGTCCCCTTCGCCGATCGACAGGATGAGATCGGCCAGATGGCGCGCACAATCGCGGCGTTTCAGGCGGCGCTGATCGAAAAGCGAACGCTCGATGGCGATGCCCGGGCCCGCAGCGCGCAGGATCTCATTCGGGCCGAGCGGCTGGCCGCCGCAACGCGGGCTTTCGAGCGCGAGACCCATCGCACCATGACCGATCTCGCCGCCCTGGCCGAGGCCATGCAGGCCTCGGCCGACATGCTCTCGGACCTTGCCGGTGAGACGACCGCACAGGTGATTGTCGCCGCGGACGCATCCGAGCAGACCGCCGGCGTCGTCGTCAGCATCGCGACCGCCGCGAAGGAGTTGTCAGTTGCGGCCCAGGAGATCGAAGGCCGGGTCCGGCATACGAGCCGGATCGCCTCGACGGCGCTCTCGGACACGCAGGGGCTGGTGGCCACGGTGACGACCCTGGCCCAGGCCGCCGACGAGGCCGGGAGCGTGATCGCGTTGATCCGCGCGGTGGCCCGGCAGACCAACATGCTGGCTCTCAACGCCACGATCGAGGCTGCCCGGGCCGGCGAGGTCGGGCGCGGCTTCGCCGTCGTCGCGACGGAGGTGAAGGACTTGGCCGCACAAACCGCACAGGCGACCGACCGTATCGCCCATCACATCGGGGCGATCCAGGCGGCGGCTGCCGACACGGTTGGGGCGATCGGCTCGATCGGCACGGTGGGTCAGACGATCGCCGAGATGAGTTCCATCGCCGCCGAGGTCGCGGTCGCGGCCGATCAACAGGGCCAGTCGAGCCAAGTGATCGCCCGCGCCATCACCAGCGCGGCGAGCGAATCCCGGAAGGTCTCGAACAGCGTCGCGGGCGTGCGCGCCACCGCGACCTCGAACGAGCAGCAGGCGGAGCAGGTCAGGACCAATGCGTTGCAGGTGAATGCCGGGACGCACGATCTCCAGCGGGCGATCGCAACATTCCTGGCTCAGGTCGCTGCGGCCTAGACGAGGAACGACGAAGCCGCGTTTCGTGGGCGTCGCGCGGTGCCCTTTCCCCGGACGGTCGAGAAGTCCGGGTCGCCCCATCCCTCATCGACGGACCGCGGTCATGTTTCGCGGCCCAATCCTCCGGCAAGCGCGAGGCTGGCGGGCTGATCGCGATGGCGCTCGGCATGCGAGGGGAAGATGGAGGCCTCGCCCGGAATCGAACCGGGGTGCAAGGATTTGCAGTCCTCTGCGTAACCACTCCGCCACGAGGCCCCTCGTGGCGACGCCGCGGCGTCGCCCTCGGAGCCTGGCGGCCGGCTCCGGGTGCGCGTCTCTAGCAGAGGTTTGCCGCGGCAGGCAACGGGCGCGATGCGGCTTCCGCGCGGGAATATGATCGCAGCCGAACGTATCGGATGATCGGTTCGCCGTCGGACGCGTCAGCTTTGCCAGACCCGGGGCATCGGTCGATCGCGATACCCGGCGAGGAAACGGGCGACCAGGCTGCGCAGCGGCCCGACTCCGTCCGCGAGGGCCCGGATGACGAGGTGGCCGTTCCAGGCGCTGGCGGCAGCCTCGATACCCGGCGCGGCGGCCTCTTCGAGCAGGGTGCGGGCGGCGTCGAGACGCCCCTCCGCGCCCTCGGAGACGTCCAAGACCGTCGCGCAGGCGCGCGCGCTGCCACCGATCGCCGGGCGGTCGAGGAGATCGGAGATCGGCCCGTCGAGGACCAGGCTGTCGGCATAGACCAGCCGCCCGGCCCGGCGCACCCGCCAGGAATCCGTGAACAGCCCGGCATGGATCCGCTCGCCCCGGGCGGCGCGGCCGAAGGCGACGATCTCGACGGCCAGCAGGGCGGCCCCTTCGGACAGGTCGGCCTCGAAGCGTCGCTGCACCCGGGCGTGATCGAACAGGATCGTCTCCTGGGGCAGCCAGGCCAACCGGGCCCGTTCCGCCAGGAGGACGCGGTTCTCGATCCGGCTCACAGGGCCGTCGGAGCGATAGATCTTCTCGGCCGCCGTCGTGGTCAGAACGAGGTCGGCCCCGGCGGCGACGTCCAGGGTGATCGTGAAGGCGTCGCCGCACGCGACCCCGCCGGCGGTGTTGACCAGGACCGCCTCCAGCGCCCCCTCCCCACGGGGGAAGCGCAACCGCGACGGGCCGGATTCGGCGAGATCCAGGATCCGGGTCGAGTCCCCGCCCCCGACCGGGCCGGCGCGGAGGTGGACCCGGCCGTCCGAACGCTGGCGGGCCGGCGCGTCGGGTGGGGCGTCGGCCCGACCGTCCGGCATCAGCGGCGGCCGTTCTGGTCGGCGGAGACCGCTTCGATCACGGGCGAGGCCCGGTCCAGGATGCGCCGGCCGAACAGGCTCGCCACCAGCTCCACCAGCACCCGGGCGCTGCGCCCCCGATCGTCGAGGAACGGGTTCAGCTCGACCACGTCGAGGGAGCGGACGAGGCCGGAATCGTGCAGCATCTCCATGATGAGATGCGCCTCCCGGAAGGTCGCGCCGCCCGGCACGGTGGTGCCGACGCCGGGGGCGATCGACGGATCGAGGAAATCGATATCGAGGCTGACATGCAGGTGCGCGCCGTCCCGGGCCACCCGGTCGAGCACGCGCCGCAGGGGGGCGACGACGCCGAACTCGTCGATGGTGCGCATGTCGGTGACGCCGACCCGGCGGGCCGTCACCAGGGCCCGCTCGCCGGCATCGATCGAGCGCAGGCCGAACAGGTGGACATTGGCCGGCGGCAGCGGGGCCGGCACCGGCTCGGCGAACAGGTCCGGGAAACCCGGCTCGCCGCACAGGGCCGCGAGGGGCATGCCGTGGACGTTGCCCGAGGGCGAGGTTTCCGGCGTGTTGAAATCGGCATGGGCGTCGAGCCAGAGCACGAAGAGCGGCCGGCCCTCCCGGGCGCAATGGCGCATCGCCCCGTCGACCGAGCCGAGCGACAGGCTGTGGTCCCCGCCGGCGGCGAGCGGCACCGACCCCGCCCCGAGGGCGGCCTCGACCGCCCGGGACAGGGCGCGGGTCCAGGCCGCGACGGCGGCGAGGCCCCGCCCGTCGGCCGGGCCGTCCGGCACGACATCGCCGTGATCGACGATCGCATGGCCGAGATCGGACAGGGTTCGAACGAGCCCGGCCGTACGCAGGGCCGCCGGGCCCATGAGCGCGCCCGGTTCGCTGGTGCCGACCTCGATCGGCGCCCCGATCAGCGCGATC
Organism: Methylobacterium sp. GXF4; assembly: GCF_000272495.1. Classification (NCBI taxonomy): domain Bacteria; kingdom Pseudomonadati; phylum Pseudomonadota; class Alphaproteobacteria; order Hyphomicrobiales; family Methylobacteriaceae; genus Methylobacterium; species Methylobacterium sp. GXF4. The sequence goes on along the minus strand of NZ_AKFK01000046.1, from coordinate 75,620 downwards.
CGGCGCGCATCGTCTCGGCGGGTCTCGCTCGTCATCCGGTCCCCGTTCTGCAGGTTAAGGCTCTGGCGGTTGGCCGATGCTCTAGGCGGACTCGCGGGGTCAGGCCAACGATTCGCGACGCCAGCCCGGATCGTCAGCAAGCCCCGGGCCGGACGTCATTCGGTCGAGGCCGGCCCCCCGGGACCTACCCACCATCCCGGCCTCCTGAACCCTGATGGGTGAAGTTGCGGGACTTTATGCGTCCGGGGACACGGTTCGAAAACGTCTTTGATACGGGTGTTACATATCGGCCGTATTGACGCGTCGCGTTGCGGGCCAAGGGTCTGTGCAAATCTTGGATCCACCGCCGGCGCGATAGATTGAATTCTGTGCCCGGAATCGACGTCTTGCCACAAATCTTTACGGGATTTTAGTGGCATTGCACTAAGGTTGCGCGGTTTCTCCGATCAGAATGCCTACAGGACTGCCATGGTGATGTTTTCGCGGCTGAGTTCTCGCCTGCCGGCGATGACGATCGGGTTGGCCCTGCTCAGCGCCACCGCGATGGGTGGCTTCAGCTGGTATTCCGCCAAGTCCGGTCTGATCGACGCGGCGAATGAGCGGCTCCAGCTGGCCGCGGTCGCGCGCCGGGACGGGATCGAGCTGGTCGCCGACCGGATGCAGGCCGACTTCCTCGCCGCGGCGGCGCATCCCCAGATCGTCTCGAACTTCCCCGACCTGATCGAGACCCTCGACCCGTCGAAGCCCGAGACCGCCGCGGTCGTCGAGGCATTCCGGGCGCCGCAGACCGTCGAGGCGCGGGTCGCCCTGGACGGGACCGGCATGTACGGACGCCGCCACGTGAAGGTGCAGGAGGTGGCGCGCAAGCTCGTCGCCCAGTCCGGCTACGCCGACCTGCTGTTCCTCGATGACGCCGGCCGGATCGTCTACACGACGACGAAGGGCGGTGATTTCGCCAGGTCGGTGACCGATGACGGGCTCAAGGGCACGGCGCTGGAGCGGCTGGTCGAGCGCCTCAAATCCGCGGATCCGAGCTCGGTCCTGTTCGAGGATTTCTCGGCCTACCCGGTCGACGGCCAGCCGGCCGCCTTCATCGGCCGCGCCATGACAAAGCGGGCGAACGTGGCCATGGGCACCGCCCAGGCGGCGGAGCGGATCGGCTTCATCGTCATGCGGGTCACGCCGACCCTGTTCGATCAGGCGCTGGCGAAGCGGACCGGCCTCGGAGAGACCGGCCAGGTGCTCGCCGCCGGCGCCGACGGGCGGCTGCGCAGCAACCCGCCGCTGAGCAAGACCGCGAAGGCCGGCGACGGCGTCGCCCCGCTCGGGATCACAGCCGATCGCCTCAAGGCCGACGGCAGCTTCGAGTTCACGGCGGCCGACGGCCCGCACATGGCGGCGGCCTCGCCGGTCTCCGTGCTGGGCGCGCCCTGGACCGTGGTGGCGGAGCAGTCGCAGGCCGAGGCGATCGACGCCGTGCGAGCGCTCTCGCGCACGCTGTTCCTGATCGGCCTCTGCGTCCTGGCGGGCACGGCCGTCCTCGGCCTGCTGCTGGCGCGCTCGATCGTGTCCCCGCTCAGCGCGCTGACCCGCGCCCTCAAGGCGCTCGCCGACCGTCAGGCGCTCACCGATGTACCGGGCAGCCGGCGCCGGGACGAGATCGGCGACATCGCCCGCGCGGTGGTCACGATCCGCGACATGTCGCTGGAGGAGGCGGCGCAGCAGCTTCAGACCACCGAGGCTGCGCGGATGCGCGAGGAGCAGGCCCGGCGCGCCATGCTGCAGGACCTGGCCAGCGGCTTCGAGCAATCCGTCGGCGGCATCGTCGATGGGCTGACCCGGGGGGTGGCGGCGCTCCAGGGCGCCTCCGGCACCATGCGGATCGCCGTCGCCGGCACGTCGGAGCGCTCGACCAGCGTCGCCAGCGCGGCGCGTCAGACCGCCGACAACGTCGACGCCGTCGCGGCCGCCGCGGAGGAGCTGGGCGCCACCGTCCAGGAGATCGGGCGCCAGGTCGAGCAGGCGGCCGGCATGTCGGCCACCGCGGTCGACGAGGCCAAGCGCGCCGAGGGCACGATGGCGGATCTCGCCGCCGCCGCGACCCGCATCGGCGACGTGGTCGGGATGGTGTCCACCATCGCCGGGCAGACCAACCTGCTCGCGCTCAACGCCACGATCGAGGCGGCCCGGGCCGGCGAGGCCGGCCGCGGCTTCGCGGTGGTCGCCGCCGAGGTCAAGGAACTCGCGACCCAGACCAGCCGCGCGACCGAGGAGATCGGCCGTCAGGTGGCGTCGATCCAGGCGGTGACCGGCGGCGTGTCCGAGGCGATCCAGGGCATCGTGTCCCAGATCGAGGCTATGAACCACGTCTCCACCAGCATCTCGGCCGCCGTCGAGGAGCAGGGCGTCACCACGCAGGACATCGTCCGCAGCATGGGGCAGGCCTCGACCGGGACCAGCGGGATGACCGCCGACATCGCCGAGGTCGCCCGCGTGGCCAGCGATGCCGGCCAAGCGGCCTCGTCGGTGGCCCAGGCGTCGGACGACCTCGCCACCCAGTCCGAGCAGCTTCGCGCCGAGGTGGCGCAGTTTCTGCGCAACGTGCGGGCCGCGTAAGCCTGCCGGACGGACCCGGCTCGGACGGCTTCAGGCCGCCCGGGCCGGCATCGGCCGCGCCGGCTGCGTTGTCCGGCTCGCATAGGCCTGCGCCGCCAGGGGCAGCTCGATGACGGCGCAGAGGCCGCCCTCCGGGCGGTTCTCCAGGATCAGACGGCCGTTATGGGCCTCGACGATCGCCAGCACGATCGACAGGCCGAGGCCGAAGCCGCTGGCTTCGTTGAGGTTGCGGGCGCGGTCGCCGCGCACGAAGGGCTGGAGCATCGCGTCGCGCTCGGCCTCCGGGATGCCGGGGCCCTGATCGAGCACGCAGACCCGGACCCCCCGCTCGGACGCCTCCATCCGGACCTCCGCGCCGCCGCCATACTTCACGGCGTTGTCCACCAGGTTGGTGATTGCCCGCTGCAATTCCTCGGGCCGACCCTGCACCAGGACGTGCCGGCTGCGGCCGACGCTCACCGGCGCGCCGAAATCCGAGAAGTCGTCGCAGACGGTCTGCACCACGGAGGCGAGGTCCACCAGGCTGAGGCTGCCGGAATCGCGCGTCTGGCCGTCCCGCACGAAGGACAGGGCGGCCTCGACCAGACCGTTCATCTGGTCCAGGTCGCGCAAGGTGGCGGCCCGGGCGTGCTCGTCCTCGATGAACTCGGCGCGCAGGCGCAGGCGCGTGATCGGCGTGCGCAGGTCGTGGCTGATCGCCGCCAGCATCTGGGTGCGGTCGTCGATCAGGCGTCGCACCCGCGCCCGCATCCGGTCGAGCGCCCGTGAGACCGCCAGGACCTCGCGCGGGCCCGCCTCCGGCAGGGCGACATGGTCGTCCCGCGTGCCGAACGCCTCCGCGGCGCCGGCGAGTCGGGCCAGCGGCGCCGTCAGCGCCCGGGTCGCCCAGACGCAGAGCAGAGCCAGGGTCAGCGCCAGGAACACCACGGTGAAGATCAAAGGCCCCTGCCGCGGCGCCCGCAGGGGACCGTTCGGCATCGCGGCCTGCAGGGTCGCCCCGTTGGGCGTGGTGATCCCGATATGCAGGCGTCCGTTCGCGGGCGACCGCTCCGGATCCCCCCCGGACAGGTCGACCACGGTCACGGGCCGGCCCGCGCCGACGCGCAGGCGGTGGATGATCGGAAGGTTGGGGAGCGGCTTGGCCCCGGGCGGCACCGTTCCGTCCCAGGCTCTCACCTGCATCAGCGGCAGGCTGCGCCCGCTCTCCAGCAGGGCCGGCCGCGCCGCCGGATCCGCGACGTCGAGGAGCCGGACCAGCGTCGAGAGGCGGCCCGCGGCGACGCCCGGCAGCTCATCCGGATTCTGCGGCTCGTGGAGGATCAGGAACGCCGCGGTGGCGACCATGTGGGCCACCGCGATCCCGGCCACGACCAGGAGGGCGATCTGGCCCGCGATGCTCTGCGGGCGCAGCCGGTCGCGCAACCGTCGGAACGTGCTCATGACCGGGTCACTTCGGGGGTGAACAGGTAGCCGCCCGAGCGGATCGTGCGGATGAATTCGGGGTTGCGCGTGTCGCGCTCGATCTTCTGGCGGATGCGCGAGATCAGCACGTCGATGCTGCGCTCGAACGGCCCGGCCGTGCGGCCCTGGGTGAGGTCGAGGAGCTGGTCGCGGGACAGAACGCGTCCCGGCCGCAGGCAGAGCGCGTGCAGGAGGTCGAACTCCGCCCCCGTCACGGCGATGCGGGCGCCTTCGGGCGACAGAACCTGGCGGAGCGACACGTCGAGCGTCCAGCCGGAGAAGTGCAGGCGCCGCCGCTCGTCGGTATCGGGCACCTCGGCGGAGACCCGGCGCAGGATCGCCCGGATCCGGGCCAGGAGCTCCCGGGGGTTGAACGGCTTGGCCAGGTAATCGTCCGCGCCGAGTTCGAGGCCGAGGATGCGGTCGACCTCCTCGGATTTCGCGGTCAGCATCAGGATCGGGATCTGTGAGGAGGCCCGCAGGCGCCGGCACAGGCTGAGCCCGTCCTCGCCCGGCAGCATCAGATCGAGCACGATCAGGTCGATGCGCGATTCTGCCAGCGCCCGGTCCATGTCGTTGCCGTCGCCCGCCAGGGTGACGCGACACTCGTTGCCGCGCAGGTAGCGTGCGACCAGGGCCGAGATCTCGCGATCGTCTTCGACCACGAGGATGTGCGGTGTGGCGGGTGCGTTCATCGCGAAGGAATCGGCGTGCGGATCAGCGAGCGTCATCAGGTTAGTATGCGCCGCTGCGGTGATTATTCGAAGATGGTCGCGGGAACCATTTTGTAAGCGCGTGTTTCCAGCTCAGCCATACCTGTGGCGGCGACTGGATTTCCGGAGAGACCATGATCACGAAGGCGGCCAAACCGGATCCGATCGCGCCGAAGCCGCCGGAACTGGCCTCGCCGTGGCACTCGGCCGCCCGGGCCGCGCTCCAGGCCGAGGCCCGCGCCTTCGCGTCCGAGACGGTCCTGCCGCTGGCCGACGTGCTCGATCGCCAGAAGGCCGAGATGCCCCGGTCGCTCATCGACGCCATGGCCGCGAAGGGCTGGTTCGGCATCACGATCCCGGAGGCGCAGGGCGGCCTCGGCCTCGGGGTGTTCGAATACTGCTTGGTCTCCGAGGAACTGGCCCGAGCCTGGCTTTCGGTCGGCAGCATCCTGGCCCGCGGCCAGGGCCTCGGCACCCAGACCCTCGATCCGGAACGCCGGGCCGAACTGCTGCGGCGCTCGGCCCTTGGCGCCTGGATCGGTTCGATCTCCCTGTCCGAACCCAATGCCGGCTCCGACCTCGCCGGCGTGCAGACCCGCGCGGTGCGGGACGGCGATACCTGGGTGCTCACCGGCACTAAGCGCTGGGCGGGCTTTGCCAAGGGCGCCGACTTCGTCGAGGTCCTGGCCCGCACCCGCGATCCGGAACCTGGCGAGTCGCGCTCCGCCGGCCTGGAACCGTTCCTCGTGGTGAAGGACCGGGACAGCTTCCCGCCCGGCATGACCGGCCGGGTGATCGACAAGATCGGCTATCACGGCTTCGAGACCTTCGAACTCGCTCTCGACGGCGTGCGCGTGCCCGAGAGCGACCGCCTCACCGGGCTCTACGGCGACCAGGGGGCGGACGCGGATTCCGGCGGCTTCGCCTCAGTCCAGCGCGGGCTCAACATCGCCCGGGTCCACACCGCGGCCCGGGCGGTCGGCGTGGCCCGGGCGGCTGTCGAAGACACGCAGGCCTACCTGCAGGAGCGGGTCCAGTTCGGCCACCCGATCGGCGATTTCCAGGCCCTGCGCTTCGCGCTGGCCGACATGGCCGCAGACGTCGCCCAGGCGCGGGCGTTCTGGCATCAGGTCGCGCATCTCCTCGACCAGGGCGAGGCGGCCGAGAGCGAATCCGCGATGGTGAAGCTCCTGGCCACCGAGATGGCCGTGCGCGTCACCAACCAGGCGATGCAGCTTCACGGCGGCAACGGCTACACCACCGAGCGGCGGGTCGAGCGCTACTGGCGCGACGCGCGCCTCACGACGATCTTCGAGGGGACGAGCGAGATCCAGCGGCGGATCATCAGCGACCGGATGCTGCCGCGGCCCGCCGCCTGACACTGGCGCGGTCATGCGGCGAATCGTCGAGCCGGGCTCCCCGCCCGGTCCGGCCCGGCTACCTCACCGTCACTCTGTCTTGCGCCGCACAAGGGCGCAATCGCCACTCGGAAGCCTCGTGTCGAAGCCCATCAGCGATTACGCCCTTATCGGCGACACCCATTCCTGCGCGCTGATCGCCCGCGACGGCTCGATCGACTGGCTGTGCTGGCCGCGCCACGACTCGCCGGCCCTGTTCCTGAAGCTCCTCGACGACGAGAAGGGCGGCGCGTGCGGCCTCGCCTTCGACGCGCTCGAGGGCTCCGAGCGGCGCTACGTGCCCGACACCAACATCCTGGAGACGACCTTCACCACCGCCACGGGGTGCGCCACGCTGATCGACGTCATGCCGGTCAACCCGCCGAGCCCGGAGCCCGATGAGGGCCCGGACGGCGAGGGTGAGAGCCGTCTGATCCGGCTGCTGACCTGCGAGAGCGGGCACGTGACGGGCCGGTTCGTGGTGCGCCCGACCTTCGACTACGCCCGCCGCGCCTGCACGCCCATCGTGGAGGGTCGGTCCGTCCTGTTCGAGGCGGAGGATTGGCGCCTGCGCGTCAACGCGTTCCCGCAGCCGGAGCTGGCGGGCGACGAGGCCGAGATCCGGTTCAGCCTCGCAGCGGGCGAGACCGCCTATCTCGTCCTGACCCATGGCGAGGATAACGAGGACGCCTGCATCGAAGACTTCGCCGGGGCGCAGCGCCGCCTGGACACGACCGTCGAATACTGGCGCCGCTGGAGCGCCCGCAGTAGCTATCGCGGCGCCTACCGGGACGCGGTGATGCGTTCCGCCCTGTGCCTGAAGCTCCTGACCTACTCGCCCTCGGGCGGCATCGTCGCGGCGGCGACTGCCGGGCTGCCGGAGGCGGTGCCGGGTGACCGCAACTACGATTACCGCTTCACCTGGATGCGCGACGCAGCCTTCACGGTGACCGCCTTCGTGATGCTCGGCTATGTCCGGGAGGCTGCCGAATTCCTGCGTTTCCTGCGTGAGCGGGACGGTTCCTACGGGCGGGACACCAAGCTGATGTACGGCATCAGCGACGGCATGCCGGCGGAAGAGGTGCTGGACCACCTCGCCGGCTGGAACGGCGTCGGCCCGGTGGTGATCGGCAACCTCGCCGCGGACCAGGACCAGCACGACATCTACGGCGAGTTGCTGCGGGCGCTCTGCGTGTTCCTGGAAGCGGTCGATTACGATCCGCCCGAGAAGGTCAACGACCGGCTGCCCGAGGTGCTCGACAACCTCACCGCCCGGGCGATCCGCCACCGGCACGACGCCGATCACGGCATCTGGGAGCTGCGCACCGGGCCGCGCCACCAGGTCCACACCAAGGCGATGATCTGGGTGGCGCTGACCGATGCGGCCCGGATCGGGCGCAACATCGACGGCGTATCTCAGGAGAAGATCGCCGAATGGGAGCGGATCGCCGCCGAGGTCCGGTCGGAGTACCTCGAGAAAGGGTGGAATCCGGAGAAGCAGGCCTATACCGGCGCCTACCAATCGCATCACCTCGACGCGGCCGTGCTGCGCGTCGCCCTGTTCGGCGCGCTGGACCCCTCCGATCCGCGCACCCGCTCGACCCTCGCGGCGATCGAGCGGGAGCTGGGCGACGGCGACCTGATCTATCGCTACCGCATGGACGACGGCCTGAAGGGTGACGAGGGCACCTTCACGGCCTGCGCGTTCTGGCGGGTCGGCTGCCTGGCGCTCGACGGGCGCACCCGGGAAGCCAAGGACGCTTTCGAGCGCCTGATCGCCCGGGGCAACGATCTCGGCCTGTTCGCCGAGGAGATCGACGCGGCGAGCGGCGAGCAGCGCGGGAACATGCCCCAGGGTTTCTCGCACATGGCGCTGATCAACGCGGCCCTGCGGCTGGAGGACAGCATCGAGCGGTTTGGTTTGGGGGATCCGATCGAGCGACGGGCGGCCGAGTAGGCCGTTTCTCCGACGCAGCTGTTACCGGATCTGCGAAGGGACATCCGATCCGCCCAACGGCCTGGAGGTCGAACGGATGCTGCAGCTGCCACGCCGTAGCTCTTGCCCTGTCAGCGGATCTGGATTCCGGGCTCGCCTCCGGCGCCCAGGAATGACGGATCGTCGTGTGTAAACCAGCGCGCGCTTTCTTGCCGAGATCAGGCCGCGATCCGGATGCCCTCGTCCGGCCGGTTCTCCGCACCGCCGCGGCTGGCGCGGAACTGGTCCAGCAGGTCGGCGCCGAGCCCGTCGAGGACTTCCTGCATGGCGGCCTGGACCTCCGGATCCTCCTCCTTCGGCTCCGTGCGGTACCAAGCCAGGATCTGCTCCGGCAGCGCATCCAGGATTGCGCCCACGGGGTTGGGCAATTCCGCTTCCGCCGGTTCGCCTTTCGCGTCCGGGCCGATCACGGGCTCGACCGCCGCCGGCGCGGGGGCCTCGACCGGGGCCGTCGCGACAATCTCCACGGCATCTTCCGGCGCGACGAACGCGCTGCGGCGCTGGCTCTCCAAGGCGGCGCGCCAGGCGGCATCCGCGGCTGCGGCGTCGCGACGGGCAGCTTCGCGCGCCAGGGCCTCGGCCGCGATGGCGCGGGCGGCCTCGCGGGCCTCGTCGCGGGCGGCTTCGGATTCGTAGCGGGTCAGTAGGGCGACGACCGCGTGCATCTCGGGCGCCGGCAGGTCGGTGCAGGCGTCGATGGCGGACTCGATCACCCGGCGCGACAGGCCTGCGCCGCGCAGGCCCGTCGAAGGGCCGGCAGCCTGGCGGGCGGAGAGCGCCGCCTGCATCGCCGGCAGCAGCGCCTCGGGCAGGCCGGCTCTGCGATGCAGATCGGCGAAGGACCGGGGATCCCGCATGGCGCGGGCGATCCCGACATGATCCTGGCCCGAGAGATCGGCGAGGGCCGCCTGGACGAAGTCGGTGCGGCCCGAGAGAACCGCCCGGAGGATCAGGCCGGCGGTCAGCTGATGGGTCGTGCGCAGATGCGCCACCAGACGCGCGACCGCGGCGGCGCCGGATTGGTCGCATACATCCAGCGCCACACGCTCGCCGGCCTCGCGGCGCATCCGGTCGCAGCGCTCGGTGCCGAGCCAGCCGCGCGCGGTGACGAAGTGCGACAGGGCCTCCGCGACCGCCAGGCCGATCGTGTAGCGCACCTCCGGCGGCAGGTCGGACCGGCGCAGCAGCGCTTCGCGCAAGCGGGCCTCGCCGCCGCGGCGCTCGATCATGCGCAGCATCCGGCCCGCGGTGATCTTCGCCGTGGGATTGCCGGCGAGCACCACCAGGGTGTCCAGCTCACCGATCTCGGCCAGCGCCCCCGAGACCGCGTGGGACAGGTGATGGCGCGCCGCGATCACCGTGCGGGTGGCCTCGTCGCCCAGCGCCGCGGCATCGACCAGATCCGCATCGGTGAGCACCGGCGAGCGGGCCAGGACGAGGCGCGCCACCTCCGGCACGTCGCAGGAGAGGGCCACCACCAGCGGCCGGGGCGTCCGCGCGGAGGCCGCGCAGGTCTCGGCGAGCGCCCGGCGGACCACCGGGGACGGATCGTCCAGCAGCGACAGCAGCGCGGTCTTGGCTTCCCAGGCCTCGTCGGCGGAAAGGTCGCCGTAGAGGTATGCCCGCGCCAGCGCGGTGGTGGCCTCGGCCCGGCGGCCGGCCGAGGCGTTCTGGGTCCAGGCCAGGAACTCGCGGATGATCATGGGCCGCTCCGGGGGGCGAACAGGCTGGTCCTGATGCCGGTGGTAGACCCCGCGGTGGCGAGATCGGCCGGGCGGCGGGGCGGCAGCGGCGGGTTGACCAGGGCGGGGCCGGCCGGCGTCGGCGCCGGTTCGGCAAGGGCGCCCGTGGTGACCGGCTCGGGAACCGCCACGCTCTGCGGCGCGTCGGCGTCGGAGCGCGGGAAATAGGTCGGGGCGGCGTGCTGCGCGGGCGGCGCAGCGTTGCGGGCCTGCCAGAGGCGCGCCGCCGCATCCGATGCGGCTCCCCGCTGGTCGGTCTGGAACAGGCTGCGCAGATCGGAGGTTCCGCCGAACGCCGCGGCGGTGCTGGCATAGGCCGTCGCCGCCTGAGTGACCGGGGCGCTCTCCTGGCGCAGAGCGGTCAGGTCGGTGGCTGCGGCCCCCTGCGCGGCGGCCGCGAGATTGGCATAGAGCTCGGCCGCACTGCGCGGCCGGCCGGCGCGATCATAGAACAGGGCCCGGTTGGCGGCGGCGGCGTCCGGCAGGTCGAGGGCCGCGGCCCGGGCCGGGAAGGCGCGGGCGGTGGAGATCAGCGCGGCCGCGCCCTTCGCCCCCAGGACATGCGCCGCGTAGAGGTCACCGGAGGTCGGGTCGCGCCCCAGCGCTGCGGCGAGGGCGTCGGAATTCTGCTGGGTCAGGGCGCCGGCGAGCGTCGCGGAGATCTTGGGATCGCGCCGCAGGTCGAGGATCGCCTGGCGCTGGTCGGCATTCGGGACCGCGTAGGTGCCGTCGGGCTGGCGGGTGATCGCGTCCGCCTGGGCCTGGAGGCCGAGCTTGGGCCCGGCATTCTTCATCACGCCGAGCCAGGTCTGCTCGATGAACTGGAACAGGCCGGTGGCCGAGGAGGTCCCGGCCTTGGCCGACGGATCGAGGGCCGATTCCCGCCGGGCCGTCGCCAGGAGGTAATCGAAGCCGACCCCGCTCGCCATCGCGCCGTCGCGGATCGCCTGGACCACCGGGCCGGACGCGGCCGCGCCGGAGCCCGCCCGCGGCGCTTGCGCGGGCGGGCTGCTCTCCGGTGGGCTGGACGGCGTGGTGAACAGGAACATCCGGGCGCGCACGGGGTCTGAGGACACCGGGAACCTGCGCCGCTTATGGTAAACAACTCCTCAATCGAAGTTGCGCCAGGTTAGGCATTTTCAGGAGCCGGTGAACTCCGCCGCGCCCTTCGGCCGGCGCATCTGGAACCGGTTGTCCGCGGTGGCGCGGAAGTAATCGAAATAGCCGCCGCGCAGGATCGGATGCATGGCGGCCGTGTCGACCATGCCGTCCGACACGAATTGCTCGTCGACGTAGATCGAGACCACTTGCCCGACGACCAGGAAGTTCTCGGCCTCGCCGCCGCCGAGCGGCACCAGCGGGACGGTCTGCAGCCACCGGCATTCGAGGGCGGCGGGCGAGGCTGCCACCCGCGGCGGGCGCACCTTTTGCGAGGGGGCGGTCTCGAGCTTCGTGAAGGCGAACTCGCTCTCGCCCCGCGGGAGCGGCGCTGAGGAATCGTTCATCCCGTCGCGCAGGTCCCAGGTCGCCAGGCTGCAGACGAACTCGGCGCCTTCCTCCGCGAAGGTCATCGCGTCCTTCCGGCCCGAGGACGAGAACGCCACCATGTTGTCGGCCACCGCATTGAAGAACGAGTAGGGCGCGAGGTTGAGCTTGCCCTCCCGGCTCATGGCGCTGATCCAGCCGATCGGCCGCGGCGCGACGATCGCCTTCAGGGGGTTGTGCGGCAGGGCGCGCGCCTCGCGCGGGGCTTCGAGATCGTAATGCACGGGTGCGCCTTCTGAGACCAATCGCAATCAGAGATAGGTCACGATCTCGGAAAGACTCGGGCGCGGCCGGTCGGACGGCACTTCGCGCGCCCGGCCGATATGGACGAACCCCGCGAGTTTCTCGGTCGGCGCGAGGCCCAGCGCGTCCAGCACGCGGCGGTCATAGGCGTACCATTCCGTCAGCCACGCGGTGGCGAAGCCCGACGCGTTGGCGGCGATGACCAGGTTCATCGTGGCCGCACCCACGGAGAGCAGCTGCTCCCATTCGGGGATCTTCACGTGCGGTCCGACCCGGGAGACCACCGCAACGACCATCGGCGCGTGCATCAGGCGGCCGCGTTCCTGAGCCAGCCGCTCGGGGCTCGCATCCGGGTTGTCGGCCGCGAACGTCGCCGCGATGGTCTCGCCGACCCGCTCCCGCGCGCCCTCCGCGATGACGATGAAGCGCCAGGGGGCCAGCTTGCCATGGTCCGGCACCCGGGAGGCCGCGGTCAGGATGGTTTCGAGCTGCGCACGGTCCGGCCCCGGGCCGTCCAGCAGCAGCGGCGGCACCGAGCGGCGCGTCTTCAGAAGGTCGAGGGTGGCAGTCATGCGTCCTGTCCCGCTGTGGAATCGGGCCTCGGATGTGGCACGCAGCGCCACCCGGGGGAAGACCGTGCGGCCTTGCCGCCGCCATGGTCGGGAGGCACAGGCGGGCGGGAACCGAGGCTTGATGAGGATTCGACCGATGCGCACGAGGCTTGCCGCGATGGCGGTGGCAATTCTCCTGCCGGCCCATCTCCTGCCGGCGGACGCGCGCGCGCAACAGGGCGTGTTCCAGAACCGCCTCGGCGATCCCCTGCCCTCCCCGTCGATCACCAGCCCGAGCCTGCCGCCCAGCATGCCGCCGGCCGAGCCGGAGGCGCAGCTGTCCCTGTCGGCGCTTCTGTCCGGCGCCGGCGTGCCCCTGCGCCAGGGGCTGGCCTGGCGGATCTACGAGGATCGCGGCGACGGGACCCGGCCGTCCATCGTCGGCCGCTCGACCGAGGCCGAGCCGAACTTCACCCTCGCCCCCGGCACCTACGTGGCGACCGTGACCTACGGCTTCGCCAGCGCCTCGAAACGGATCGTGATGGGCGGCCAGCCGGCCATCGACACCCTCCGGGTGGCGGCCGGCGCCCTGAAACTCGCGGGCGCCGTGGGCGACCAGAAGATTCCGCCCGCCCAGGTCTCGTTCTCGGTGTTCGTGCCGGTGGGGACCAATTCCGAGGGCCGGCTGGTGCGCTCGGGCATCAAGGCCGGCGAGCTCCTGCGTCTGCCCGAGGGCACGTATCACGTCGTCTCGACCTACGGGGAATCCAACGCGATCCAGCGCGCCGACCTGCGCGTCGAGAACGGCAAGGTCACGGAGGCGACGCTCAACCATCGCGCCGCCACCGTCACCCTGAAGCTGGTGGCCGCCCCCGGGGCGGAGGCCTATGCGGGCACCGCCTTCTCCGTGCTGACGCCCGGCGGCGACACGATCCGCGAGGCGATCGGCGCGTTCCCGCAGGTCACCCTGGCCGAGGGCGACTACGTGCTGATCGCCCGCCATGACGGGCAGGTCTATACCCGGGAGTTCAAGGTCGAGAGCGGGTTGGACCGGGATATCGAGGTGGTGGCCAAGGCCGGCTGAGCGCCGGGCTCAAGCCAGGCGCCGTGCCAGGGCCACGCAGGCGGCGACCAGAAGGGCCGCGGCGATCATCGCGGGCTCGATCCGCTCGCCGAGCACCAGGGCGGCGACCCCGAGCCCCATGAACGGCTGCAAGAGCTGGAGCTGCCCGATCGCCGCGATGCCGCCCCGGGCGAGCGCCCGGTACCAGAACACGAAACCGATCAGCATGCTGAACAGAGCCACGTAGCCGAGGCCGGCCCAGGCCGGGAGCGGGATCGCCTCGAGATGGGCGGGGGTCAAGGCTAGCGCCAGCGGCAGGGAGAGCGGCAGCGACAGCACGGTTGCCCACGCGATCACCTGCCAGCCGCCGAGCCGACGCGCGAGGACCCCGCCCTCGGCATAGCCGAGCCCGCAGACCAGGATCGCGGCGAGCATGAAGGCGTCGCCCGGCCCCGGCGGCCCGTCGAGCCCGCGGGCGGCGAAACCCACGGTCACGAGGGCGCCCAGCACCGACAGGACCCAGAACGCCGCCGACGGGCGCTCGCCCGACCGCAGGGCCCCGAACAGCGCCGTCGAGAGCGGCAGCAACCCGACGAAGACGGTGCCGTGCGCCGCGCCGACGGTGCGCAGCGCCAGCGCGGTCAGGAGCGGGAAGCCGACCACGACGCCGCCGGCTACGATCGCGAGCGCCGCGAGATCGCCGCGACGCGGCCACGCCTCGCGCAGGATCAGCAGCGCGGCCGCCCCCGCCAGGCCTGCCAGTGCCGCCCGTGCCGCGCTGAGGAAGAGCGCATCCATCCCGGTCAGCGCCAAACGGGTCGCCGCGAGCGAGGCGCTGAAGATCGCCACGCCGATCATCCCGTCGATCCAGGCGCCCGGCTGTCGCACGATTGCGACTGCGCCGGTCGCGTTCTCCGGCGACGTCGCCAAGATCTCCGCTTGTTTCACCACGCCTGTCCCCCGATCCTCGCCGATCGAGCTTTGCGTCCGACGAGGGGGCCAAGCCAGGGACGGTTCCGGGCCTGCACGGCCGAACTGTCCCGCCTGCTGAGCAGTACAATCGCGGCCGCGCGGATGTCTCAGGTCGGTTCCATGTTCAACGCCTTAACATTTCTGCGAGGTGGCGGAACGATGGGCTCGGGCACGCCATTCTCCCGCGCCCATTCCGGGCCGCCGGAGATCTCGATGCGCCGCCTCGTCCTCGCCTCCCTCGCCGCTTCCGCCCTGGCCGGGCCCGCCCTCGCCGCCAACACCGCGCCCCCGACGGTCGCCCCCAAATTCGAGAGCGTGCCGCAGGACGCGGTGCTGAGCTACAACCTGATCGGCCTCAACATCACCGACGCCGAGAACAACACCGTCGGCGAGATCAAGGATCTGGCGATCGTCCACGAGAAGCTCGTCGGCTACATCGTCTCTGTCGGCGGCTTCCTCGGCATGGGCGAGCGCTACGTCGCCGTCTCGCCGTCCTCCGTCGCCCTGGGCTATGATGCTGACGCCAAGAAGTGGAAGGCGATCATCGGCGCCACCAAGGATCAGCTGAAATCCGCGCCGGAGTTCAAGTACGACGGCAAGTTCAAGCGCTGATTGTTTCAAGGCTGGGGCTGCCGGCGGGGATCCGACCGGCGGCCCATCTCTCACGAAAATTCGGGATCCCTTGTCCCGCATCCCTGCCGCGATCGACGTCGGACGCGAAACAGCGCCTGCGGCGCCACGCGGGGCCGGTACTTGTTGTCGGCGAAGACCGAAGCTTCCGGTGTTCGGCAACGAATTACGGCGTTGAGACGTATTGATCGCCTCAAGGCCTGCAATATTGGCGGCAAGCCTGTTGGGTCAGGCCAACCTAGAATTCATGCGCGATCACACCCCGCCATTTCTGCGAATGAAACGCTCGTTGCATCGCGCGACGTTTTCAGTCTTAGATTTAAAGTAACCTTCTGTAATCGAGGCGGCGATCCAAACAATCGTTTCCGGGGTTCTTGCTGAAAAAGCCGCTCTCGCTCCCGCGTTACGCATCGCTGACAGCTGATCCGGCTATAAGCTGGCCGCTTGCGCATCGGATTGAGCGGCCTTTGCTGGAAACGTGTGAAAACCTGGGATCGTATGCTACCGTAGCGTCCGTGCGGATGGTGCTTTAGCCACGGGGCCCGTTGACGTGTCGGATAAGAGCAAGAGCGATCGATCCCCCCGCTACGAAGAGCCGTGGCACGACGCGCTACAGAAGCGAAGCTACTGGTATCACTCGATGCAGTTTCCCGACGGTGAGTCGGTGAAGGGCAGCTGGACCATCGAGGACTTCGGTCGATACATCGGCGGATACGACGTCAGCGGGAAAACGGTGCTCGATGTCGGCACGGCGTCCGGCTATCTCGCGTTCCATGCGGAGAAGGCGGGCGCGACGGTCACAGGCCTCGACGCGGCGTCGACGCACGAGTTTCGGCACTTCCCCTTCGCCTCGTCGCTGTCCTATCGCGATATCCAGCAGTCCCGTCAGGTCTGGGAAAGCGAAAATCTTATCCCGATCAAGAATTCCTGGTGGCATGCGTGGCATAAGTTCAACAGTCGCGCGAAGTGCGTCTACGCGCCGATGCCGGAACTCTACGAATGGCGCGAGCAGAGCTTCGATGTGGTGATGGCCGGTGCGGTCGCCGAGCACCTCTCGGATCCGGTCTACGCGATCGGTGCCTGGGCGCGTCTGGCACGGGAAGCGGTGTTGATCCCGTTCACGGATGTGCTGCCGATCGACGACCTCGTGATCCATCCGATCACGCCGCTTGATAACCCCAATCTCTTCTACGTCTGGTGGCACCTGTCGCGCGGGCTATACCAAAAGATCTTCGACAATCTTTGCTTCGACGTTTCATTCATCCAGGCCGAGGCGATCCACAACGACGGTGCAAGTGGACCGGAGCGCGCGATGCGGCCCACGATCATTGCGATGCGCCGCGGTTGAGGCGTCCGTCGATCGCGTTATGGGCCGGCACAGCGCTGGCCTTGCCGTCTCAGCTTTCGTGCGAACCAGGCTATGTTTGTTCCGGAGCACATTCATATCGGAAAGGGCGGAAGTTTATTCCTTGTGCAGGGCGCAAACAACGTTCTGTCTCAATACGTCGACACGCCCGTTGTACGCTGGCTGCTCTGGCAGTGGCGTCAAGCGATCCTGACCCGGCACAAACGTCTGCAGGCTATGGGCATATGCTACAAGCATGTGACGATTCCGGAAAAACTGACCGTCTATGACCATGTGCTGGATGGTATTGATTTGAATTGGGTTTTGTCGCCGGGGGTGCGGCTGTATCACGAGGATCCCTATTATCGGCGGTTCCCGCTCCGGGCTGTCAACGTCGGGCGGTATCTTCAGCGTCGGAAGCTTTGGCGGTCGATCCTGATCGATCTCGTGGCGCCCATGCGGCGGCGCAGGGACGATCTCGATTTGTATTTCCAGACGGACACGCACTGGACGTTCGATGGGCGGATGATCGGATATCATGAGATATGCCGGGCGCTCGGAGCGCAGCCGGTGCGGGATTTTCGACGGCGGCCGACGCAGTACGCCGCCAATTGGTCCGGCGATCTCGGTGCCGTGTGCATTCCGCCCTGGACCGAAGGGGCGACGTTCTCAGTGCTCCAGCGGGACGCGGAACGGATCTACGCGAGCCCGATCGTCGAGCACCGAGAACGTTCAGGGCAGATCGGGACCCTCCATACCGGCTCCCACACCGTCTACCGCAACGACAAGTCACAAGACCCGCGGCGTCTGGTGCTGTTCGGCGATAGCTACGCCCACTTCGCGCCGATCATGCTGACGATCATGCTGGCTGAAACCTTCCGGGAGGTGCACTTTATTTGGAGTACGCAGGTCGATTTCGGCTACATCGAGCGCGTGCAGCCGGACATCGTGCTGACCGAGATGTCGGAGCGGTTCATCTACCGGGCTCCCGACGATGCGTGGGATCTGGAGGCTTATGCCCGCGACCGCTATGGCGATGAGCTGAACGCCCCGGGCCCAACGGACCAGATGCCGGGATCGAGCCCGATCGGCGACTCGGCGAGCGCGGCGCACCAAAGCCCCTAGACGCCGGCGCAGAGGCGCGTTCGCCCGTCTCAGCCCGATGACACCACGTCCGTCGCGAGGACCCGCGCCGGAGCACGCATCAGGGTGACACCCGATCGCCCCGCAGGGCCTCCCGCGCCATGCGGCTGACGAGCGCGTCGCGCCGGGCCTGACGGAGGATGATACGGGCCGCGGCCCGGGCGTTGGCGGCGCGGAGCGCGGCCTGCGGGCCGCCCTCGCGCAGCACCCGCCAGGCGAGGGCACGGAACCATTTGACGTTGGCGAGCGCGGCTGCCCGGCGGCTCATCGGGCCACCGACATCGAGCGGCTTCTCTACTGTTGCAGCGGCCATTGGCTCAATCCTGGACTGCACTTCGCCGCCTGTCCGCGAATGAGACAAGAAATGGCGATGCTGCTCCGACTCGGCAATAGTGATGCCGAGTGCCCCTTTTAGAAAACGACACAGATTTCGATCTTCGACGGTGCGGGACCGCACGCATCCCAGGGCGCCGCGCGAAACCCGCCCCTTCGCGGCGGCCCGCCACACGGCCGCAGGCGCGCCCGGTGCGGAACCTTTGCTGCGGCCCGCGGTAGGATCGTCGATGAACGATGTGATCGTATGACGGGGATTCCTGTGTCCGAAACTTACCCGCGATCGACCGCCAGCATCGCCGGTCATCCCATCCATCCGATGCTTGTGCCGATCCCGATCGTCTGCTTCGTCGGGACCCTCGTCACCGACATCGCCTATTGGTCGACGGCCAACTTGCAGTGGGCCAACTTCTCGGCTTGGCTGTTGAGCATCGGGCTGGTGGCGTCGGTCTTCGCCGGCCTGGCCGGCGCGATCGATTTCTTCGGGGATCGGGCCATCCGGCGGCTGCGGCCGGCCTGGATCCACGCCTCCGGCAACGCGCTGGCGCTGATCCTCGCGATCGTCAACGCCTTCGTGCACAGCCGCGACGCCTACACCTCCGTGGTGCCGACCGGCCTGATCCTGTCCGCGCTGGTGGTCGTCATCCTGCTGGTGACCGGCTGGAACGGCGCGGAGCTGATCCATCGGCATCGGGTCGGCGTACAGCCGGGAGAGCGCGCATGAGCCGGATTCGCAACACCCTCGCCACGGCCGCCCTGCTGCCGCTGGCCGCCTGCGGACCGGATCCGATCGATCCGCAGACCCAGGTCGGGCCGAACCCGCCCCTGCCCGAATTGCACCAGTACCTGCTGCCGCCGATGCACGTGTCGCGAGCGATCGGCTGGAAGGACGGCGAGACGCCTCAGGTTGCCGCCGGCTTGCAGGTGAAAGCCCTCGCGACCGGCCTCAAGAGCCCGCGCTCCCTCCTGGTGCTGCCCAACGGCGACATCCTGGTCGCGGAGAGCGGCGGCCCGACCCCGCCGATCAACCGGCCGAAGGAGATCGTCATGGGCTGGCTGGAGGGCCTGTCACATCCGCCGGAGAAGCCCGGCCAGCGCATCACCCTGCTGCGCGATGCCGACGGCGACGGCGTGGCCGAGCTGCGCACCGTCCTGCTCGAGAACCTGAACGCGCCTTTCGGCATGGCGCTGGTCGGCGACGACCTCTACGTCGCCAACACGGATGCGGTGATGCGCTACCCCTACAGGGCCGGCGCTACCCAGATCACCGCGCCCGGGACCAAGCTCACCGAGCTGCCGGCGGGGCGGATCAACCACCATTGGACCAAGAGCCTGACCGCGAGCCCGGACGGGACCAAGCTGTATGCGGGCGTCGGCTCGAACAGCAACGTCACCGAGAACGGCCTGGACGAGGAGACCGACCGCGCGTCGATCTGGGAGATCGACCGGGCGACCGGCGCCCACCGGCTCTACGCCACGGGCCTGCGCAACCCAAACGGCCTCACCTTCGAGCCGCAGACCAAGACCCTCTGGTGCGTGGTCAACGAGCGCGACGAACTCGGCCCCGACCTGGTGCCGGATTACATGACCTCCGTGAAGGATGGCGGCTTCTACGGCTGGCCGTACAGCTACTGGGGCAAGAACCTCGATCCGCGGGTCATGCCGCAGCGCCCCGAGCTGGTCGCCCAGGCGCTCATGCCGGACTACTCGCTGAGCTCGCACGTCGCGCCGCTCGGGATGGCGTTCGCGACCGGCACCGGCCTGCCGCAAGCCTACCGCAGCGGCGCCTTCGTGGGCGAGCACGGCAGCTGGAACCGTGACCCGCTGAACGGCTACAAGGTCGTCTACATCCCGTTCGAGAACGGCAAGCCCGCCGGTAAGGCGCAGGACGTGGTCACCGGCTTCGTCAACGCCGACAAGCAGGCGCGGGGCCGGCCGGTGGGCGTCGCGATCGACAGCCAGGGCGGCCTGCTGATCGCCGACGATGCCGGCGGCACGGTGTGGCGCGTAACCGGATCGAGCGCGCGTTCCGATGCGGCACCCGCGACCATCCTGCGATGATCCGGCTCGGGGTGCCCCGTCACGTCGACCGTGGGCCCTGCACTCAGCGCGGATCGAACACCGGGAGGCCTGCACGATGACGATGTCGACCCGTTCACCGACGGCGATCAGTGACGAAGGGCGCCATGCCCGGGATCGCGGGGATCCGATCACGGCCAACCCGTATCCGGCCGATTCGGACGAGCACCGCATCTGGGAGCGCGGCTATCGGATCCCGGATCGCGAGGCGCAGGATGCGGCGGCGAGCCCGGACTCGGGTCAGGCGCCGTCATCGTAGTCGGCGTATCGCGGGGCCGGCGGTGTCGTGCCGGGCCGCGACCGGCCGGTTTGCTACGGCGTCCGAGCGAGGGCTCTCGTTGACAGAAGCCGCGGACCTTCGGCGGTATCGTCGAAATCGTCCCGTGCGATGAGCGGGGCGGCGGATCCGAAGCCCTCGAGGGTGTCGTCGAGAAGCCTATCGAGCGTGTCGGCGACCCAGCTCGCGCCGTCGACCATGGACATCAGGATGGCGTGCATCGCCTGCCTCCCCGGAGCGGGGCATTCGTTCTCGAAGGCGGCGGAGCGCCGGATTGCCGGGCGTTCCGTCGCCGGGACCTGACCGCATCAGACGAAATGCGCCGGCAGGGCGAGGCTGAGGGCCTGGACATAGGATCCGGCCAGGACCGCGACGGTGGCGATCGTCACGGCGGTGGCAATCGTGAGGCGGGTTGCGAGGGTCATTGGCGGTCTCCATCAGGTCCGCGACTGTGTTCGCGGTGTGACCCTGATGTATGCCCAAGCTTTCCCGGCGGGCGTGCTCCGGCGCACCCGGGTCATAACCTGCTTGATCGGTGGGCCGCGCGCCCCCTCCAATGAGCGCGCGGCCGAGTCCTGATCTAGGCGGCGCGGACGGTGGCGAGGAAGCGATTGACCTGCGCCGCAAGGTGCTCCGACTGCCGCGAGAGTTCCGACGCCGCTCCGAGCACTCGGCTCGCCGCCGTCCCGGTCTCCTCGGCGGCGCCCGCGACGCCGGCGATGTTGCTGGTCACCGCGCCCGTCCCCATGGCGGCCTGGCTGACGTTGCGGACGATCTCCTGAGTTGCCGCACCCTGCTCCTCGACGGCCGCGGCGATCGAGGTCGTCACGCCGCTGATCTCCTGGATTCGGGTCGCGATCGAGCCGATCGCCGACACGGCCTGACCGGTCGAGGCCTGGATCCGGGCGATCTGGCCCGAGATCTCGTCGGTGGCTTTGGCGGTCTGCTCGGCGAGGGCCTTCACCTCGGAGGCGACCACCGCGAAGCCGCGGCCGGCGGCCCCGGCGCGGGCCGCCTCGATGGTGGCGTTGAGCGCCAGCAGGTTGGTCTGGCCGGCGATCGACGAGATCAGCCCGACCACGTCGCCCACCCGGGCCGCGGCGGCGCTGAGTTCCTGCACCAGCACGGCTGTCTGATCCGCCTCGTTGACGGCGCGCTGCGCCAGGCTGGCCGAGCCGTCGACCTGCCGGCCGATCTCCTGGACCGAGGAGCCGAGCTCCTCCGCGGCAGCCGCCACGGTGTTGACGTTGGACGCGGCCTCTTCCGCAGCCGCCGCGACCGCGCCGGATTGGGCGGAGGTCTGGCCCGCCATCGCCGACATCGCCCCCGCGGTGGCCTGCAACTCGGTCGCCGAGGCTGAGACCAGGCCGATGATCCCACCCACCGCCTGCTCGAAATCCTGGGCCATCTGGCGCATGCCGAGCTTGCGCTGCTCCTCGGCGGCGAGCCGGGCCTGGGCGGTCTCGGATTCCAGCGCCTTCATCTGGATCAGCCCATCCTTGAACACCTGCACGGCGTCAGCGATCTTGCCGATCTCGGTCTTCGCGCCCTGATGGGGAATCGTCACCGCGAGGTCGCCGGCGATCAGGGACTGCATCGGCTCCACCACCGAGCGGATGCCGCGTGTGACACCCAGGACGATCACAACACCCGACAGCACGGACAGGGCCACGGCGATCCCGATCGCGATGAGGATCAGCATCCGGGTCTCCTCGAAGACCGCCTTGCCTTGCGCCTCGGCAGCGCCGGCGCCGTCGTTGTTGAGGGCGACGAGTTTCTCGAGGGTGCCGGACACGGCGCGACGCGGCGCGAGTCCGCTCGTCTCGTAGAGGCTGTAGGCCTGTGCCTTGTCACCCCGGCGGGAGATGCTCAGCACCTCGTCCCGAACTCCCCGGAAGCTCTCGGATGCGCGGCTCAGGGTCTCGTAGAGCGCCTTTTCCTCCGGCGAGCTGATCAGCGTCTCGTAGAGCTTGGTCTTCTCGTTCAGGGTCTTATCGAAGTTGGCGATATCCTTATCGATGCTCGCGAGCAGCGCCGGGTCGGTCGCCTGCGTGTGGCGCAGGAGGAGCCCGCTGCTGCGGGCCGTGAGCGTGTTGATCTCGCTCAGCGTCTTGACGCTCGGCAACCAGTTCGTCTCGATCGCGACGGTCTGATCGCGCAGCTTCTGCGTGGCCGCGAGCCCGAGCATGCCCAGGCCGACCACGAAGACGGTCAGGATGGTGAACGCCACGATCAGCTTCGTACGAATGGATACAGATTGCAGCGTCACGACACCCTCGCAATGCAGCGGAATACAAAATCGCTCCAAGCTGCAGCCGCGAATGCTTGCCGAAAATAGATTAACAACCGCTGATTACGGATGTCTCTCGCGCAACGGATGTTGACTGGTGGAGTAAGGGCGTCGCCCGGCGTCCCGGCCCTGTTTCGACGTCAGCGACGCGCGGCTCCGCCCGATCAGGCTTTCGGGGCGGGTTGATCCGAGAGATGGCGGAATTCACTCGGCGCCATGCCGTACCGGTCCTTGAACCGGCGGGAGAAGTGGGCCTGGCTCGCGAAGCCGCAGCCATAGGCCAGAGTGCCGATGGAGAGATGGCGGCATCCCTGATCGGTCAACCGCTTGGCCGCCGTCTCCAGCCGCCGCTGCCAGATCCAGTCGGAGATGTGCTGGTCATGCTCGTGGAACAGCTCCTGCAGCCTGCGCAGCGACACGCCCACCGCTGCGGCGAGCTGAGACGGGTCGAGGGCCGGGTCGCCGAGATGAGCCTCGACATAGGCTTTGGCGCGTTGGACCACGACGGTGCCGTGCAGCGGTCGTGGCACCTCGCGCGCCAGGCGCTCGGCGATGCTGGCCGCCACGAGGTCCACGGCGATCGCCGACATCCGCTGGGCGGCGTCCGGCGTGAAGGTGTTCTCGACCCGCAGCAGCGTGTCGAGGAACGTCGTCACCAGCCGGGCGCTTCCGAGATCGGCCCCGACGCTCAGGACCGAGAAATGGCGCGCGTCACCCAGGAGGTTCTCCAGGCGGTCGCGCGGGATCTCCAGAAGGAGCGAGCGAGAAGGCCCGGTCGTTTGCCGGATGGACGGGCTCGCCCGATCCAGGACCATGATCTCGCCGGGCTGTACGATCGCTTGGCGACCGAACTGCTCGCACATGGAGGTTCCGGACAGCTTGACCGTGACCGCGAGGGTGTCCCGCTTGGCGTTTCTGCGGAGCGTCGTCGGTGTCGACTCGACGCGCACGGCGCTGAAGGTCGAACGCGTGATCAGCAGCGATCCGAGATCGGTTCCCTCGAACAAGCCGTGGAACGTGCCGTCGCCAACCCGATACAGCTCCGCCGGCATCAGGCGAGCATTCGCGAAATCTTTCCAGATCCGAAAATTGGTGTCGGAATGCTCGCCGAGGGCCGAAAAAATCGTCTTCATCGCGTCGGCGATCGACCCATCATTTTCAATCTTGGATCGTGGGATTATCTCGCGTCTCGCACAAAAAGGGTAGCTTTTTAGCAAGGGTTCAGAAATCATAAATTGCATTGGTGCTTCCGCACGAATAGTGCAAAAACAGATTTATATGCAGTCTAAACGTTGCTAATATAGCATAGACGACAAACCCGGCGATGAAACGTGTCCGATATTTGTCTGAGTTAAAATGTCACGTGGAGTGGCGTGGAGGCGGTCGGCCGGGCCCGTCGCCGATGCGGCCGGTTGCCCTACGATCCGCGATGGACCCCGCGATCCGGCTGCATCCGCGGCCACGTGGTCCGCCGATCAGTCGGCGATCGGCGGACCGGCATCGTCAGGGGCCTCACGCGGCGACGGCCGGGGCTTGCGGGCCGGCTTCGCGGGCTGGACGGCACGGGCCTGCGGAGGCACCTGCGTGACGGGGCGCTGAGGCGGCCGCGGCGGCCGCTCGATCTGGACCTTCCTGGCTGCGCCAGCCGCCGGCCCGGCCGGAGCCGGTGCGGCGGGCTCCGATGTGGCGCCCGGGCGCTCCGGAGGCGACGCAGCATTCGCCCGGTTCTGCGGCGCACGCGTCGGCGGGCCGGCGGCCGCGGGCAACCCTGCCCGCCCCGGCATCGCCGGGAGCGGCGCCGCGGCAGACGCGGCACCCGCCGCGGCGTTCGGCGGAGCGAGCGTGCATTGCTGCCCGCAATTGCTCACGACCGCTTCGACGGCCTTGCCGTCGATCGTGGCCGCGACGATGCAGCGGGCCGGGTGGTAGACCAATTCGTACTGGAACTTGCCCTTGTCATCCGATTCGGTGCGGAACTTGTCCTCCAGCACCACGGGCAGGTGTGGGCGATCGGTGGTCCCGACGACGTAGAGCCGGCCCGTCGCGATCGCCGCCAGGGTGATCTCCGGCGCCGCCCAGGCGGGCCCGCACGTCGCCAGGGCGCCTGCGGCGGCAACGATCGAGGCGAAACGAACCAACCGACAAATCTCCGAGTTCAACCATCGACAAGCGACGGCTAGACCATCTTCAGGCGGAGATAGTTCCGAAATCTAGATCGCACAGGCGGGAGAAATTGTCCTGCACGCTATCGGAGAGGTTTGGATTTCGTTGTGTACGGACCAGCAGGCCGCACGGCGCTTCGCGGCCGGCCCCTTCCCGTCCGCCGCTCAAGCCAGAACGCAGAAACCCCAAGCGCAGCGGCTCAGCCGCGGCCTCAGGGTTGTCTTCTCGAAAGAATGTTCGGAAAATCTTGGTGGGCGCACTAGGGTTCGAACCTAGGACCCGCTGATTAAGAGTCAGCTGCTCTACCAACTGAGCTATGCGCCCGATCGCGTCTGCGACCCGCCCCGGTGGCCACCAAGTCCGTCCGGGGTGGCGGGCTGATACCAACGCATCCGGGGGCTGTCCACCCCCGGATGCAGGTTTTTTGCTATTCCGCCGCCGCGTGCTGTGCATGAACCCGCACGGCGTGGGCCGCGAGCTTGTTCAACGCCGAGAGATACGCCTTGGCGGAGGCCACCAGCGTGTCGGGATCGGCGCCGCGGGCGGTGACGCTGCGCTCGCCGTCGCGCAGGCGCACCGAGACCTCGGCCTGGGCGTCGGTGCCGCCGGAGACGGCCTGGACCTGATACAGCTCCAGCTCGGCCTTGTGCGGCACCAGGGCGGTGATCGCGTTGAACACGGCGTCCACCGGCCCGTTGCCGTCCGCCTCCTCGATCCGCGTCCCGGTCTCGTCGGCGATGCGCAGGGTGGCGCGCTGCGGCCCCCGCGTGCCGGCGATGACCGACAGCGAGACCAGCCGGATCCGGTCATGGGCGGTGGCGAGGTTCTCGTCGACGAGCGCCTCGATATCCTCGTCGTAGACGTGCTTCTTCCGGTCGGCCAAGGCCTTGAACCGCTCGAATGCGTCCTGGAACTGGTTGTCGGACAGGTGCAGGCCGAGATCGTCGAGCTTGGAGCGGAAGGCCGCCCGGCCGGAATGCTTGCCCATCACCAGGGAGGTCTTGGTCAGACCCACCGA
Organism: Methylobacterium sp. GXF4; assembly: GCF_000272495.1. Classification (NCBI taxonomy): domain Bacteria; kingdom Pseudomonadati; phylum Pseudomonadota; class Alphaproteobacteria; order Hyphomicrobiales; family Methylobacteriaceae; genus Methylobacterium; species Methylobacterium sp. GXF4. Next base: position 50,043 of record NZ_AKFK01000046.1, on the reverse strand, counting down.
GGCCGGGGTCATGATCTCGTAGGTCTCGGCGTTCTTGAGCATGCCGTCCTGGTGGATGCCGCTCTCGTGCGCGAAGGCGTTGCGGCCGACGATCGCCTTGTTGAACTGCACCGGGAAGTTCGTAGCGTGGCTCACCAGCTTCGAGGCGCGGGTCAGCATGGTCGATTCGATGCCGGTCTCGTAGGGCAGGACGTCCGCGCGGGTGCGCAGGGCCATGACGATCTCCTCGAGCGCGGCGTTGCCGGCCCGCTCGCCGATGCCGTTGATCGTGCACTCGACCTGCCTTGCGCCGCCCTCGATGCCGGCGAGCGAATTGGCGATCGCGAGGCCGAGATCGTTGTGGCAATGGACCGAGAAGACGGCCTGATCGGCGTTCGGCACCCGCTCACGCACGGACGCGAACATGTCGCGGTACTCGGAGGGCGTGGCGTAGCCCACCGTGTCGGGCAGGTTGATCGTGGTGGCACCGGCCTTGATTGCGGCCTCGACGCAGCGGCACAGGTAGTCGATCGGCGTGCGGGTCGCGTCCATGGCCGACCATTCCACGTCCTCGACGAGGTCGCGGGCCTGGGCCACGGTCTTCAGGATGATCTCGAGCACCTCGTCCTGGGTCTTGCGCATCTGGTGGGCGAGGTGGATCGGCGAGGTCGACACGAAGGTGTGGATCCGCCCGCGCTTGGCGTGCCGCACCGCCTCGCCGGCCCGGGCGATGTCGGCGGGGATCGCGCGGGCGAGACCCGCGATGGTGGCGCGCTTGGTGCGCCGGGCGATCTCCGACACGGCCTCGAAGTCACCGATCGACGCGATCGGGAAGCCGGCCTCGATGATGTCGACGCCCATCGTGTCGAGGAGCTCGGCGACCGCCAGCTTCTCGTCGTGGGTCATGGTGGCGCCGGGGCATTGCTCGCCGTCGCGCAAGGTCGTGTCGAAGATGACGATGCGTTCGCGGGCGGTGGTGCTGGTGGTCATGGCGTTACCCTATCGCGGGCCGCCCGGCGGAAGGCTCGGGCCGGCGTGGTGCCCCGGGCGGGGCTGGATGTCGCGAGTGCAGAAACTCCCCTGAAGGCCCAGGCGCGCGCGCCCAGACGGCCCTCAGGGGCGGGTAAGCAGAAGCGGAAGAAGAAGCCCGGAGCGGCGCGCACGGGACCGAAGCACCGTAGAGGCGGCGCGGGCGGTCTCGATCGCTGAGCCGGCTCTGGCCAAGGCTCGTCTCTCCCGGGTGGGGCGCGGACGGCGTGACGCAGCACCCGCGCGGTGGCCGGCAGAGGTAGCGCCGTCGCCACGGAAACACAAGGTCCGCCCCGGCTCGGCGCCTTGCCAAGCGCGCCCCGCCCTCGATAAAGCCCGCCGGCACGTCGAGAGAGAACCCGCGAGACCGTCATGGCCAGCTACAAGCTCCTGCTCCTGCCCGGCGACGGGATCGGCCCGGAGGTCGCGGGCGGCATGCAGGTCGTGCTCGACGCCCTGAAGGAGACCGGGCTCGCGACCTTCGAGACTGAGACCGATCTCGTCGGCGGCTGCGCCCTCGATGCGCATGGCCGCCCGCTCTCGGACGAGACCCTGGCGCGTGCCCGCGCCGCGGACGCGATCCTGCTCGGTGCGGTGGGCGGCCCGAAATGGGCCGGCGTCGCCTATGAGAACCGCCCGGAGGCCGGCCTGCTGCGCCTGCGCAAGGATCTCGAGCTGTTCGCCAATTTGCGGCCGGCGATCTGCTACCCGGCGCTGGCCGACGCCTCCGCGCTCAAGCGCGAGCTGGTCGAGGGCCTCGACATCATGATCGTCCGCGAGTTGACTGGCGGCGTCTATTTCGGCGAGCCCAAGGAGATCACGACCCTCCCGGACGGCTCGAAGCGGGCCGTGGACACGCAGGTCTACACCACCGGCGAGATCGAGCGGATCGCCCATGTCGCCTTCGATCTGGCGGCCAAGCGCTCCGGTCGCGTGGCCTCGGCCGAGAAGCACAACGTGATGAAGTCCGGCGTGCTGTGGAAGGAGGTCGTGACCAAGGTCCATGCCGAGCACTACGCCCAGATCGAACTGGAGCACGTGCTCGCCGACAATTGCGCCATGCAGCTGGTGCGCCGGCCGAAGCAGTTCGACGTGCTGGTGACCGACAACCTGTTCGGCGACGTGCTGTCCGACCTCGCCGCGATGCTCACCGGCTCGCTCGGCATGCTGCCCTCGGCCTCGCTGGGCGCCGTGGACGACAGCGGCGTGCGCCGGGCGCTGTACGAGCCGTGCCACGGCTCGGCCCCGGACATCGCCGGGCAGGACAAGGCGAACCCGATCGCGATGATCGGCTCGCTCACCATGTGCCTGCGCTACTCGTTCGGGCTCGGCGAGGCGGCGGACGCGCTCGACGGCGCCGTGATGGATGCGCTCGCGAGCGGCGCCCGCACCGCCGACATCGCCGGCGAGGGCACCAACCCGATGGGCACCCGCGCCATGGCGAACGCTGTCGCCGACGCCCTGCGCGCCCGCGTCGGCTGAGGATCCGTCACCGCCCGCGTGATAGGACGCATGGCGGATGGGCGCGGCCTTCGCTATGACGCACGGGCTTAAAAGCGCTCGCCGCCGAAGCGGATGCCGGTTCGGCGCCAGCGAGCGCGTCACATCGAGAACTTGGAGCCGTTCCCGGGCGCAGCGCGATCGGGAACGGCTCTGAGAACGGGAGCGTCATGAAGGCCGGGGACGGGGCGACGGAGCGCGAGAGCGCGGATTTCGGCTTCGAGCGCGTGTCGCTCGACGAGAAGCAGGGGCGCGTCGACAGCGTCTTCCACTCGGTCGCCCGCCGCTATGACGTCATGAACGACTTGATGTCGGCGGGCCTGCACCGGGCCTGGAAGGCGCAGCTCGTCTCGATGCTGCGGCCGCCGCAGGGCCGGCCCTTCGCGCATCTCGACGTGGCCGGCGGCACCGGCGACGTGGCGTTCCGGGTGCTCGCCGCGGGTGGCCCGAAGACGCGGGTCACGGTGCTCGACATCAACGAATCGATGCTGCGCGTCGGCGCCGAGCGGGCCCGGGAGAAGGTCGAGGATGCGGGCGACCGGATCGCCTTCGTGACCGGCAACGCCGAGAGCCTGCCGCTGCCGGACGCCGCCTTCGACGCCTACACGATCGCCTTCGGCATCCGGAACGTGCCGCGGATCGAGACCGCGCTGGCCGAGGCGCGCCGGGTGCTCAAGCCCGGCGGCCGGTTCCTGTGCCTGGAATTCTCCGCGGTCGACATCCCGCTGCTCGACAAGATCTACGACGCCTATTCCTTCCACGTGATCCCGCGGATCGGCGCCCGTGTCGCCGGCGATGCCGAATCGTACCGCTACCTGGTCGAGTCGATCCGCAAGTTCCCGACGCGCGGCGCCTTCGCGGGCATGATCGAGCGCGCCGGCTTCCGCCACGTCACGGACCGGCCGCTGTCCGGCGGGATCGTGGCGATCCATTCCGGCTGGAAGGTCTCCTGATCTTGGCCAACGCATGCCACCGCCCGCCCGCCGTCGCGGTGGGGGGGAAAGCCCCGGTGCGTTCATGATCGGCGCCGCGATCAACCTGTTCCGCGGTGCCCGGGTCGGCTTCGTCCTGGCGCGCGAGGGTGCCCTCGCCCTGGTCGACCCGTCCGAGCTGCCGGCCCATCTGCGCTTCGCCCTGAAGCTTGGGCGGACCCTGGAGCGGCGCGGCCTGGGGCATGGCGCCGCCGGATTGTCGGCCGCCCTGACGCGGCTCGGCCCGTCCTACGTGAAGTTCGGCCAGTTCCTGGCGACCCGGCCCGACATCGTCGGCATGCGGGCGGCCTCCGACCTGGAGCGGTTGCAGGACCGGGTGCCGCCGTTCCCGCAGGAGACCGCCCTCAAGGTCGTCGAGATGGCGCTCGGCAAGCCGGTGGACGCGCTGTTCGTGTCGTTCAGCGAGCCGATCGCCGCCGCCTCGATCGCGCAGGTCCACAAGGCCGTGGTGCAGGATGCCGACGGCACCCAGCGGGCGCTCGCCGTCAAGGTGATGCGCCCGGGCGTGCGCGAGCGCTTCATGCGCGACCTCGAAGTCATGCGGTTCATGGCCCGGGTGGTGCACGCGCTCTCGCCGCAGGCCGAGCGGCTGCGCCCGCGCGAGGTCGTCGAGATCCTCGCCCGCTCCGTGCTGATGGAGATGGACTTCCGCCTCGAGGCCGCCGCCGCCTCGGAAATCGCCGAGAACACCAAGGACGACCTCGATTTCCGGGTGCCGAAGCCCGAATGGGAGCTGACCGCCCGGGAGGTGCTGTCGGCCGAGTGGATCGAGGGCGTGCGCCTGCACAGCGCGGCCGAGCTCGCCGCGGCCGGCCACGATCCGCAGGCGATCGGCCGCACGGTGATCCAGAGCTTCCTGCGGCAGGCGATCCGCGACGGCTTCTTCCACGCCGACATGCACCAGGGGAACCTGCTGGTCGATGCCGAGGGCCGCCTGGTGGCGGTCGATTTCGGCATCATGGGCCGGCTCGGCCTGAACGAGCGCCGGTTCCTGGCCGAGATCCTGCTCGGCTTCATCCTGCGCGACTATCGCCGGGTGGCGAAGGTGCATTTCGAGGCGGGCTACGTGCCGGCGCACCACTCGGTGGAGGATTTCGCGCAGGCGATCCGGGCGATCGGCGAGCCGATCCACCAGCGCCGGGCCGACGAGATCTCGATGTCCAAGGTGCTGACGCTGCTGTTCGACATCACCGCCTTGTTCGACATGAGCACGCGGACCGAACTCGTGATGCTCCAGAAGACCATGGTGGTGGTCGAGGGCGTGGCCCGCTCGCTCGATCCGCGCCTCGACATGTGGACCACCGCCGAACCGGTGGTGCGCAGCTGGATCACCAAGAATGCCGGCCCGCTCGGGCGCGCCCAGAGCGGCTTCGAGGCGCTGCGGGTGGTCTCCGACCTGGTCGGCGATATTCCCGACCTCGCGACCCGGCTCAAGCGCGTGCTTATCCGGCTCGACGAGGCCGGCACCGGCGATGCGCGGCGTCTGGAGCACTTCGCCCGCAGCGAGGGCCGGCGCGCGATCTGGTCGACCCTGGCGCTCTGGGGCATCGCCGTCGGGGCGCTGGTGATGGCGTTCCGCGGCCTCTGATCACCGGGCGGGGTGAGCCCTGGCCGGCTCACTCCGCCTCGGCGTGCCCGGGCATCAACGCTCGAAGCTCCCGGGCCAGCTCGCTCAGGCCCGTCGTGCCCTTGGCGAGCACCCGGTCGGCCTGGCCGGCGAGGCGCCGGCGGTCCTCGGCGGTGATGTCCTTGGCGGTGAGCACCACCACCGGGATGTCCCGCCAGTCGGGCCGGGCGCGCAGGGCTCGCAGGAAGCCGAACCCGTCCATTTCCGGCATCATCAGGTCGAGCAGCACCAGGCAGGGCCGCTCCGCCTCCAGGGTCTCAAGCGCGCGCACGCCGTTCTCGGCCGCGACCACAGGAAAGCCCTCCCGGCCGAGATAGGCGCAGACATGGGCGCGCGCATCCGCCTCGTCCTCGACCACCAGGATCGGACCCTCGGCGGCGACCGGCCGGAAGCGGTCGATGACGTGGCGCAGGCTGCCCCAGTCGATCGGCTTCTGCAGATAGTCGGTGGCGCCCAGCGAGAAGGCGAGGTTCTGCTCGTCCAGCACCGTGACCATCACGATCGGCGTCGCGCCGATCTCCGGGTCCGCCCGCAGGGCGCGCAGCACCGCCCAGCCGTCCATCTGCGGCATGGTCACGTCGAGGAGCACCGCCCTCGGGCGCAGGGTCCGGGCGAGTTCGAGCCCGCGCCGTCCATCCTCGGCCACCGCCACGGAGAACCCTTCGCGCTCCAGGAAGCGGGCGAGGAGATCCCGGGTGGCGGCATCGTCGTCGACCACCAGGATCGTCCGGCGGTCGCCCGGGCTCTCGCCGGCCACGCCCGCATGCTCGGCCTCAGGGCCCTCGAACTGCACCGGGAGCGTCAGCGTGAAGGTCGTGCCCTCCCCTTCCCGGCTGTCCACCGCGATGGCGCCGCCCAGCATCTCCGAGAAGGCGCGGGTGATCGACAGGCCGAGCCCGGTCCCGCCGAAGCGCCGCGTCGTCGAGGCGTCGGCCTGGGTGAAGCGCTCGAACAGCCGCCCGACCTGCTCGGCGCTCATGCCGATGCCGGTATCCGTGACGGTGAAGCGCAGAGCCTCCACGGTGCGGCTGACGCCCAGGGTGATCCGGCCGTTCTCGGTGAACTTCGCCGCGTTGCTCAGGAGATTGATGAGGCACTGGCGCAGCTTGGTCACGTCGGTATGGGCCGTGCCGACATCCTCCGCCAGGTCGAGGGCCAGGGTGTTGCCCTTCTTGGCGATCAGGCCCTCGACCGTGGCGGCCACGTCGCGGACCACCTCGGCGACATCGAAATCCTCCGCGTAGATCTCGACCCGGTCGGCCTCGATCTTGGAGATGTCGAGCACGTCGTTGATCAGGCCGAGCAGGTGGCGGGCGTTCGACTCGATCTTCTTCATGTCGGCGATGAGGTCGGCCTCGCCGAGATCCTCCAGCTCTTCCTGGACCATCTCGGAATAGCCGATCACCGCCGAGAGCGGCGTGCGCAGTTCGTGGCTCATATTGGCCAGGAACTGGCTCTTGGCCTCGTTGGCGGCCTCGGCCGCCGCGCGGGCCGCCTCGATTGCGGCTTCCGCCTCCTTGCGCTCGGTGATGTCGGTGTGGGTGCCGACCCATTCGCGCAGCGTCCCGTCCGCTTCGAGGATCGGGACCGCCCGCACGCTCATGTGTCGATAGGCGCCGGAGCGCGCCCGGATCCGGTGCTCGGTGGCGTAGGGCTGCAGCGTCGTCACCGCCCGCGTCCAGTCGGCCTGGGTGTGGGCGCGGTCGTCCGGGTGGATGACGTCGAGGAAGCCGAGGCCGGAATAGGTGGCCTCGTCCTGGCCGGTGAAGCGGCTCCAGGCGGTCTGGCGCCGGTGCAGGCTCCCCTCCGGGTTGGCGGTCCAGACGATGGCCGCGCTGGCCTCGATCAGCGAGCGGAAGCGCTCCTCGCTGCGCCGGGTCCGCATCTCCGCGAGGTGGCGGATCGTGTCGTCGACCACGACCAGGCCGACGCCCTCGACATCCCGGCCGCTGTCGCCTCCGGTCCCGTCGCCGCGCAGGGGGTAGAAGCTCATCGAGAACTGGCGCACCCCGCCGGGGGCGGACGGCGTCGGGACCGCCACCGGCACGTTCGGCGAGACCAACCCTTCCTCCAGCGCTGCGGCGAGCTTGGGCGCCAATTCCTCGCGCAGGGTCGGGAGCATCGCCCAGATCGGGGCGCCGAGATCGGCCCCGAAGCCGCGCTCGCTCATCGTGGCGAGCGCCCGGTTCATGTGGCGGATCTTCAGGTCGCGATCGAGGAAGCCGAGGCCCACGGGGGCGTTGGCCAGCACGCCGTCGAGCAGCCGCGACATCCGCAGCGATTCCTGCCGTCGCACCAGGGCGAGGCGGGCGAGCAGCACGATCGCCCCGAGTGCCGCCGCGCCGGAGAGCAGGAACAGGACCAGCCCGCGCCAGCGCTCCCGGGTCTGCAGGTCGGCGAGGTGCTGTGCGGTGATCGCCTGGCGGGATGCGGCCTCCAGGCGGATCGCGTCCATGACGCGCTTGCCCTCGCCGGTGCGGACGAGGTCGGTGGCCGCGTCGAAGCCCTTGTCCCGGCGTGCCGCGACCACCCGGGTGGCGAAGTCGCGCTTCTGCGCCACCAGCCCGGCGAGCGACGGGGCGCCGGCCCGGACCGGCTCCTGGGCGGTCGAGCCGAGCGCGCTGAGCTCGGTCTCGATCTTGCCGAGCGCCTGGGTATAGGGCGCCAGGTAATCCTCGCTGCCGACCAGGACGAAGCCGCGCTCGCCGGTCTCCAGGTCCTTGACCTCGGACAGCAGGCGCTCGACCCCCGCGATGGTGGCGTTGGCCTGCGCGGTGGCGGCGTGGTCGGCTTCCCCGCCCAGATAATTGGCGGTGCCCGCGACCAGCGCCACGACCAGCAGGATGAAGGCGGCGGGTGAGCCGAGCAGCGGTCCCAGGGGACCGGCGCCGCGCCAGTTCGGCCGCCGCAGACGAAAGATCGATCCGACTCCTTGACGGCCGCTCACGTCTCCACCAGCCCGGTGCTCGCACCCGAGGCCTCGGAATCGGCCCGTCCATGCGGCAAGGCGAGGTATTCGTGCGAGCGCATCTCGATCAGCCGGGAGACGGTCCGGTCGAACTCGAACGCCTCGCGGCCGGTCTCGGCGGTGTAGAGGTCCTGCGCCTCGGCGGCCGCGGACGCGACGAGCTTCACGTGCCGGTCGTAGAGCGTGTCCACCAGGGTGATGAAGCGCTTGGCCTCGTTGCGCTCGGCCTCGCTCAGCACCGGGATCCCGTCGAGGATCACCGTGTGGAAGGAACGCGCCAGGGCCATGTAATCCGATGCGCCGAGCGGCTGCCGGCAGAGGTCGTCGAAGCTGAAGCGCGCGACACCGTTCGCCTCCTCGGGGACCGCCACGTCCCGGCCGTGGACCTGGATCGTCGCCGGGCGACCCTTGGCCTTGCCGGTCAACGCCTTGAACGCGGCGTCCAGGGCCGCGCGGGCGGCCTCGTCCGCGGGAACGTGATAGACGGCCGCGCCGCCGAGCTTCTCCAGGCGGAAATCAGTCCGCGAATCGAGGCGAACGACCTCGACCTGATCCTTGAGCGTCGCGATGAACGGCAGGAACAGGGCGCGGTTGAGGCCGCCCTCGTAGAGCCGATCCGGCTCGACATTCGAGGTCGCCACCACGGTGACGCCGCGCCGGAACAGGTGCCCGAACAGGCGCCCGAGGATCATCGCGTCGGCGATGTCGGTCACCGTGAACTCGTCGAAGCACAGCAAGGTCGCCTCGTCGGCGAGCTGGTCGGCCACCGGGCCGATCGGGTCGTCACCCTTCACGGTGCCGGCTTTCAGCGCCTGCCGATAGGCGTGGATGCGCTCGTGCGCATCAGCCAGAAACCCGTGGAAATGGACCCGCCGCTTCGGGGCCGGCGCAGCCTCATGGAACAGGTCCATCAACATGGTCTTCCCGCGCCCGACCGAGCCCCAGATGTAGAGTCCCTTGGGGGACTCGGCCTCGTCCTTGCGCCGGAACAACCAGCCGAGCGCGCTGGTCTTGCTGGCGCGCTTGCGGCGTCCGAGATCCTGAAGCAGCCGATCGAGGGCACGCACCAGCTGCGCCTGGGCGGGGTCGCGCTCGATGGCGCCCGTGGCTACCAGGGCTTCGTAGCGTTCGTGAACCGGGCCGGGCGAGACGGCGCCGGCCCGAGCCTCCGCGGAGGGCGCGTGTCGCTTCCCGGATTGCTCGCTCACGCCGCCGGTCCCCTGCAACTCGCCACGGCGCCGGACCGGCACCCCCGTACCCGGTCGACCGTTCCCGACCCGGGCCGCCTCCCTGTGCCGTGCAAGCTCGGCTCGAATCAAGCCCGGGACAGAACACGCGACGCCAAACCGTTCCATCAGGCCCGCGCATGGCAGCATGCCCAGGCCTGGGCTCAGTCATATTGCTGCATTGCACAACGGCCATGGGGATGCGAGATCATCCGGGTCTTTGGGGAGGAACGTCCGGACCAATCGGCGCGACAACGCGCCCAGACCGGAGACCCATCATGGCCGTTCGACACCTCGCCGTGTCGGCCCACACGGTCCGGCGCCTATGGCCGGCCGACCGCAATGCGGTGCTCGACTACTTCCTGCGCCTCGATCCGGAGGCGCGTGCGAATCGCTTCATGGGCAATGTCAGCGAAGCCGGCGTGCGGGCCTATGCCGCGCAGGCGCTGACCGCCGAAGGCGTGATGTACGGCGCCTTCGTGGATGGTGTCCTGCGCGGGCTGGCGGAGTTGCGCCCCATGGAAACCGGTTCGTCGCCCTATATCCTGGGTCCGCGCGCCGAGGCCGCCTTCGCGGTCGAGCGGGCTTTCCGCCGCCAGGGGATCGGGGCGGCCCTGTTCGCCCGGATCGCGCGCGCCGCGCGCCATCGCGGCGTGGTCGACCTGCACGTGCGCTGTCTCTCCGGCAACGGCCCGATGCTGAGGCTGGCGGCCAAGCACGGGGCTGCGCTGCAGCGCGCCGGGACCGAGACCGAGGGCGCGCTCCATCTGGCCCGGCCCACGCCGTTCTCGCTCTGGTACGAGAGCATTGCCGAGGCGTTCGACTTCACCCTGGCGGTGAGCTTTCCGAGCCGCGAGCGGGTCACGGCCTGACCGGGAGCCTTACCCGGCGGCGTCGCCGACCAGCGCGAAGGTGAGCAGGTCGACCGATGCCGCCCCACCGCGCAGGAGCGCCCGGGCAGCCGCGTTCCCGGTCGCGCCGGTCGTCATCACGTCGTCGATGAGCAGGATCCGCCGGCCGCGGATCCGGTGCGCCTGCGCCGTCGCCACCCGGAACGCTCCGCTCAGGTTCTCGGCCCGCGCCGGCCGGCTGAGGCCGACCTGCGAGCGGGTCGCCCGGACCCGGACCAGAGCCGACGGCTCGAACGGCAGCTCCGCGCCTTGGGCGATCACCCGGCCGAGCAACGCCGCCTGATTGAACCGCCGCCGCCACAGACGCCAGCGGTGAAGCGGGACCGGGACGACGCATTCGGCTTCGGCGATCAGCGTCCGGCCGCTCGCTGCCATCATCCGGCCCATCACGCCGGACAGGTCGAGCCGATCCTCGTATTTCAGCCGGTGGACGAGACGGCGGGCGACATCGTCGTAGAGCGCGACGGCCCGGGCACGCCCGAAAACCGGCGGCTCGGCGATCGCCCGGGGCGAGAGCAGCGGCCCCACGCCGAGATCGACGGCGAAGGGCGTGCCGAAGCGCTGGCACAGGGGCTCTTCGATGAGGCGCAGGCCGGTCCAGCAAGACGGGCACAGGGCGCCGGGATCCGCCGTGGCACTGCCGCACCCGGAGCAGGTCGGCGGGTAGATCAACGACAAGGCCCCGCGCGGCAAGCCGCGCAGGGCCGATGCGACGGCCGCGATCGCCGTCATGCGGGCGAAGGACGAAGCTTAGCGGGCCGAGACCGGGCGCGCGCCCCGCTGGTCGAAGTCCTGATCCCGCTGCCGGGCCTGCGAATTCGCCCGATGCCGGCCGATCGCGCAGCCTGCGGCGGCGCCGACCAGGCCGTGATGGCCGGCATAGTGGCCGGCGATGCCGCCGACGATCGCGCCCTTGATGCAGCCCTTGGCCTCGGCGCCGCTCGCGGCGGTAAGGGCGGCGAGAGCCATGGCGGCCCCGACGAGCATGCGCTTCATGACCTGAACTCCCTGATCCATCTCGGCCTTGCGGCCAGTCGCAGCAGGAACGGCGACGGTGCCGACTCGTTCCGCGAGGTTAGGGCACCTCGCGGGTCTGTGTGCAGCCGCGATCGCTGCCATTCACAGCCATGCGGAGGGAATGCTGGCGGGACGGTGCCGCAAGCGCCATGTGCAGGCCCATGGATGCACCGGCCACCCTGTTCGACACCGCCCTCGCCCGCCAACGCCTCGCCCGGGCCGAGCGCAACGGCTACGCCCGTTTCCTCCTCGACCGCGTCGTCGAGGATCTGGACGACCGCCTCGGCGCGGTGCTGCGTACCTTCGGCACGGTGCTCGACCTGGCCACCCCCGGCGCCGGCGCTGCACAGGTCCTCGCGGACCGATATCCGGAGGCGATTCACCTCCGCCTCTCGGCCGTGCGCCGACCGGGCGGCAACCGGATCGTCGGAGACCCGGAATTCCTGCCCTTGGCCGCCGGAAGCCTCGACCTCGCCGTGTCGCTGCTCGCGCTCCACGCGGTCAACGACCTGCCCGGAACGCTGATCCAGCTGCGCCGGGCGCTGCGGCCGGACGGCCTGTTCCTCGGCTGCCTGCTGGGCGGTGCCACCCTGACCGAGCTGCGTCAGAGCTTCGCCCAGGCCGAGAGCGAGATCGAGGGCGGGGTCAGCCCGCGGGTGGCGCCCTTCGCCGCCGTGCGCGAGGCCGGGGCGCTGCTGCAGCGGGCCGGCTTCGCGCTGCCGGTGGCCGATACCGACACGCTGACGGTGCGCTACGCCGACCCGTTCGGCTTGATGCGCGACCTGCGCGCCATGGGCATGACCAACGTGCTCACCGAGCGACGGCGGACGCCCCTGCGCCGGGCGACCCTGGTGCGCACCGCGGAAGTCTATGCCGAGCGCTTCTCGGACGCCGATGGGCGCATCCGCGCGACCTTCGAGGTTTTGTGGCTGTCCGGCTGGGTCCCGCACGAGAGCCAGCAGAAGCCGCTGCGTCCCGGGACCGCGAAATCGCGCCTCGCCGACGCCCTCGGAACCGTCGAGCTGAAGCCCGAACCCGGGAGGACATCATGATTGAACCTGGACCCGACCATCCGATCACCGTGACGCTGGAACCGCGCCGGGTGCGCGTGCTGGTGGCCGGCGTGGCGGTGGCGGACACGCGCGATGCGCTTCGCCTGGACGAAGGTCGCTACCCGGCGGTGTTCTACATTCCCAGGGCCGACATCCGGGCCGAGCATTTCGTGCCGTCGGCGCGGACCAGCCATTGCCCCTACAAGGGCGATGCCAGTTACTTCGACCTTGTGGTCCACGGGACCCGGCGCGCCGATGCGGTGTGGAGCTACGAGGCACCGTTTCCCGCGGTTGCGCCGATCGCGGGCCACGTCGCGTTCTATCCCGATCGGGTCGATGCCATCGAGGTTCTGGACGTGGCATAGGGATTGCCCGCCCGCACGTCACGCGAGGCGCGGGCGTATGATCGCCGCGCCGTCATTGCGAAGTGACGGAAGGCCCCGGGCTCGATCTCGCGTCGCCCCGACGGCATGGCTTGAAGAATCTCAGTCCCGCAGCAGCCCCCAGAAGGCGTGCTTGCGGCCGTGGTCCCGCCGCAGCCTCTCCCGGTAGGCGCCCGGCGACGGATCGATGGCACCTGCGCCCAGGCGGTCGGCGAGACCGTCGAGTTCCAGCAGGTATCGGGCACCATGCGCATATGCGGCGCTGCGGCCGGATTCGAGGATGCCGTCGAGCAGGCGGCGATACAGGATCGTCGCGGCGAGCGGGTGATCCTGGACCAAGGCCTCCGCGGCCGGCGCTAGGACGGAATAGTGCTCGCCCAGCCAGACCTTGCGCTTCTCTTCGACCAGCCCGGCGGCCCGGGGCAGATCCGGCCAGCCCACCAGGAAGGCGAGCGCCCGGTGCGGATTCCCGTAAGCCTCGGCGTGATCGAGCGCGCGAAGCAGCGCCTCCTCGTCCTCGAAATCCGGCAGCTTGGCGAGGTAGGCGCGCAGCATCGGCGCGTCGAGATCGCGCTCGAACAGCGCCCAGCGCAGCGCCTGCGCCTCCTCGCGCCGGCCCAGCGCGTCGAGGATCTCGATTTCCAGCGCCTTGCGCGCACGGTCGGGCCCGCGCGGGTCGAACCCTGCAATCAGGTCGGCCCGCGTGACGATGCGCAGGCCGGCCCCCTGCTCGCGGCGGATCCAGTCGAGCGCCTCCTGGGCTCGACCGGCGGCGAGCAGCCGTTGCGCGATCGAGAGACGGTCCTCCTGGCCGGGGGCGATCTCCCGCTCCAGGGCGATGAAGGCGTCGGCATCGTTTCGCCGGTCGGCGATCACCTGGCGCTGGCGCAGGATCTGGCCTCTCGCTGCGATGTGGCGATGATCGGCCTGGCTGCGCGCCTTGCCGGCCTTTGCTAGCCCGGACGCTGCCTGCGCGAGCGCGGTGTCGATCTCCGACAACGTATCCGGATCGAGCGTCGGAACCATCTCCGTCAGAAGCGTGCCGAGCGGGCCGAACGGGTCGGCCGTGAAGGGGCCGACGAGGCCGGCGGCGACCCGCGCCGCCTCCGCGGGCGACAGGGCGGCCGCGATCGCCACGAAGGCCTCTGTGGCGCGCTCGTAGACGCCCTGCACCGCGCCGGTGCTGTCGTCGACCCGGTTCAGCACCGAATCGGCGCCGTCGAGAAATCGCTTGAGACGCTCCAGGGCGGCGCCGGCATCCAGCGGGCGCAGCTCGTCGAGGATGACGGTCACGGTGGCGTTCAGATCGGCCGCAAACGCCCTGCGCTTCTGCCAGTCGATGTAGCCCTGGGCGGATTCGAGTGCGGCCAGGCGGCGGTCGATCATCGCCGCCACGGCGTCCGGCCCTTGTAGGGAGGCGAGCGCGGCGGTGACGAGCTTCTTGAACGTGGGATTGCGGGCGGTTTCGCCGAGGATCAGGCCGATCAGCCGGTCCGGCTCCAGAGCCGCCAGGGTCTCCGGCGACGGGGTGGTGCGCCGCGCGCCCTTGGGACGCGCGGGCTTGGCGATGGCGTCCGGCTTGGGGCTCGTCGTGGTGCGCGCCTGGGTTGTGGCTTTGGTCGAGGCCACGGCAGCGCCGCTCCGGTCAGTCCACAACCTTGGCGCGGGGGCGATCGCTGCCCTGCGCGGTCTCGTCGTGCCAGCTGCCGGCCTGATCCTGGTAGCGGATGCCCTCGGTGGAGCCGGGGACCTGCTGCTCCGCGGCCGCCGCCTGGGCGGCCTGCAGCGCCTCCTCGCGGCTCGGGAAGGTCTCGGAGAACACGTCGCCGACCTTGTAGGCGAAGCCGCCATCGTGCTCGACGATGCGATAGGTAACCTCGGACATTGCGACTCCTGTACGCACGCGGTTGTGTTGAGCCCGAACCCGTCGCGCGCCGCGGGGTTCCCGCGCGGCCTCCGATCCGCCGGAAAGTCGGGCTACGGGCGCCGCATGACGACGCTCCTTCGCCCGATCCTGGCTCTCAGCCTCCTCGTCGCTTCGACGCATGCACACGCCGCGGAGGGCTTTTTCGACACCCTCTTCGGCGGTTCTTCGCGGTCTGCGCCGCCCAACCCGTTCGCTTCGAATTATCCCTCGGCCCCGCCGACCCCCGACGAGGTGCGGGCCGAGCGTCAGCGGCGCCCGGTCCGGACCGAGCGCGAGCGCGGCCGGGGCCCGCTCCCACCCGGCCGGATCCCCGAGGAATAGCCGGCGCAGGGCTCAGGCATCGCCGACGACGCCGGCCGCGTCCTGGGCCTGGAGCACGTCGGGGCGCGGCATCGAGATGATGTTGTAGCCGGCATCGACGAAATGGATCTCGCCGGTGACGCCGCCGGAGAGCGGCGACAGCAGGTAGAGGGCCGAGCCGCCGACATCGTCGAGGCTGACGGTGCGGCGCAGCGGAGCGTGGGCGGCCTGGTGGTTGAACATTAGGCGGGCGTCGGCGATGCCGGCGCCGGCCAGCGTCCGCATCGGGCCGGCCGAGAGGGCGTTGACCCGGATCCCGTCCGGGCCGAGATCGCTCGCCAGGTAGCGGACCGAGGCTTCCAGCGCCGCCTTGGCCACACCCATCACGTTGTAGTTCGGCATGACCCGGGTCGAGCCACCGTAGGTGAGGGTCAGCAGGGAGCCGCCCTTCGTCATCCGCTTGGCGGCCCGCTGAGCGATCTCGGTGAAGGAGAAGCACGAGATCGTCAGGGTGCGCGCGAAGTTCTCGCGGGTGGTGACGTCGACGTAGCGGCCCTTGAGCTGCGCCTTGTCGGAGAAGCCGATGGCGTGGACCACGAAATCGAGCCCGCCGTCGAAGCGTTCGTCGAGGGCCGCGAAGGTGGTATCGACCGAGGCGATATCCTCCACGTCGCAGGGCAGCACGATGTCCGAATCGACCCGCGCCGCCAGGGGCGCGACCCGCCGGCCCAGGGCCTCGCCCTGATAGGTGAAGGCGAGCTTGGCGCCGTGGGCGTGGAGGGTCCGGGCAATGCCCCAGGCGATCGAGTGATCGTTGGCGACGCCCATGATCAGGCCGCGCTTGCCCGCCATCAAACCTGTCATGCCGACTCACATTCCGTACGAGCACGCCGCGCCGGGGAAACCGGAACGGGCCGCGATGCGGTGAACGACGACACCGCGACGCAGGTGCCTTAGCGCGGCTTGGCGCGCGTTCCAAACCGCACGGCCCCGGGATCGGGCCAAAAAAAAAGCCCCGCCGGCGGGCGGGGCGTTCATCGCAGGGTGAAAGGGCCGCCTAGAAATACCCGTCCGTATGCGAACGGGCCTCCTCGATCAGCGCTTGCTTGGCGTAGATCGCGGCGCAACCTGCGATCATCAGGCCGCTCAGTGCACCGATCAGGAACGTACCCATGGTCACCACCCCATTCAACGGACGGTAAACGCAGCCTCACACGGGGTGGTTCCGAAATGAGACTGTCAAGCGTCTACGTGCTTCAGGACCAGGGTGGCGTTGGTGCCGCCGAAGCCGAAGGAGTTGGTCAGGACGTGGCCGAGCTTGGCCTCGTCTCGGCGCTGGCGCAGGATCGGCATGTCGGCGAAGGCGGGATCGATCGTGTCGATATGCGCGCTCTCGCAGATGAAGTCGTTCTGCATCATCAGGAGGCTGTAGATCGCCTCCTGCACGCCGGTGGCGCCCAGCGAATGGCCGGTCAGCGACTTGGTCGCCGAGATCGGCGGGCAATCCTCGCCGCGGCCGAACACCTCGCGAATCGCCTCGATCTCCTTGTCGTCGCCGACCGGGGTCGAGGTCGCGTGCGGGTTGATGTAGTCGATCCGTGCGCCCTTCAGGCCTTCCATCGCCTGGCGCATGCAGCGCACCGCGCCCTCACCGGACGGGGCGACCATGTCATGGCCGTCCGAGGTGGCGCCGTAGCCGGCGACCTCGCCGTAGATCTTCGCGCCGCGGGCCTTGGCGTGTTCCAGCTCCTCGAGGACCAGCACGCCGGCGCCGCCGGCGATGACGAAGCCGTCACGGTTGGCGTCGTAGGCGCGCGAGGCCCGGGCCGGGGTGTCGTTGTACTTCGACGACATGGCGCCCATGGCGTCGAACAGGGCCGAGAGCGTCCAGTCGAGATCCTCGCAGCCGCCGGCGAAGATGACGTCCTGCCGGCCGCCCTGGATGATCTCCGCGGCATTGCCGATGCAATGGTTGGACGTCGCGCAGGCCGACGAGATCGAGTAGTTCACGCCGCGGATCTTGAACCAGGTCGCCAGCGTTGCCGAGGCGGTCGAGGACATCGCCTTCGGGACCGCGAAGGGGCCGATCCGCTTCGGGCCCTTGTCGCGGGTGATGGCGGCGGCATCGACGATCACCCGGGTCGAGGGGCCGCCCGAGCCCATGATGATGCCGGTGCGCTCATGCGAGATGTCGGCCTGTTCGAGGCCGGAATCCTGGATCGCCTGATCCATGGCGACGTGGTTCCAGGCGGATCCGCCGCCGTGGAAGCGCATGGCGCGCCGGTCCACGACCCCCTCGGGATCGAGGCTGGGCCGGCCCGACACCTGGCTGCGGAAATGGTGCTCGGCATAGCTCGCGTCGCGCGCGATGCCCGAGCGCGCCTCACGGAGGGAGGTCAGGACCTCCTGCGGATTGTTGCCGATGGACGAGACGATGCCCATCCCGGTGATGACGACGCGGCGCATGGTCGTGACGATTCCTCCGTCGCGGCGTCGGTCGCCCGCGCCGCGTCCCGGTCAGCTAAGGTGACGCGGACATAATCTCAACTGCCGAGGGCGTCCGGCGTTGCCGCCGGATGCGAAAGACGCCCCCGAACCGGGCTCGATCAGCTCTGGAACAGGCCGACCCGCATATCCTGGACCTGATAGACCCGCTCGCCGTCGGCCTCCAGCCAGCCGTCGCCGATACCCAGCACCAGCTTGCCCTGGCGGACGCGCTTCACGTCGACGTTGTAGACGACCTTCTTCATGGTCGGCAGGACCTGGCCGGCGAGCTTCACCTCGCCGACGCCGAGCGCCCGGCCGCGGCCCGGCGAACCGAGCCAGCCCAGATGGAAGCCCAGCATCTGCCACAGGGCGTCGAGCCCGAGGCAGCCCGGCATCACCGGGTCGCCCTGGAAGTGGCAGGGGAAGAACCAGAGGTCGGGACGGATGTCGAGCTCGGCCGTGACATGGCCCTTGCCGTGGGCACCGCCCTCCTGGCCGATGCTGGTGATGCGGTCGAACATCAGCATCGGCGGCAGCGGAAGCTGTGCATTACCCGCGCCGAAGAGTTCGCCGCGCCCGCAGGCCAGTAGATCCTCGTAGGAATAGTGCGACTTGCGGCTCGCGGCCTGTTCTGGCGTCTCGGCGTCTGTCGGCATGAAGGTGGCTGTTTCCTCTGGACTCTCTTGACGGGGCGGGTGCGCGCCATGCGCCAGTCGCCCGGTTCTTCGGCGCGCGGGTTAGCACGGGGCGCAGCGCCTTCAAAGCCATCAACGACTTCGCACCGGGTCCGAGGCGGCTCGGGTTGCGACCGGATGACCACTTCCATATAATGCAAGCAATCCCATTCCTTCAGGGTCCTCGTCGAGCGTTCAATCCCAAAATGTCCGAACTGCTGCCACTCCAGGCGATCCTCAACGGCCGGGTGCCCGCCCCCCAGCTGGAAGCCAACGGGATGCCGCGCCGCGGCTGTCCGCTGTCGGACCTGCGCGACCGTCTGCGCCGGGCCGGCCTGCGTCCGACCCGTCAGCGCCTGTCCCTCGGCTGGCTCCTGTTCGGCCGCGGCGACCGCCACCTGACCGCCGAGATGCTGTACGACGAGGCGATGCGCGCGAAGGTGCCGGTCTCCCTGGCCACCGTCTACAACACGCTCCATCAGTTCACGGAAGCCGGCCTGCTGCGCCAGCTCGCGCTCGACGGGTCGAAGGCCTATTTCGACACGAACCCGAGCGAGCACCACCACTTCTACCTCGAGGACGAGAACCAGGTGATCGACATGCCGGATTGCGGCATCACGGTCGATTCGCTGCCCGAGGCCCCCGAGGGCATGGAGATCGCCGGCGTTGAGGTGATCGTCCGCCTGCGCCGCGCCCGCCCCGCAGGCCGCCGCCAGAGCTGATTTTTCAGACGGCTTCGGCCGCTCGCGTCGAGATCAAGCCGCCCGGTTTCGGGCGGCTTTTTTGTTGCGCATCGGTCGTTTCCGGATGCATCGCGGGTCCACTCTCCCGTACGGGAGAGGGACAGGGCGAGGGATGCGACCTCTCCGTATAGACCTGTCCCCTCACCCCAACCCTCTCCCGCTCGGGAGAGGGGGGGCGTGTCGCGGTCTGCACGAGCGAGGGTGTCAGCATTGCGGCGCGTGCGGGTGAAAAGCCTGCGCCTCGCGGAGGCGAGCGCCTGCCGGTCCTCAACCGAACCGCGGCAGACCGTTCCGAAAAGCGCCTATCCCACCCCTCCCCCTCATCCCGAGGCGACGGAGCGCAGCGGAGGCCTTGAAGGAGGGCTCCAGAGCTTGCGCGGGTCTTGAGGGCCCCTTCCCTGGCGACGCTCCGCCGCCACGTCAGGATGGGGGGTGGAAGGCGCGGCGCAGATCTGGTCGTCGAATTGAGCCAAACGGCGTTGCCCGGCGCCCCTCCCCCGGAAACGAAAAACCTTACTCCACCACCTCGTTCGGATAGACGCCCCAGAGGCGGTTCTGGCGGATATAGCCGTCCACGTCCCGGCGGTTGGGCAGGGCGACGATCAGGCGGCACCAGGTGCCGGTGCAGCTCTTCACGTTGCCGATGACGCCGGTCTGGAGCCGGGCCTCGTCCTCGGCGCCCTCGTCGGCCTTGGCGCGCAGCGAGATCGCGGCCTTCTCGGCGCCCTTGTCGGGGCCGGCATTCACGATCGCGGTGCGCCGTCCCGACAGAAGGGAATGCAGCACCCAACCCTCGGTGCCCTCCGAGTCGCGGATCCGCCGCCAGGTCTCGAACTCGCCGACGATCTCCACCGGCAGGCCGGCGCGCTGGAACACCCAGAGGGTGCGGTGATCCTTGGAGGGCCCTTCGCGCAGGTTGACGCGGTCGGTCTTGAGGCTGGCGTAGCGGGGCAGCGGCAGCTTGGTGACGGGGCCGATGCCGGTCTCCGGCGTGGAGGGCGGCGGGGCCGCGTTCGCGAAGGACAAACCGCTCAGGAGCAAAGCCGCGACGGCGAAGCTGAGGCGTGACGCGCGCATGGTCCTCTCCCTACCCCCATGGAACGTTGCCGCGCGGACTCGTCTGGGGCCGATCCGCTCGGGTTCTCGATCCCGCATCCGGCACCGCCCAGCGAGACGCTGCGCGGTCGCCCGGATCGCGACGGCGCGGCCCCGTGGCAGGCGGCTTCCGATTGTGTTCCGGCCCACCTCTGGTAGAGAGGCCGACGGGTCGGAACAGGCTCCGGGACAGGTGCCTCGCACCCGACCTGTCTGGCCGAGTTCGGTTAACGGACGCTTGCCGCGGATGGTCCGGATCTGGGCCGCCGGGCGGGGATCGCCAACACGGCCGCGAGGCTGACGGGGAGAGAGACGTGTCGAAGCGCAAGCCGCTGGTGGTCGTGACGCGGCGCCTGCCGGATGCCGTCGAGACGCGGATGCGCGAGCTGTTCGACGTGCGGCTCAGTCCCGACGATTCCGCGATGCCGCCGGACGCCCTCGCGGCGGCCCTGCGCGAGGCCGACGTGCTGGTCCCGACCGTCACCGACGAGATCGATGCCGGGCTCCTCGCCCAGGCCGGCCCGAACCTGCGGCTGATCGCGAATTTCGGCAACGGCGTCGACCATATCGACGTGGCCGCCGCCCTCGAGCGCGGCATCACGGTCACCAACACCCCCGGCGTCCTGACCGAGGACACCGCCGACATGACCATGGCGCTCATCCTGGCTGTGGCCCGGCGGGTCACCGAGGGCGCCCGGATCATCCCGGACGACGACTGGACCACGGGCTGGTCGCCGACCTGGATGCTCGGCCGGCGGATCACCGGCAAGCGGCTCGGCATCGTCGGCATGGGCCGGATCGGCCAGGCACTCGCCAAGCGCGCCCGCGCCTTCGGCCTCCAGGTCCATTATCACAACCGCCGCCGGGTCCCGGCCGCGATCGAGAGCGCGCTCGACGCGACCTACTGGGAATCCCTCGACCAGATGCTGGCCCGGGTCGACATCGTGTCGGTGAACTGCCCGCACACGCCCGCGACCTACCACCTGCTCTCGGCCCGGCGGCTCAAGCTGCTCAAGCCCGAGGCGATCGTGGTCAACACCGCGCGCGGCGAGGTGATCGACGAGAACGCCCTCGCCCGGCTGATCGAGGCGGGCGACGTCTCGGCGGCCGGCCTCGACGTGTTCGAGCAGGAGCCGGCTGTGAGCCCGCGCCTGGTGAAGCTCGCCCGCCAGGGCAAGGTCGTGCTGCTGCCCCATATGGGCTCGGCCACCTACGAGAGCCGCACCGACATGGGCGAGAAGGTCATCATCAACATCAAGACCTTCATGGACGGCCACCGCCCGCCGGACCGGATCCTGCCGAGCATGCTCTGATCCCGAGCGGCGGCGCTACAGCGCGTCGCCGCGGGCGGCCACGGGCTGCGGGGCGGTCTGGACGCTCTGGAACAGCCGCTCGCTGGTCAGCTTGAGGAAGTAGAACCCGAATTCCGGGTTCTGGTAGTAGAGCTGCTTCACGTCGGAATAGGACACGCACAGCGTGTTACCGGCCTCGATGCAGATCAGCGAGGCGGTCCGGGTGTTGCCGGGCGCGAGCAGGCCGAGCTCGCCGACGATCCCGCCCTTGCGCACCTCGATCCCGACCTCGGGGATCCGGAACGCGCCGCTCTCGACGTAGTACATCTCGCCCGCGGCATCGCCCTTGCGGAACACCACCTCGCCGATCCCGAATCGGCGCTGCGACCCGAACGGGCGCAGCCATTCGAGGGAGAGGTTGCCGTCGGCGGCGGTCTCGACGTCGCGCACCAGGCGCATCATCTGCCAGAGCCGGTAGGCGTTGAACGGGATCTGGATCGCCTCGGTGAGCACCACCGGCATGCTGCCGATCAGGATCCCGTAGGTGATCACCGCGCAGCTGGCGCAGAGCGAGATGATCCGCAGCGGGATCATTGTGCTCATCGCCGAGGCCGAGATGGTCAGCGCGGTACCGAGGTAGCCGATCGCCTCAATCCAATCCACGCGCGCCTCCGCCAGCTCCCGAGCCTTGAGCGGGATGCCCGTCCCGCCGGGCTCCGGCAAGACGCGCGGCGGCGGGCGGCGCGCATGCGCCTCAGCCTGTGCCCGCGCGGATACGCTCGGCCGCGTCCGCGGCGGCGCGGGTGCCCTCCTCGTAGGCGCCCCCGACCGTGCCCCATTGCAGCCGCGACAGCGCCTCGCCGGCGAACCAGATCGTGTCGGCGAGCGGCGCCTGCAGGAACGCGCGGGCCGGCGCGTGGCCGGGGGGCACCACCGCCCAGGAGCCGCGCGCCCACGGATCGTGCCGCCAGGCGCTCACCGCCGGGATGGTCAGGTCGCGCAGCCGCGCCCGGCCGAACTGCTCGGCCAGGACCGAGCGGACGTGGCGGCGCACCCCATCGGGCCCGGACCCGGCCGCGTCGAGCGCCTCGGCCTCGTGCACGTCGAGCTCGTAATAGTGGAACGGCGTGCCGTCGATGCGGGTGAGCAGGCCGGGGGGCGAGCGCCGCGTGCCGTGGATCGCCGCCAGCCGGTCGCGGCCCTGGAACGGGCTCGACGGCCAGTGCAGCACGGCGTGCTCGTAGAGGCCGGTGGAGAAGCCGTCGATCGCCGCCCGGACCGCGTTCGGCAGCGGCGGCGAGAAGGAAGGCCCGTCGCGCAGCACCATGACCGGCACCGTCACGATCACCGCCCGGGCCCGGTATTCCGCGCCGCCGGCGGTCTCCACGCGCACGCGCCCGTCCGACCAGTCGATGCGGGTCACGGGGCTCGAGAGCGCCACCGGCAGGTCGTTGGCGAGCCGGGCGAGGTAATTGCCGTAGCCCCCGGCCAGGAAGAAGTTCTCGCTGTATTCTAGGCTCGGGAAGTCGTGCAGCGACACCTCGCCGAGCGGCCGGCCCGAGACCAGGCCGTGGACCTGCGCCACCCGGGATCCCCAGGGGCCGAGGCCCGGCGGCAGGGCGCTTCCCGCCGGCCGGTCCGGCCCCGGCTGCGCGGCGCCGCGGGTCATCGCCCGGTCGGCCCGGTCGAAGGCTCGGGCATTGGCCCGGACCTCGTCGGGGCGGCCACGGCGGCGGTCGACCCAGACATGGCTTTCCTGGGGCGCCAGCTTCAGGCGCTCCCCGCGCGCCCGGCCGAGGGCCACCAGCGGGTTGATCGGCCCGGCATGGAGCCAATGCGCCCCCAGATCGAGGGCGTGGCCGCGCAGCGAGACCGTGAAGGCCCGGCCGCCGATCCGGTCGCGCGCCTCAAGCACCGCGACGCTTACGCCCCGCTCCACCAGGGTCCGGGCCGCCCCGATGCCGGCGGCGCCCGCGCCGATCACCAGCACCTCCGGATCCTGGGGCAGCGGCGCGAGGCGCGGCCGGTAATCGGGCGTGTGCGGCGGGTCCGCCGAGTGCCGCTCGGCTGCCCGGGGAGAAGTCGTCGAGGTCGAGGCCGTCATCCTGGCGTCCTGCACGCGCGCTCCTGTCCGCTCGCTCCGGTGCGGCGGCGCCCGGCCTTGCGCCGGTGGCCGCACCCCTTCACAACGCTGCCGCGCCGGGTCCGGCGCCCGAATCCCGACCTCATGCGCCCCTGCGGGTTCCCCCGGCGGCGCGCTCGCAAGCCGGAAACCCCGCCCGATGATCGTCGAGTCCGCCGCGGCGGCTTTGCGCCAGACCTTCTCCCCGCCCCTGCGGGCGATCCTGTGGAAGTCCCTGGGCCTGACGCTCGGGCTCCTGGTCCTGCTGTGGCTCGGCCTGACCCGTCTGGTCCAGGCCTTCCAGGCGAGCCACCACATCTCCGCCCAGTACCCGATCCTCGACAGCCTCGCCTACTACCTGGCCGGGTTCGGCCTGTTCGTGGTGCTGGCCTATCTCATGCCGGCGATCTCGATCCTGGTGGCGGGCTTCTTCCTCGACGACGCCGCCGCGATCGTCGAGCGCACGGATTTCCCGAACGATCCCCCGGGCCGGCCGATGCCGCTCGGCACCGCGATGTTCTACGCGGTCCGCTTCGCGGGTGTGACCCTGCTGGTCAACCTGGCGGCCCTGGTGATCTTCTTCGTGCCGGTGATCGGGATCGCGGCGTTCTTCGGCGCCAACGCCTACCTGCTGGCCCGGGAATATTTCGAGATGGCGGCGGCCCGGTTCCGGTCGTTGCCCGAGGCCGCCGCGATGCGCCGGACCTTCGCGATCCGCACGTTGAGCGCGGGCTGCCTGATGTCGGCGATGATGGTCGTGCCGATCCTCAACCTGCTGACCCCGCTGTTCGGGATCGCCCTGATGGTCCACCTGCACAAGCGCCTCACCGGGCGCCTGCGCCTGCAAGGTCCGGCGGCGCGCTAGCGCCCGCTGCGTCGAAGCCTCGCGCTGGTCGGCACGGACTTTGCCCGCTACCCTGGTGCGAGCCGGGCGCTGCTCGGGGTGGAGAGCCGATCGATGAAGGCGCACGACGCGGCGCAGGGCGACACCCGAGAGATTCCCCCGGCCCCCGGATTCGCCCCGTTCCTCCTGGTCGGGCTGGTGGCCGCCGGCCTGCTCGGCTACGGCGCCTACAATCACTGGCAGCGGGACGTCGAGGCCACCGCAACGCTGGAGGGGATCAAGACCCTGGTGCCCCAGCTGCGCACCATTGTGGCGGAACGGGCGGACGGGCCGCTCGATCTCACCCTGCCAGGCGAGACCCAGGCCTTCGCCACCGCGTCGATCGCCGCCCGCGCCACCGGCTACATCGCCGAGCGGCGGGTCGATATCGGCTCCCGCGTCAAGGCCGGCGACCTGCTCCTGCGCATCGCCGCCCCGGATCTCGACCAGCAGCTCGTCCAGGCCGAGGCGCAGGTCGGCCAGCTGCGGGCGCAATTGCTCCAGGCCCAGGCGCAGGTCGAGCAGGCCCGCGCCAACGTCAATCTCGCGAACCTGACCAACAACCGCACCTCGACCCTGGCGGTCCAGGGCTGGGCCTCGCGCCAGAATGCCGACACGTCGCAGGCCGGCGTCCTGTCGCAGGCCGCGACCCTGGCGGCCGCCGAGGCGGGGGTGAAGGTCGCCACCGCCAACATCAAGTCGCAGGAGGCGGTGGTCGAGCGGCTGAAGGCGCTTACCGCGTTCGAGCGGGTGGTCGCGCCGTTCGACGGCGTGGTCACGACCCGCAACGTCGATGTCGGCGATCTGGTCAAAGCCGACAACGGCGGCACGCCGCTGCTCAGCATGGACCAGGACAGCACGCTCCGCATCACCGTGAACGTGCCGCAGAACGATGCGGTCGGCGTCAAGCCGGGCGTCCAGGCCGAGATCAGCGTGCCTCAGATCCCGGGGCGGCGCTTCGGCGGCTTCGTCGAGCGCAGCTCGGTGGCGCTCAACGCCGCCTCGCGCACCCTGACCACGCAGGTCGACGTGCCCAACCCCGACCGGGCCCTGCGGGCGGGGCTCTACGCGGCCGTGACCCTGAAGATCCCGCGCACCGAGGAGAGCGTCGCGGTCCCGGCCGAGGCGACGGTGTTCAAGAGCAACGGCCTCCAGGTCGCCGAGGTCGGCGAGGACGACCGGGTGACTTGGCGGACGATCAAGGTGCGGCGCGATCTCGGGCGGGTGCTCGAACTCGAATCGGGCTTGGCGGCCGACAGCCACATCGTCTTCAGCCCGCCCCCGGAGCTGCGCGACGGCCAGACGATCGAGCGCGTGAAGCCCACGCCCCAGGCCAGGCCGATCCGGGCGGCGGAGCGGTAAGGGCTTCCGGTCGGTCTTGAAGCGGGCCTCTGCCGCCCCTCCCACCCAACCCGCCATCCTGAGGCGACGGAGCAGAGGGGGCCTCGAACACGGCCTCCCGAAATCGCGCGGCTTCCGGAGGGCTCCGTCGAGGCCCGCTGCCGCGGGTTTTCGAGATGAGGGGATCGATGCTGGTCTACGCATCAACCGTCATTGTGAGCGCAGCGAAGCAACCCAGGGAAACACGATATTCGGGCCGCGCGCATCGCCCTAAATTGCTCCGCTGCGCGCAAGGACGGCGAGCGATCGAACCGCGAGCGCCGTCCCCCATCGAAGGGGGTCAATTCACCTTCACCACCAGCTTCATCTTCGGATGAATGCCGCACAGCACTTGGAAGGTGCCGCGCTCGGTGAAGGTGACCGGCGTGCGGCTGCCCGGCTCCTGGTCGCCGGAATCGAAGCTGAACGTATCGGATTCGACGAAGACGTGATGCAGCAGGTCGCTGTCGTCGTTGACGAACATCACCGTCTCGCCCCGGCTCAACGCGAGGTTGCCCGGCTGGAACGCCCGGCCCTTCTGCGACACCATCAGCCCGGAGGCTTCGAGATCGCCGATCAGGATCAATCCGCAGATCATCCCCAGCGCCAGAGCGGCGAAAGCCGGAAGGGCCGATCGCCCGCGGGGCTGTGCGAACAAACTCGACGCTGCGGGGGGCATGCTGTTCCTCGGGCTCGTCGCGGCAATCTACCCGAGATTTTATTGAGAAATCATTTTCGCGATGCCTCGTGTTCCGGCCATTTCGGCTGTTTGGGCAGTGATCGCGATACCAAAACGGTTGTTCACGGGTCGATTCGGCAATCCACCCGGCTAATCGCGTCTTAACATGTAGCAATTACGGTCCGCTGCACCTGTCACACGGCGGCCCGGTGCGATGCGAGACCCCGAGAGAGCGACGGACGAACGCGAACCCTCGGGTTCGATGCGCGCCGTGCGCGGCATCGCGGGCCTGCCCGCCACGATCCGCGGCCGGATCTTCGTCGCCTTCCTGGGCATGAGCCTGCTGTCCGGCGCGCTCGGCCTCTACGCCGTCGTGGCGATCTCGCATGTCGGGGCGCTCGTCAATCGCACCTATGACGAGTCGCTGATGTCGATCAACTACGCCCGGGCGACCGCGGCGGATTTCGCCAAGATGCGCAGCGCCTTCGCGCGCCGGACCCATACCCGCGACGCCGCCGCGGCGACCAAGCTCGACGCCGAGATCGCCGAGCTCTCGACCACCCTCTCCGAAGACCTGACCATCGCGGTCGAGCGCTCGCAATCGGACCGGTCGGTGCGCACCGCCGGGGCTGTCCAGGCCGCGGTGGCCACGTGGGAGGAGATGCGCCGCAGCCTCGATCCGGCCACCGCCCGGCCCGAGCGCTGGGACGCCCTGGACCATCAGGCCAACGTGGTGGACGGCCAGATCGACCTGCTGGTCAACTACACCGCGGGCGACGGCTTCACCTTCCGGCAGGCCGCCCGGATGCTCGTCGCCCGAGAGATGCAGGTCAACGCCATCGTGGCGGGGCTGGCGGTGTTCGCCTGCGCGATGATCGCCTGGCTGCTCAACCGCCGCATCACCGGACCCCTGGCGGATGCCTCGGCGGCGGCGGAGCGGATTGCCAGCGGCCGGCTCGACGACCGGATCCCGGCCGGCGGTCGCGACGAGCTCGGCAGCCTGCTGCGCTCGATGGCGGTGATGCGCGACAACATCCGGGCGATGATGCAGCGCGAGGTCAGCCAGCGCCGCGTCGCCGAGGCCCTGGTGACCGACGCGCTCCAGACCTCCCGCGAGGGCGTGATCGTGGTCGATGCCGAGGGCGTCATCGCGCTCGCCAACACCCAGGCGCTGCACTTCTTCGACGGGCTGGAGGCCGCGATCGCGGCCGGCCTGTCCCTGTCACGCCCCGCCCCCGGCTCGCCGAATCTCGACGAGTGCTTCCGGGCGCTCGCCCGCGACGGCGAGATCCGGCTGGCCGACGGGCGCTGGTTGCGGGTGAGCCGCAGCGCCACCCAGCAGGGCGGCTTCGTGGCGGTGTGCAGCGACATCAGCCTGCTCAAGGAGCAGGAGGACCGGCTCACCGCAACCAACCTGCGGCTCGACGCGGCTCTGGACAACATGTCCCAGGGGCTGTGCCTCTACGATGCCCAGCACCGCCTGATGGTGGTGAACCGCCGCTACAGCGAGATCTACGGCCTGCCCGCCGGCGCGATCGTCCCCGGGATGTCCGCGCAGGACGTGCTGCGGGTCAGCCTCGCGGCCGGCAACCATCCGGGCAGCGACCTCGCCGCCCTCCTCCGCCAGGAGCACGAGGCGCATCGCGGCGGCACCTGGCACACGCAGTTCCAGGAGCTCGCCAACGGCCGCACGGTCTCGATCGACCGGCGCGAGACCGCCGATGGCGGCTTCGTGGCGACCTACGAGGACGTCACCGAGCGCCGCCGGGCCGAGGCGCGCATCGCCTTCCTGGCGCATCACGACACGGTGACTGGGCTTCCGAACCGGGAGGCCCTGGGCCAGCAGATCGACCTGGCGGTGGCCCAGGCTGGGCGCGATGCGGGCTTCGCGGTCTTCGCCATCGACCTCGACGATTTCCGGCCGGTGAACGAGACTCTGGGGCACGGGGTCGGGGACGAGCTGCTGGCCGCGGTCGGCGCCCGGCTGACCGCCTGCGTGCGCGAGGTCGACTGCGTCGCCCGGCTCGGGGCCGACGAGTTCATCGTCGTCCAGCGGGGCGTCGACCGTCCGGAGGAGGCCGCGATCCTGGCCCGGCGGATCCTCGAGGTGCTGAGCGCGCCCTACAGCCTGAGCAACCACGAGATCAGCGTCGGGCTGACCATCGGCATCACTCTGGCGCCGGGCGACGGCGCGAGCTGCGAGAAGCTCCTGAAGAACGCGGAGGTTGCCCTCGACCGCGGCAAGACCGAGGCCCGGGGCTCGTTCCGGTTCTTCGAGCCCGAGATGGATGCCCGTCTCCAGGCTCGGCGCATGCTGGAGCGCGACCTGCGCGACGCGCTGGCCCGCGAGGCGTTCGAGGTCTACTACCAGCCGATCTACAGCCTCGCCACGGACCGGATCTGCGGCTTCGAGGCCCTGCTGCGCTGGAACCACCCGAGCCGCGGCTTCGTCTCGCCCGCCGAGTTCATCCCGATCGCCGAGGAGCTCGGCCTGATCGTCCCGCTCGGCGAATGGGTGCTGCGCCGGGCCTGCGAGGAGGCCGCCCGCTGGCCGGACGGGCTCAAGGTCGCGGTGAACGTCTCGGCGGTGCAGTTCACATCCGCGAGCCTGGTGACCGCGGTGCGCGAGGCCCTGCGCCGGACCGGCCTGCCCGGCCGCCGGCTGGAGCTCGAGATCACCGAATCCGTGCTGGTCGCCAATCCCGGCGCCACCACCGCGATCCTGCACAGCCTCAAGGCGCTGGGCGTGCGGGTCTCGATGGACGATTTCGGCACCGGCTACTCGTCCCTGAGCTACCTGCGCAGCTTCCCGTTCGACAAGATCAAGATCGACCAGTCCTTCGTGCGCGACCTGTGCCTGAAGGACGGGACCGACTTTATCGTCCGCGCGGTGATCGGGCTCGGCACCAGCCTCGGGATGACCACCACCGCCGAGGGCGTGGAGACCGAGGCCCAGCTCGCGCATCTGCGCGCCGAGGGCTGCGACGAGGTCCAGGGCTACCTGATCAGCCGCCCGGTCCCGGTCTGCCAGGTGGGCGAGGTCATCCAGCGCTGGAACGGCGCAGCCCGGGCGATCGCCTGACGGGCCCCTCCCCCGTGGCGGGGGAGGGATTGGCGCGGCGCATCACTCGGCCGCGTCGAGGCGCGGACGCTCCACATGGCTGCGCTCGGCCTTGACCAGCTCGGCCGTGCGGAACGCCACCTCCAGCGCCTGCTCGGCGTTGAGGCGCGGATCGCAGTAGGTGTGGTAGCGGTCCTGCAGGTCGTCGGCGGTGAGCGCCCGGGCGCCGCCGGTGCACTCGGTCACGTCCTTGCCGGTCATCTCGAGATGGATGCCGCCCGCGAAGGTGCCCTCGGCCCGGTGGACGCCGAAGAAGCCCTCGATCTCCTGCATCACCCGGTCGAACGGCCGGGTCTTGTAGCGGCCGGCCGCGACGGTGTTGCCGTGCATCGGGTCGCAGATCCAGACCACCGACCGCCCTTCCCGCTCGACCGCCCGGATCAGGCCCGGCAGGTGGTCGCCGACCTTGTCGGCGCCGAACCGGCAGATCAGGCTCAGACGGCCGGGCTCGTTCTCCGGGTTGAGCAGGTCGACCAGCCGGATCAGGCCGTCCGCCTGCATGGACGGGCCGCATTTCAGGCCGATCGGGTTCTTGATCCCGCGGGCGTACTCGACATGGGCATGGTCCGGCTGCCGGGTCCGGTCGCCGATCCAGAGCATGTGCCCGGAGGTCGCGTACCAATCGCCCGTGGTCGAGTCGACGCGGGTCAGCGCCTCCTCGTAGCCGAGCAGCAGGGCCTCGTGGCTCGTGTAGAAGTCGGTGGTCCGTACCTCCGGATGCGTCTCCGGGTTGATGCCGATCGCCCGCATGAAGTCGAGCGCGTCGGTCATGCGGCCGGCGACATCCTGGTAGCGCGAGGATTGCGGCGAATCCTTCACGAAACCCAGCATCCAGCGATGCGCGTTCTCCAGGTTGGCGTAGCCGCCGGTGGCGAAGGCGCGCAGCAGGTTCAGGGTCGCGGCCGATTGCCGGTAGGCCTCGAGCTGGCGGCGCGGGTCCGGCGTGCGGGCCTCCTCGCTGAAGCCGATGCCGTTGACGATGTCGCCCCGGTAGCTCGGCAGGCTCACGCCATCGAGGGTCTCGGTCGGCGAGGAGCGCGGCTTGGCGAACTGCCCGGCGATGCGCCCGACCTTCACCACGGGCGAGCCGCCCGCGAAGGTGAGCACCATCGCCATCTGCAGGAACACCCGGAAGAAGTCGCGGATGTTGTCGGCCGAATGCTCGTCGAAGCTCTCGGCGCAGTCCCCGCCCTGGAGCAGGAAGGCCTCGCCCGCCGCGACGCGCCCGAGCGCCGTCTTCAGCTTGCGGGCCTCACCGGCAAAGACCAGCGGCGGAAAGCTCGCGATCTGGGTCTCGACCGCCTGCAGCGCCGCCGAATCCGGATAGGCGGGGACCTGCTGGATCGGCAGGTTCCGCCAGTTCTTCGGTGTCCAACGCTCGGCCATGACCTCTCTCCGCGCACATCCTTCGTGCGATCGCGCGTGACGCGCGAAGCGCGGCTTATAGAGAGGTTCCCGGGCCCTTGCGAGTGCCGGATTCCTGAGGGCAGGCAGGAGCCTGAAGCAGAGTTGTTTGTCTGGCGCGGCTGAGCTCAGCGCTCGGCGGACGTTTCTTCGCCGATCCGGCAGGCGAAGTCTTGAGATTGGTCTGGCCTCACGCCTCGCCGTCCTCGACCTCGATCCCGTGCTCGGCCAGGATCCAGAAGATCGCCTCAAGATCCTCCGCCGAGACGTCGCGGGGCGGCAGCGCTTCCTCGAGGTCGTCGTAGGTGAGGCAGCGGCTGCGCAGGGTCTCGGCCTTGGCGAGCAGCCGGTCGATCGCCCGGCGGATGTCGGCGGGCAGCGCGTCGTGGCTGGGGACCCGGTAGCTGAAGGCCGGCCGCAGCGCATCGGCCAGCAGGCCGTCGATGATCGCCTGACGCCGCGCGTGCGCGTCGTCCTCGCGATTGCCCTTGCCTGCGCCCTGCTTACCCATGACCCTGATATGGCTCGGCCGCGCACCGCGTCGAGACCCCGCGACGCGGCGAACTTAACCGACCCCTACGGGATGCTTGGTCACCTCCGGCACCCGCATGGTCACGAGCTCCTCGGCGGCGGTCGGATGGACCGCGATGGTGCGGTCGAAATCCGCCTTGGTGGCGCCCATCGTGACCGCGATGCCGACCGCCTGGATCAGCTCGCCGGCATCGTGGCCGAAGAGGTGGACGCCCACCACCCGGTCGCTGGCGCAATCGACCAGCACCTTCATGAGGATCCGCTCCTCGCGGCCCGAGAGCGTCGCCTTCATCGGCCGGAAGCGCGCCTTGTAGACGTCGATCTTGCCGTAGATCTCCCGGGCGGCGGCCTCGGTATGGCCGACGATCCCGATCTCGGGGGTCGAGAACACCGCGGTCGGGATCAGCCGGTGGTCGACGCAGGACGGCTTGCCGCCATAGACCGTGTCGGCGAAGGCGTGACCCTCGCGGATCGCCACGGGGGTCAGGTTGGCGCGGTTGGTGACGTCGCCGACCGCGTAGATCGAGGGGACCGAGGTCTGGGAATAGGCGTCGACCGGGATCGCCCCGGCGGCGTCGGTCTCGATCCCGGCCTTTTCCAGCCCGAGCCCGGCGACGTTCG
Organism: Methylobacterium sp. GXF4; assembly: GCF_000272495.1. NCBI lineage: Bacteria > Pseudomonadati > Pseudomonadota > Alphaproteobacteria > Hyphomicrobiales > Methylobacteriaceae > Methylobacterium > Methylobacterium sp. GXF4. The sequence goes on along the minus strand of NZ_AKFK01000046.1, from coordinate 18,100 downwards.
GGCGCCGGCCAGTGGCCACCAGGACCTGATCGGCCAGGATCTCGGAGCCGTCGTCGAGGCGCGCGCGCAGCCCGTCGGCGCGCCGGTCGATCCGGGTCAGCGTGCGGCCGAGCCGCAGGTCCATGCGCCGGCCATAGGCCTCGGCGAGGGCGTCGCGGACCTCGTCGTCGAAGCCGCGCAGCAGACGGTCGCCCCGGTGGAGCAGGGTCGTGCGGCTGCCCAAAGCCGCGAAGACGCCCGCGAACTCGACCGCGATATAGCCGCCGCCGATCACCAGGATGCGCTCGGGCAGGCTCTCCAGCTCGAACACCTCGTTCGAGGTGATCGCCAGCTCGATCCCGGGCACCGCGGGCTCCTTCACCGGATGCCCGCCGACCGCCACCAGGATCCGTTCGGCCCGGACGATCCGGTCCGATCCGAGCAGGCGGATCGTGTGCGGATCCTCGATCACGGCGCGCTCGGGCACGATCTCGACGCCGGCGCGCATCAGGTTGGTGTCGTAGATCCCTTCGAGCCGGGTCACCTCGGCGTCGCGGCGCTGCTTGAGGACGCGCCAGTCGAAGCGCGGGCGCTCGACCGTCCAGCCGAAGCCCGCGGCGTCCTCGAACTCGTCGGCGAAGCGGCCGGCATAGACCATGAGCTTCTTGGGCACGCAGCCGCGGATCACGCAGGTGCCGCCGACCCGGTATTCCTCGGCCAGCATGACCTTGGCGCCGTAGCCGGACGCGATCCGGGCGGCGCGGACGCCCCCCGAGCCGCCGCCGATGACGAAGAGGTCGACGTCGAAGGCGCTCATGCGGGGCCGTCCATCTCGGGTTCCGTCGCGGCGGCGCGCGGCGCAGCTGCACGCATCCAGGTGATGGCAGCGCCGAGCCCGGCCGTCCACCACGCTGCCCAACCATTGTGCTCGACGAACGCGATGGCGGCCGCGCAGGCGACGAGACCCAGTGCCGCGGCCCGGTCGGGCTGCGGTAGCCCGGCGATCCGGCCGAGCATCAGCAGCAGGACCAATGTCCCCAGGAGCGCGCCGGGCAATCCCAGCTCGGCCCAGACCTGCAGGAAGCTGTTATGTGGGTGGCCGACCCCGAGGAGGATCCGCATCTCCGGCGCGACCGTGCCGGCCACCGGGGTCTCGGCGAAGCGCGCGCTGGTGCCGAATCCGGCTCCGCGCCACGGATCGGCCGCGACGGCCGCGCCGAAGCTGCGGGCGATGGCGACCCGGGCCCGGGAGGAGGACTGGACCAGGCGCTCATGCGCCGCCTCGGGCATGACCTTGGCGAGCAGGTCGCCCTCCACGGGCGCGAGGGCCACGGCGAGGCCGAGGCCCAGGCCCGCCAGACCGATGCCGGCCCGCCGGGGCAGCAGCCGGGCCAGGGCGAACAGCCCGGCTCCGGCCAGCAGGCCGAGCTGCGCAGCGCCGCTGATCGAGCGCAGCACGCCCAGGGCGCCGAAGACCAGGGTGGCGACAGCGAGACCTCGGGCCCGGGTCCGCCAGAGCACGAGGGCCACGGGGCCAGCCACGAGATCGAGGGTCAGGGCCGGCCGATTGTGGACGAAGGCCGCGACCCGGCGCCCGAGCGCGCGTTCGAGGGCGAGGTCCGAGGCGAGGTCGATGGCGATGATCAGGCCCGCCAGCCCGATCGCCGCCGCTGCGAGACGGGGCGCGAAATCCGGGATCCGGCCGGGGGCGAGGCAGGCCAGCAGATAGGCGGCGATCAGGGTGGGTAGGAACTCGCCCAGCACCCGCAGCGACGCGGCCGGGAACGGGCTCCAGGCGAAGGAGACGAGGCACCAGGCCAGGAAGGCGAGCGCCACGAGGCCGAGCGGCCTCCGAAGCGGCGCCAGCAGGCTTGGGACCAGGCTGCGCCGATCCTCGACCCAGCGTGCGGCGAGGTAGGCGAGCGCGGCGAGGCCGATGACGGCCGGGCTGGACCGGTTGGCGAGCACCATCGCCAGCGGCAGGACGGCGAGCAGGGTCGCGCCGGCCGCGTAGAGGCGGTGGGTCGTCTGCGCGGAACGTGTCTGACCGCGCGCGCGCGCCGGCATGGAGTTCAACGGCATCGGATGTCCAAGGCGCCCCCGTCATCGAGCGAGGATGTTCACACATCTTCGGTCGTGGCGCGGGTCCCCTCTCCCGTGCGGGAGAGGGACAGGGTGAGGGGTGCGACCGTTCCGGAGAAACCTGGTCCCTCACCCCAACCCTCTCCCGCACGGGAGAGGGGGCGCGTCGCGGTTTGCGCGGGCCGAGGTCGTCGGCGCGGCGGTCGATCCGCCGGCGCAATCCTCACTGCATCTGGTGGCCGCGCTTGCCCATCTCGGCCCGGACCCGGACCATGACGTATTCGGACACTTCCTGCGTCCAGTCCTGCATCTCCTGCACCATCTCGTCGAGGAGCTGCGGCTGGGCCTCGACATAGCGCTTGCCGGCCGGCGAGCGGAAGAAGGTCGCGATCTCCTTCAGCTCGGGCTCCGGGAACTTCGCCGCGTAGGTGCGGGCGGCGATGTCGATCATGCGCTGCTTCTGCAGCTCCATCTCCGGCTGAAGGGAGGCCAGGACCTCGTCGAGATCCTTGGTCAGCTCGGGCCGCGTCACGGTCTGCTTGCGGATCTGGTCGGCGAAGGCCGGCAGGACCGAATCGAACGAGCGGGCGATGCCGGAGCTGAGCATCACCTCGCGCGCGAGAGCCAGATGGCTCGGCGTGTAGGTCGGCGTCGCGGCGGCCGGCGTGTTCGGCTGCGCCGCCGGCTTGGCGGGGGCCGTCTTGTTCGCCTGGGCCGAGGCCGGGTGCGGGAGGATCGTGACCGCGGCGAGGGCCAGGCCGAGCGCGGCGGTGAGGCGACGGGACATGCTGAACGTTCCTGCGAGGAGTATGGCGCTTCAGACCAAGCTGCCGAGAACGGTGACCTCGGCCTGCCCGTCCCGATTCGCCGCGAGGATCGCGGCGTCGGCGATGCCGAGGAACAGGCCGTGCTCGACCACGCCCGGCACCGCCCAGAGGGCGGCCCCGAGCGCGTCCGGATCGGGGATGGCGCCGAGATGGGCGTCGAGGATGTGATGGCCGCCATCGGTCAGCAGCGGCTTGCCGGCCGGGTCGCGGCGCAGCCGAACCGGGCCGGAGCAGCCGACCCGGGCGACGGCCGCCTCGACGGCGCGCTGGGTCGCGGTCAGGCCGAACAGGTTCACCTCGATCGGCAGCGGGAAGGCGCCGAGCCGGGCGACGTGCTTGGCCGCGTCGGCGATCACCACCATGCGGCGGCTGGCGCAGGCGACGATCTTCTCCCGCAGCAGCGCGGCGCCGCCGCCCTTGATCAGGCGCAGCTGGTCGTCGACCTCGTCGGCGCCGTCGATGGTCAGGTCGAGCTCGGGCTGCTCGTCGAGCGTGGCGAGGCGGATGCCGAGGCCCTCGGCCTGGAGCCGCGTCGCTTCCGAGGTCGGCACGCCGACGATGTCGAGCCCGTCGCGGACCCGCTCGCCGAGCAGGGCCACGAACGCAGCCGCGGTCGAGCCGGTGCCGAGGCCGAGCCGCATGCCGGGCTCGACCAGGTCGAGGGCGCGCGACGCCGCCGCCCGGCGCAGGTCCGGCCCGCTCACGGCCGGGCTGCCCGGTCGGCGGGGTGGATCGAGATGTCGCGCATGCGGGGCAGCCGGGCTTCCTGAGGCGGTCGCGCGGCCCCTAGCACGCCGCAGGGCGGACCGGAACGCCTCCGCAGGACGGGTGGCTTCAAAAGCGTCCGCCCTGTGCCGGCGTGGCGCTGGCCCCGGCCCGGCCGGGGGCCGGCCCGGTGAGCGGCGCGTCGGAACTCGCCTCGGCGCCGGGCTTGGCCTGCTGGGTGCAGACCACCTGCTCCTTCTTCACGAGCACGAAGCAGATGCTCATCTCGCCGGTGCGGTAATTGACCCGGAACACGCCGGCCTCGCGGGTGTGGCGGCTCGCGACCAGCCCGTATTCCGACGGTGCCTGCGGGCCGGCGCCCTCCCCGGGGCCGAAGCACACGGTCTGTCCGATGCCGCCGGCCGATTCCTGCAGCCCGTACTGGCACGAGGTCACCTCGCCGGTGACCTTGTCGACCCGGTACATCCGGTTGAGATCGGTCTGCGGCGCGGGCACGAACTCGAACGAGGTCGCGGCGGCCGGCGCGCTCGCCAGCGCGAGGCATAGGGCAAGAAGGGGCAGGGACGGTTTCATCGCGGGATCCGGGAGCTGACGCGCCCAGCCTTTCGCTGGGCTTTCGGGCGAGTGTGGGGCGCCGCGCCGCCTTGCCGCCGGGTCCGGCCGGCTTTAGCGAGGCCGTATCCCAGCAGGAGCCCGACCAGATGCCGCCCGACTCGACCGCCCGTCCGCCGATCGCCGTGTTCGACCTGGACGGAACCCTGGCCGAGACCGCGGGCGACCTGATCGGTACCCTCAACGTGCTGATGAAGCGCGAGGGCCTGGCCGAGCTGCCCCTGTCCCAGGCCCGCGGCCTGATCGGCGCGGGCGCCAAGGCGCTGATCCGCCGCGGCTTCGAGGCGGAGGGCCGCGCGCTCTCGCCGGAGGATCACGAGCGGCTGTTCGAGGCCTTCATCGCCCATTACGGCAAGCACCTCGCCGACACGTCGCACCTCTATCCCGGGGTGGTGGAGGCGCTGGATGCGCTGGAGGCGGCGGGCTTCCGGCTGGCGGTCTGCACCAACAAGTTCGAGGGCCAGTCGGTGGAACTGCTGCGCCTGCTCGGGATCGGCCACCGCTTCGCGGCGATCTGCGGGCGCGACACCTTCCCGGCCTACAAGCCCGACCCGAGCCACCTCACCGGCACGATCGAGCGCGCCGGAGGCGACCCGGCCCGGGCCGTGATGGTCGGCGATTCGCGCACGGACATCGACACCGCCAAGGCCGCCGGCATCCCGGTGGTGGCGGTGACCTTCGGCTATACCGACAAGCCGGTGACCGAGCTCGGGCCCGACCGGGTGATCGAGCATTTTTCGGAGCTGCCCGAGGCGGTCCGCGCCCTGGTGCCGGTGGAAGCCGCTTGAAGATTCAGCGTAGCCAGTTCCGCAGCCGCGCCACCGCCTCGTGGCACTCGGCCTCGGAGCCGGCGAACGAGAACCGGACATGGTGGTGGCCGAGATCCGGGTCGAAATCGAGCCCCGGGGTCGCGGCGACGTTGGCCTCGTCGAGCATGCGCCGGCAGAAGCCGGTGGCGTCGTTGGTGAGGTTCGCCACGTCCGCGTAGAGGTAGAAGGCGCCGTCGGCCGGGTGCACGCGCCCGAGCCCGAGGCCGGGCAGCGCGTCGAGCAGGATCGCCCGGTTGCGGGCATAGCCATCGCGCACCGCGTCGAGTTCGTCCGTGGCGTCGAGCGCCGCCAGCGCGCCGACCTGCGAGAGGTAGGGCGCCGAGATGTACAGGTTCTGCGCCAGCCGCTCGATCGGGCGGACCAGGACCTCCGGCACCACCATCCAGCCGACGCGCCAGCCGGTCATGCAGTGGTATTTCGAGAACGAGTTGATCACCACGGCGTCGGGATCGAACCGCAGGGCGGTGACGGTCGGCAGGCCGTAGCTGAGGCTGTGATAGATCTCGTCCGAGATCAGCGGCAGGCCCAGCTCCCGGGTGGCCGCGCAGAGGTCGCGCAACGCGGCTTCCGTGATCACCGTGCCGGAAGGGTTCGCCGGGCTCATCACCAGGGCGCCGGCCATCGGGGCGCGGGCATGAGTCTCGCGCAGCAGGGCGGCGGTGGGGGCGAAGCGGTCCTCGTCGCGCAGCACCATCGGGGCCGGCACGAGGTCGAGGGACGCCAGGATGCTGCGATAGGCCGGATAGCCCGGCTGCGGCACCGCCACCCGGGCGCCGGCATCGAACAGGCTCATGAAGGCGAGCACGAAGCCCGCCGAGGAACCGGTGGTGATGATCACCCGCTCCGGGCTCACCGCGACGCCGTGGCGCTCGGCATAATCCCGGGCGATGCGCTCGCGCAGGGCCGGCAGGCCCAGCGCCTCGGTATAGGGCACCCGGCCGGTGGCGAGCGCCGCCTGCGTCGCAGCGATCACCGCCCGCGGGGCCGGGGCCGAGGGCTGGCCGACCTCCATGCGCACCACGTCGTCGCCGCGCCGGGCCTTGGCGGCGGCCGCGGCCATGACGTCCATGGCGAGGAACGGCTGGACGGCGGCGGCCCGCCGGGAGATCGGAATCATGTTGTCCTGACGGGGCGCGAGGGCGGGTCAGCGGAGCGCCGGGGTTAGCCCCTGGCGGCCCCGGCCTCAACCGGCGTCAGTGCGGCGCGAGGCCCGCGGCCATGTTGACCACCAGCGCCAGGATCCCGGTGTTGAACAGGTAGGCGCCGATCGTCTGCGCGGTGGCGATCCGGCGCATGCGCTTGCTGGTGAGATTGGTGTCGGAGGTGGCCGCCGCCGCCCCGATGGTCACGGTGAAATACAGGAAGTCCCAGAAATCCGGCTCGGTCTCGCCGTGGAAGTCCAACCCACCGCGCTCGGCGCCGGCCTCGTCCTCGGTGCCGTAATAGACGTGGGCGTAGTGCACGGTGAAGATCATCTGCACGAACACCCAGGTGCAGAGCAGGCTCGCGCCGGCAAGCGCCAGGGCGTAGCGCTCGCCGGGGCCGGCGATGCGGCCGCCGACCACCAGCACCGCCACCGAGCCGAGGCTTGCCGCCGCCGCCAGCAGGGCGAAGACCGTGATCACCCCGGCGCTGTCGTCGAGCCGTGCGGCCTCGCGGCGCATGGCGTCCCGGCTCTGCCCGGTCGCCCGGCGCACGACCAGCCCGGCATGGACGATCACGCCGGCGCACCAGCCGGTCAGCAGCCGCATCCCGGGATCGAGGCCCGGCACCAGCAGGGCGGCGGCGATCGCCACCAGGATCGCGCAGAGCAGGTGCGGGCGCAGCCAGAAGGCGCGGAACAGCTTGAGCATGGCGGACCGGATTGCGCGCGGCGGGCGGGATCTAGGGGCCGGTCTCGTGATTTGACCCGGCGCCGCGAAAACGCCTAACCCACCGTCTACCGCTCGCGCCACGCGCGGGCCGGCTTGCCGCGCAAGCGAGGATCCATGCTCTTCAACCGCTCCCTGCCCGCGCTGGCCCTGGCGCTCGGTCTCGCCGCCGTCCCGGCTTCGGCGCAGGACGCCACACAATCCGCCGCTCCGGCTGCTGCGGCCCCGTTCACGGACGCGCAGCGCGCCGGCATCGAGGCGATCGTCAAGGACTACCTGATCAAGCACCCGGAGGTGCTGCAGGAGGCGCTGGCCGAGGCCGAGAAGCAGCAGGCGGAGACGCAGCGCCTCGCCCAGACGGCGGCCCTCAAGGAGGCCCGTGAGGCCCTGATCAACGGCCCGCACGACGTGGTCGCCGGCAACCCCACGGGCGACGTCACGCTGGTCGAGTTCTTCGACTACAATTGCGGCTATTGCCGCAAGGCGCTGGTCGACGTGCAGACCTTGATCAAGACCGACCCCAAGCTGCGGGTGGTGATCAAGGATTTCCCGGTGCTCGGCCCGGAATCGCTCGAGGCCAGCCAGGTCGCCATCGCGGTGCGCCAGCAGCTCAAGGGCGACAAGCTGTTCGAATTCCACCAGAAGCTGCTCGAGACCAAGGGCCGGGTGAACGGCGCCCGGGCGATCCAGGTCGCCAAGGATCTCGGCGCCGACACGACCAAGCTGCAGAAGGACATGGCCTCCCCCGAGGTGAAGGCCGCGCTCAGCGAGAATCGCGGGCTCGGCGACCGGCTCGGCCTCTCGGGCACGCCGGCCTTCATCATCGGCGACGAGGTGATTCCCGGCGCCGTCGGCGTCGACCCGATCCGCAAGACCATCGCGGATGTGCGCCAATGCGGCCACGCCTCCTGCTGAGGCGCCGGGCCGGACTAAGCACCGGCGGATGGCGGAGGGCGCGGCCTTGTCGCGCCGGGCCGCCTTCGTCTAGAGCGTCGTCCCGAGAGGCGGGTGCCGCCTTTCGGAAAAAGACGATGCAAATCCAAAGTTCTAGCGCATCGAGCCGGTTCCGATCCCCGGAACGATGCGCTAAGAGCCGCCAGCCATGAGGCTGTGATCGAGTGCCAGCGCGCATGCCGGATGAACCGACCGCCGCGGCGCGATACGAAGAAGGCCGGATGCCCAAGAACGATCCCATCGACCCCGAGCTCGTGCGCGAACTCGCCAACCTCGTCACCGAGACCGGCTTGTCCGAGATCGAGGTCGAGAAGGGCGACCTGCGCATCCGCGTGGTGCGGCGGCTCGAACCCGTGAACGTCCAGGTCGCCGGCCCCGCCCCGGCCGCCGCCCTGGCGCCGCCCCCGGTGGCGCCGCCCACCGGCGCCCTGGCGCCGGCCGAGCCGGCCCGCGCGCATCCCGGCTCCGTGCCGTCGCCGATGGTCGGGACCGCCTATCTGCGCCCCTCCCCCGAGGCCAAGGCGTTCATCGAGGTCGGCTCGAAGGTCGAGGTCGGCGACAAGCTGCTGCTCATCGAGGCGATGAAGACCTTCAACGAGATCGTGGCGCCCCGCGCCGGCACGGTCACGGCGATCTTCGTCGAGGACGGCCAGCCGGTCGAGTACGGCGAGGCGCTGCTGGTCATCTCCTGACGCATCGTCCCGGCGGCCGGCTCGCGGGCGACGAGGATGCGGCGACAGAGCTTTTCGCGACGTGCCGGGCGGTGCATCCGCCGCGCGCTTCGGTCCGCGTCCCGCGCCGAGGCGGTGATCGCCCCGGCGCAGGGTGTTTTGGGCGTCTTCCGCCGGACCGGCTGCCGCTTCGGGCCTGGAAAACGCCGCGCAACAAGAGGATAGATCATCCTGCGCGGTCCCGTCGGATCGCCTGGACGCTCTAAGGGTTCGATGTTCGACAAGATCCTGATCGCGAACCGCGGCGAGATCGCCCTGCGCATCCTGCGGGCGGCGAAGGAACTCGGGATCGCCACCGTGGCGGTCCATTCCACCGCCGACGCGGACGCCATGCATGTCCGGCTCGCCGACGAGAGCGTCTGCATCGGGCCGCCCTCGGCCCGGGACAGCTACCTCAACATCCCGTCGATCATCGCGGCCTGCGAGATCACCGGGGCGGATGCGGTGCATCCGGGCTACGGCTTCCTGTCGGAGAACGCCCGGTTCGCCGAGGTTCTGGCGCATCACCAGATCGGCTTCATCGGCCCCAAAGCGCAGCATATCCGCACCATGGGCGACAAGATCGAGGCCAAGCGCACCGCGGTGAAGCTCGGCATCCCCTGCGTGCCCGGCTCGGAGGGCGGCGTCGAGGATGCCGACGAGGCCAAGCGCGTGGCCGCCGAGATCGGCTACCCCGTCCTGGTCAAGGCGGCGGCGGGCGGCGGCGGTCGCGGCATGAAGGTCGCCCGCAGCGAGGCCGAGCTGGAGCAGGCGATCGGCATGGCCCGCTCCGAGGCCAAGGCCGCCTTCGGCGACGACGCGGTCTATCTGGAGAAATACCTCGAGAAGCCCCGGCACATCGAGGTGCAGGTGCTCGGCGACGGCCGCGGCGGCGCGGTCCATCTGGCCGAGCGCGACTGCTCCCTGCAGCGCCGCCACCAGAAGGTCTGGGAGGAAGGCGGCTCGCCGGCGCTCAACGAGTCGATGCGCGCCGAGATCGGCGGCATCTGCGCCAATGCCATGAAGGAGCTGGGCTATCTCGGCGCCGGCACCGTCGAGTTCCTGTACGAGGACGGGCGGTTCTACTTCATCGAGATGAACACCCGCATCCAGGTCGAGCATCCGGTGACCGAGATGATCACCGGGATCGATCTGGTGATCGAGCAGATCCAAGTCGCCTCGGGCGGCCCGCTCTCGGTCTCGCAATCCGACATCAAGGTCGAGGGTCACGCCATTGAGTGCCGGATCAACGCCGAGCACCCGGAGACCTTCCGGCCCTCCCCCGGCCAGATCACCCATTACCACACGCCCGGCGGCCTCGGCGTCCGGGTCGATTCGGCGGCCTTCCAGGGCTACCGCATCCCGCCGCATTACGACTCGCTGATCGGCAAGCTGATCGTCCACGGGCGCACCCGCAACGAGTGCCTGATGCGCCTGCGCCGGGCGCTGGACGAGTTCGTGATCGACGGCATCGACACCACCCTGCCGCTGTTCCGGACCCTCGTCCGCAACCCGGACGTCCAGAACGGCCTCTACGACATCCACTGGCTCGAGCACTTTTTGGACGATGGCGGGATGAAGGTCTGAGGCCAGCGATAGACGGGAACCCGTTCGCGACCGGCCCTTCCGACCCTGGCCCTCATCCTGCGGCGACGAAGCGAAGCGGAGGCCTTCTTCGAGGCTCGCTGCGCGCGCACCTCAGGATGCGGGGTGTGTTCGGGACATCCGCATTCCGACCGCGATCGTGTCTTCAATCCAACTTCGAAATTGGGCTTGCGGCGATCGCAGCCGGTGCCGGCTCTGGCATTTGGACCGGCCCCGCGCGACACTCGCCTCATGCACGATCCGACCCGCGTGGACATCACCCCCGAGATCCTGCTCAAGGCCTACGCGGCGGGCATCTTCCCGATGGCCGAGGATGCGAGCGACCCGACCCTGTACTGGGTCGAGCCGCGGGCGCGCGGCGTCCTCCCCCTCGACGGGTTCCGGGTGTCCCGGCGCCTCGCCCGGACGGTGCGCTCCGACCAGTTCGAGGTCCGCTGCGACACCGATTTCCACGGGGTGATCACCGGCTGCGCCGCCCCGCGCCGGGACAGCGAGAAGACCTGGATCAACGGCCGCATCCGCGAGCTCTACGGCGCGCTGTTCGACCTCGGCCACGTCCATACGGTGGAGGTCTATGCGGGGACGGAGCGGCGCCTGGTCGGCGGCCTTTACGGCGTCTCGCTGGGCGCGGCCTTCTTCGGCGAGAGCATGTTCCACGAGGTGCGCGACGCCTCGAAGGTCGCCCTCGTCCACCTGATGGGCCGCCTGCGCGCGGGCGGCTACCGGCTCGCCGACACGCAGTTCGTCACCGACCATCTCACGCAGTTCGGCGCCGAGGAACTGCCGCGGCACATCTACAAGCGGCGGCTGGCGGCGGCCCTCGATCAGGGCGCGGATTGGAACGTCTGGCCCTGCAACGGCTCCGTGCCGGGCGCGCAGGTGCTGGCGGCTCTCGGCGCCGTCGATACCTAGCGGAAGATCGCGTCGAACAGGTTCTGCGGCTGCGGCGGAGCCGGCGGGGCCGGAGCCGGGCCTTCGTTCGACGGGAAGAATTTGCGCGAGGGCTTTTGGCGCGGCTGCACCGGCACGCCGCGCGGCGCCTCGACATCGACCTGGCCGGCGGCATTGAGCTGCTGGGCGGTCTTGGTCGAATCCCGGCCGGCGCGCTTCGTCCGCTCCGGCTTGGCGGCCACCGCCGGCACGTCCTCCTGCTCCTTCGCCTCGGCGATCACGTCACTGCCGCCTTTGCAGTCGACCAGCCAGACATCGTAGATCGGATGCTCGATCGCGTGCAGGCCCGGGCTCGACGCGAACATCCAGCCGGTGAAGATGCGGCGATACTTATTGTCGAGGGTGACCTCGTCGACCTCGAGGAACGCCGTGGTCTTGGCGCTCTCGGTCGGCGGCCGGGTGTAGCAGACCCGCGGGGTCATCTGCAGCGAGCCGAACTGCACGGTCTCGTCCACCGCGACCTCGAAGGACACGATGCGGCCGGTGATCTTGTCGAGGCCGGAGAAGACCGCGGTCGGGTTCTTGATCTTGTCGGCAGCGGCCGGGCCGGCACAGAGGCCAAGCGCCAGGGCGGCGGCCGTCAGGACGGGGCGTGCGAGGGCTTTGGTGCGGCTCAAGGCTCGGACCCCTAAAGCATCGTCCCGAACGGCGGCGGCCGGCCTTCGGACGACGATGCGAAACAAGGACCCCAGAACCGCGTCCCGGATCCGGAACGCGACGCTAGAGGGAGGCCGGTCGCGCCGTCACGGGCGCGGCGGTCGGATTGGATCGCCTACCAGAACACCGGAACGGTGGCGGCAAAAGGGCGTCCGGGCACCGCCGGCCGAGGAGGCTTACTCGCCCGGCGTCCAGGACACGTAATCGCCGGTCGCGGCCGGGCGGGAGCCCCAGGAGAGCTGCGAACCCTGCGGCCGGTACGCGTTCGGCGTCCCGGTCTGGTTCTCGACATGCGGCTTCTGCCAGGGGCGCGGCGTGTAATCCTCCTCGCTCGGGGCGAGGTCGACGTTGTGGCACAGCCAGGCGCGCCAGCCGGGCGGCACCTTCGAGGCGTCGGCGTAGCCGTTATAGATGACCCAGCGGCGCTCCGAGCCGACCGAGCGGTCGATCAGCGCGCCTTCCGCCTTGTAATACTTGTTCCCGAGCTCGTCCTCGCCGACGTAGATGCCGGAGCGCGCGGTCTGGAGCGCCAGCGAGACGGTCTGGCCGTTCCACCACGTGAAGACGCGCAGCAAAGTGTCCTTCAGCGCCATCGCCGGTCCCGGTATCAAGCCGCGCCGCACGGGCGCTTCGTGGCGCCGTTATGGTGAGCGCGCGCCCGCGAGTCCAGCGCTTCGGCCCAACTGTCGCTGCGCGGCAACGCGCGCTTCGGCCAACTGCGGCGTATTCGCGGGCCGCCCGGAGGTGCCTCTACTTAAGGGTGTGGATTGAAAATTTTTCCGATCCGAATCCCGAATGCCGGAAGGGCACTTATCCGGGGTGGCCGGGATATCCACAGACTTTTGGTTGCCAGCACAACATCTAGCGGGGAACCGGCTGGCCGCACACCACTTGTTGACGTGAGAGCGATGGCGGCGGTAATGTCCCTGCATCGGTCGCGCCGCCCCTGTGGTGCGTTTCGGCAGGTTCGACCGTCCCTGAATCATCTTCGCAGATTCGCCACGCGCCCGGCTTCCGGGCGCGGGTGAACGCGACCCCCTTATTGGGCATCGACTCCGCGTTCAGCGGGGCCGGGACACTCGTGTCCCGACGGGAGAGGTGTGTTTCATGCGGTTCGAGCGTCGCTACACCACGGCCGGACAGTCGCCTTACACCGGCATTCCGTTCCGCAAGGCCCTGAGCGAGATCCGCAATCCCGACGGCTCGGTGGTGTTCCGCCTCGACGGCATCGACGTACCCGAGAGCTGGAGCCAGGTCGCCAGCGACGTGCTGGCCCAGAAGTATTTCCGCAAGGCCGGCGTGCCTGCCCGCCTGAAGAAGGTCGAGGAGAACGACGTCCCGTCCTTCCTCTGGCGCTCGGTCGCCGACGAGGCCGCCCTGGCCGAACTCCCCGAGGAGGAGCGGATCGGCTCGGAATCCTCGGCCACGCAGGTGTTCGACCGCCTCGCCGGCTGCTGGACCTACTGGGGCTGGAAGGGCCGCTACTTCTCCTCCGAGGAGGACGCCTCGGCCTTCTTCGACGAGCTGCGCTACATGCTTGCCAAGCAGATGGTGGCGCCGAACTCGCCGCAATGGTTCAACACCGGCCTGCACTGGGCCTACGGGATCGACGGCCCGAGCCAGGGCCATTTCTACTGCGATTACCGCACCGGTGAGCTGACCCGCTCGGCCTCGAGCTATGAGCATCCGCAGCCCCACGCCTGCTTCATCCAGGGCGTCCAGGACGACCTCGTCAACGAGGGCGGCATCATGGACCTGTGGGTCCGCGAGGCGCGCCTGTTCAAGTACGGCTCCGGCACCGGTTCCAATTTCTCGGCGCTGCGCGGCGAGAACGAGAAGCTTGGCGGCGGCGGCAAGTCGTCCGGCCTGATGAGCTTCCTGAAGATCGGCGACCGGGCGGCCGGCGCGATCAAGTCCGGCGGCACCACCCGCCGCGCGGCCAAGATGGTGATCGTCGATATCGACCACCCGGATATCGAGGCGTTCATCGACTGGAAGGTCAAGGAGGAGCAGAAGGTCGCCGCCCTGGTGACCGGCTCCAAGGTCGTCTCCAAGCATCTCGGCCTGGTCATGAAGGCCTGCACCCAGTGCGAGGCCGAGGGCGACGCCTGCTTCGATCCCGAGCGCAACCCGGCGCTGAAGCGCGAGATCAAGGCCGCCCGCAAGGCCTCCGTGCCGGACGCCTACATCAAGCGCGTCGTCCAGTTCGCCCGCCAGGGCTTCACCAAGATCGACTTCCCCGTCTACGACACCGACTGGGATTCCGAGGCCTACCTCACGGTCGCCGGCCAGAACTCGAACAACTCGGTCTCGCTCACCGACGACTTCCTGCGTGCGGTGGACGCCGACGCCGACTGGCACCTCACCCAGCGCACCACCGGCAAGACCGCCAAGACCCTGAAGGCGCGGGACCTGTGGGAGAAGATCGGCGAGGCCGCCTGGGCCTCGGCCGATCCGGGCCTGCACTTCAACACCACGATGAACGACTGGCACACCTGCCCGTCGGGCGGCCGGATCCGGGCCTCGAACCCGTGCTCCGAGTACATGTTCCTGGACGACACCGCCTGCAACCTGGCCTCGGCCAACCTGCTGACGATGTACGACCGGCAGACCAAGCGCTTCGACGTCGAGGCGTTCGAGCACCTCAACCGCCTCTGGACGGTGGTGCTCGAGATCTCCGTGATGATGGCGCAGTTCCCGTCGAAGGAGATCGCGGAGCTGTCCTACCGCTACCGGACGCTGGGCCTCGGCTACGCCAATATCGGCGGCCTGCTGATGACCATGGGCCTCCCCTATGACTCGCATGAGGGCCGCGCCCTCGCCGGCGCCCTCACCGCGATCATGACCGGCGTGGCCTATGCCACCTCGGCCGAGATGGCGGCCGAGCTCGGGCCGTTCCCGGCCTATGACGACAATGCCGACGCGATGCTGAAGGTGATCCGCAATCACCGCCGCGCCGCCCATGGCGAGGCCGAAGGCTACGAGTTCCTGAGCATCGCCCCGGTGCCGCTGGACCACGCCAACATCCCGCAGGACAATCTCGGCGCCCATGCCCGCGCGGCCTGGGACCGGGCGCTCCAGCTCGGCGAGACCCACGGCTACCGCAACGCCCAGACGACCGTCATCGCGCCCACCGGCACGATCGGCCTGGTGATGGATTGCGACACGACCGGCATCGAGCCCGACTTCGCCCTGGTGAAGTTCAAGAAGCTCGCCGGCGGCGGCTACTTCAAGATCATCAACCAGGCCGCGCCGGACGCGCTGCGGGCTCTGGGCTACCGCGAATCCGAGATCGCCGAGATTGAGGCCTACGCGGTCGGCCACGGCTCGATGGGCCAGGCGCCTGCGATCAATCCGACCACCCTGCGCGCCAAGGGGTTTTCCGACGACAAGATCGCCGCGGTGGAGAAGGGCCTGAAGTCGGCCTTCGACATCAAGTTCGTCTTCAACCGCTGGACGCTCGGCGACGACTTCCTGACCCAGACCCTCAAGGTCCCGGTGGAGAAGCTGTCGGACCCGACCTTCGAGCTGCTGCCGTTCCTCGGCTTCTCGAAGAAGGACATCGAGGTCGCCAATACTCATATCTGCGGGGCGATGACGCTGGAGGGCGCGCCGGGCCTCAAGCCCGAGCATTACCCGGTCTTCGACTGCGCCAATCCGTGCGGCCGGATCGGCAAGCGCTACCTCTCGGTGGAGAGCCACATCCGCATGATGGCGGCGGCCCAGCCGTTCATCTCAGGCGCGATCTCCAAGACGATCAACATGCCCAACGACGCCACGGTCGAGGATTGCAAGGCGGCCTACCGCCTGTCCTGGACCCTGGCGCTGAAAGCCAACGCCCTCTACCGCGACGGCTCGAAGCTGTCGCAGCCGCTCAACGCCGCCCTGATCGCCGATGAGGACGACGAGGCCGAGGACGCCCTGGAGGCGGTGCTGCAGGCGCCGGCCGCCGCCCGCGCCGCCCAGGTGGCCGAGAAGATCGTCGAGCGGGTGATCGAGCGGGTCGAGCATATCCGCTCCCGCGAGAAGCTGCCGGCCCGCCGCAAGGGCTACACCCAGAAGGCGGTGGTGGGCGGCCACAAAGTCTACCTGCGCACCGGCGAGTACGACGACGGCCGCCTCGGCGAGATCTTCATCGACATGCACAAGGAGGGCGCGACCTTCCGGAGCCTGATGAACAACTTCGCCATCGCGATCTCGCTCGGCCTCCAGTACGGCGTGCCGCTCGAGGAATATGTCGAGGCCTTCACCTTCACCCGGTTCGAGCCGGCCGGCTTCGTGCAGGGCAACGACGCGATCAAGAACGCGACCTCGCTCCTCGACTACGTGTTCCGCGAACTGGCGGTGTCGTATCTCGGCCGCGCCGACCTGGCCCATGTCAGCCCCGCCGAGATTGGCGGCACGGTGATCGGCGGCGGCGAGACGGCCGACACGACCCGCGAGGGCCCCAAGCCCGCCCCGGCCTCCTCGATCGTGTCGCGCGGCCTGCTGCGCGGCTCGGCCGACCGGCTCACCCTGATCCAGGGCGGCCCGGCGGGCGGCGCGGTCGGCGTCGGAGCCCCGAGCACCGGACAGACGGCCCCGGCCGGCGGGACGGTCCACGCGATCCACGGCACCTCAGCGCTGAAGGCGGAACCCGCGGTCGCCGCTCAGGCGGAGACCATCGCCGACACCCTCCCCTTCGCCAAGGCGGAGCGCACTGTCGCCGACCGCCGCGCCGAGGCGAAGATGAAGGGCTATGTCGGCGAGGCCTGCCCGGAATGCGCGAACTTCACGCTGGTCCGCAACGGCACCTGCCTGAAATGCGACACCTGCGGATCCACGACGGGGTGCTCGTAATCGTCGCGCCGCAAACTCAGTTGTGGCGTGAGGCAAAAGATGGTCGGATTTGCTTCTAGGCTAGTCGTCATTGAGAGGCATAATTTGCTAAAGATGATCTGAGGTTGGCTCCTCTTGTGGCGAACAGGTGAGTTTGGTTGTGCGAAGGGGATGTTTGGTAGCACGCCATAGGGATGTTTGGTTGCGGCCCCTTTTCGGGGACCGCCGATTAAGACGCATTACCTGCGGCCGTTAACGCGGTAGGTGGTGTGCGTTGGGGATCGGTTCGGGCACGGCGACGGTCCTCTGATCCCGGACCCGACGTTCCGATCATGTCTGTGAAATCATACACTTACGTCGTGCTGAAGTTTGACCAGAAGCATGTCCTGTCGCGGCGGGGGGAATGACACGTAATGAAGGGCGGCCCCGTCGGGCCGCCCAATCCCAACGCCGAACAAACCATGAACTTATGGTCAAGCTTAGGTCTTGGGCGTTTCCTTGAAAGGTGAGGGCGATGACGCGACAGCACGTAGGCCACGGCGAGATCGCAGCCTTCGCCGAGGACAGGGTGAACCTGCCAAGGGAAAAGGCGAACGAGTACCGGGCCCAAGCGCGCCGGTTACGCGAACGCCTGGAAGGTTACCTCTCGGAGCATCCGGACTTCACGCTGAGGAAGATGATGCTGTCCGGCAGCCTGGCGAAGGGCACGGCCCTCCGGTCGCTGAACGACATCGACGTCGCTTGCTACATCAGCGGCGCCGACGCGCCGCACGACGTGCAGGCCCTGCTGGAGTTCCTCGCGGCCCGCCTGCGCAAGGCCTTCCCCAACTTCAGTCCTGAGCAGGTGACGCCGCAGACCTACTCCGTCACCGTCTCGTTCCGGGGAAGCGGCCTGGACGTCGACGTCGTGCCGATCCTCTACGACGGCGATCCTGACTGGTACGGGAACTTGGTGGGCCAGGACGACGGATCGTTCTTGAGGACCAGCATCCCGAGGCATCTCGAATTCGCGAAGACGCGCAAGCGCCGCCAGGAGAAACACTTCGCGCAGGTCGTGCGTCTTGTGAAGTTCTGGTCGCGGCGGATGAAGCAGGAGCGCGACGGGTTCCGCTTCAAGTCCTTTATGATCGAGATGGTCCTGGCCAAGCTCTGTGACGACGGCCTCGATCTCTCCGACTATCCCGAGGCGCTGCAGCACGTCTTTACGTACATCGCCCGAAGCGATCTCCGGCAGCAGATCGTCTTCGGCGACTACTACCCCGCCTCATCCGTCGGCGCGTGCGTCGACGTCGTCCGGATCTTCGACCCGGTCAATGCCAGGAACAATGTCGCCCGCCTCTACACCGATGCCAACGCCGACATGATCGTGGAGGCGGCGCTGGACGCCGGCGACGCGATCGATGCCGCGCTCGGCGCCCCCACGAAGCAGCTGACCGTCGCCTACTGGCAAAAGGTCTTGACCTGACCGGTATTTTGGA
>NZ_AKFK01000045.1:0-143188 GCF_000272495.1 Methylobacterium sp. GXF4 | reverse complement strand
TCGAAGGCCGGCTCGTCGCAGATCCGCACCCGCCGCAGAACCGGGGCGCCGTCCGGATCGAATCGGCGCCGGACGAAGTCCCGGCACGCCTCGGG
This sequence comes from Methylobacterium sp. GXF4, assembly GCF_000272495.1. Lineage (NCBI taxonomy): Bacteria > Pseudomonadati > Pseudomonadota > Alphaproteobacteria > Hyphomicrobiales > Methylobacteriaceae > Methylobacterium > Methylobacterium sp. GXF4. Next base: position 143,093 of record NZ_AKFK01000045.1, on the reverse strand, counting down.
CGGGGCCGCCGAGAAATGTGGGCGCCGGAATTCCGGTTCGGGGGGCGGAGGCGGTGGGGGCGGTGGCCGCCGCTCGCGCTCGTAGCCCTCGGCCGGGCCGCCATAGCCGTGCGGCGCGTAGGGGCCGTCGAAATCGGCGGCGCGCGCCGGGGCGGCGGCGAGCAGCAGGGCGCAGAATCCCGCGCGTCCGATGACATCACGGAGGGGCACTGGTGGGCCTCGGCAGGGACAGGCGGCGGGGATCGCGGCCATCGATGCCGAAGATTGCACCGCGCCGGCTGAACCCCTGCCGCGTCCCCGGTTGCCCGCCGTTCAGCCGGCTTCCCGGTTATCGCTCTCGCGCAGCGAGCCTCAGTTCTGCATCGCGTTGATCTCGCACTGCGCGTACTCCCCGCTCGCCTTCACGTAGGCGTTGAGCTTCTGGACATAGGACTCGGCGATCGGCCGGAATGCCTGCGCCTGCAGATTGTAGGCCTTGACCGCGTCGTTGAAGCTGTAGGCCTCCCAGCCGGGGCAGCCGCCCTTGGCGTCGAGGCAGGCCGGCTTCTCGGGCAAGGCGGGCTTCACCGGCCGCGCCGAGGCCGGCGGCGGCTCGGGCGGCTTGCAGGCCGTGGCCGCCGGGGCTGCGGCCGGCGGCGGCGCGCCCTTGTCCGGGGCCGCCTTGGGCGCCGCCAGCGCGAGGGTCGGCGCGAGCATGCCCGCGATGAGGAGAAGCCTGCCGCGCATAGCCCGTGTCACTCCGCTGCGGCCCGAGACCGCCGGTGGCGGGTTCTGCGGCATCACGCGGACGGCGACAAGGGTTCCGACACCGCGGCTCTGGTGGGGGCCGCACGCGGCGCGGCCACGCGGTCCCGGCCCGATCCGCCCGGCCTGGCGGTCCGCCCCGTGGCGCGCGCGCCGCGCAGGAGCGCGAGGGCGGGCATCAGCAGCCCAGTCGCCAGGACCCACCAGGCCGGGCGGATCGGGCCGGAAAAGTCGAGATTGGCCGCCAGAACGAGGCTGGCCGGAACGCCGCTGGCGAGCCCGTACCAGGCCGCCTCGAGCCCGGCCGTGGCGAGGCCGCCGAGGATCGCGAGGAGCAGCAGCGACCACGGCCGCTCCGGCAGCTTGAACCGCCGCATCGCGCGCCAGCCCATCAGCAGCAGGAACAGCCCGGCGGAGAAGACCGGGTCGCTGACGTCGATCTTGGACTGCAGGAAGTAATGGACCAGAGCCAGCACCGCGATCGTGTAGACGAGCCGGTGCAGCCGGTGCCAGTTCGGCCCCAGGTTGCGGATCGCGGCATCCGTCGAGGTCAGCCCCAGGGCGATCAGCCCGATCAGCGCCACGAAGCCGATGGTCAGGTAGAGCCGCAGGGCGATCTCGCTGGCGACCTTGGTCAGGACCAGGTTCTGATCGATCGCGTAGAGCGCGAGATGCGCCACCGCGTAGGCCATCACGGTGATGCCGAGCATGCGCCGGACCACCAGCACCTTCCCCCAATCGGCGATGCGGCGCAGGGGCGAGATCGCGAGCGAGAACAGCAGGAAGCGCACCGCCCATTCGCCGGTGGCGTGGATCAGCGCGGTGATCGGCTTGGCGCCGAGCGCGTCGAGCCGGAACGCGGCCGCGAGGTACAAGGCCGGCGCGATGCAGGCCAGGAACACCGCGAGCTTCAGCCAGGAAAGGCGTCCGGCCCGGTCGAGCCAGGGGAGGGGAACGGCCAGGCGGTCGATCATCGTTTTCGGACTCGGCCTTCTGACATCGGGAGCGACGTGGGGAGCGACGTGCCGCTCGGGCCAGGATATGGAGAGCGAAACCGGCGCTTCTGCGGATGGCTCCGCGAACGGGTCGGTTCGCCGCGGTTCGCTCCGGGTTACGCCGGACCGGTTGACCTCGCCGCCCCGGTGCCGAGATAGCCGATGGACGGACACCGGATGGATCCCATGCAGTACCGCAATCTCGGCCGCTCCGGCCTCAAGGTCTCGCCGATCTGCCTCGGCACGATGATGTTCGGCGGGCCCACCGACGAGGCCACGGCCGGGCGCATCGTCGGGAGTGCCCGGGAGGCGGGCATCAACTTCATCGACACGGCCAATGTCTACACCGAGGGCCGCTCGGAGGAGATCACCGGCCGGGCGATCAGGGGCGACCGCGCCGCCTGGATCCTCGCCACCAAGGTCGCCAACCCGACAGGCCCGGGCGTCAACGACCGCGGCCTGTCGCGCGTCCACGTCATGAAGGCCGCCGAGGACAGCCTGCGCCGGCTCGGCACGGATGTCATCGACATCTACTACCTCCACAGGGAGGACCACGACACGCCGCTGGCCGAGACCGTGCGGGCGATGGCCGACCTCGTGCGGGCGGGCAAGATCCGCCATTTCGGCGTCTCGAACCACCGGTCCTGGCGGGTCGCCGAGATCTGCCGGCTCTGCGACGAGATCGGCATCGACCGGCCGGTGGTGAGCCAGCCCTATTACAACGCCTTCAACCGCATGCCCGAGACCGAGCACCTGCCGGCCTGCGCCCATTACGGGCTCGGCGTCGTCCCGTACTCGCCCCTCGCCCGCGGGGTGCTGACCGGCAAGTACGACCCGGACGCCCCGCCGCCCGCCGAATCCCGTGCCGGCCGTCAGGACACCCGGATGATGCAGACCGAGTGGCGCCCGGAATCCCTGCGCATCGCCCGGACCCTGAAGGAGCATGCCGAGGCGCGCGGCATCACGGCCGGGCAATTCGCCACCGCCTGGGTGCTGAACAACCGCCTGATCACCGGCGTCATCGCCGGGCCGCGCACCGAGGCGCAGTGGCAGGAATATCTCGGCGCCCTCGACTACGCCTTCACCCCCGAGGACGAGGCCCTGGTGGACGGCTTCGTGGCCGCCGGGCACCCGACCACCCCGGGCTACAACGATCCGGCCTATCCGCTGGAGGGGCGGATCCCGCGGAACGTCTGATTGCGGCCCGATCCTGCGCCAGTCCAACCATTGTGGGCGGTTTGCACCGTGCTACAATCCGGGCTGGCAAGAGAACGGGCGACGATGGCCGCTCACGCGAAAGAGAAGGCGAGACCTGTGCCGAGGACCAAGTCGGTCCGGGCGCAGGTTGATCCGGGCGTCAAACTGGAGGCCGAAGCTGTCCTCGGCGCGGTCGGCCTCTCGTTGTCCGACGCGTTCCGCTTGATGCTCGAACGGGTCGTCGCCGAGGGGCGGCTGCCCTTCGATCCGCTCGACCCGAACGACGAGACCATCGCGGCTTTGCGCGCGGACCTCGCTGGCGACGTGATCCATGTCGGCGATCCGTCGAACCTCCTCGCAGTCCTTGACGCCGACTGACGATAAGCCGCCAGCAGCGACTTCACCCGTGCCGGCATCTGCCCAGGCTACGCGACGGGACGTCGTCATCACGGGTCAATTCAAAAAGGATATGAAGCGCGAGCAGAAGGGGCGTTATCGCGCGACGGTGCAGGCGGATCTGCTGAAGGCCGTCGACCTGCTCGCCGCCGATCGTCCCCTTCCCGCCAAAATGGTCGACCACCCGCTTGGAGGCAATTGGAAGGACTATCGCGACTGCCATATCAAACCTGATCTGGTTTTGATCTATCGGAAATCCGAGCCCTCAGCCGTAAAATCGCACCAGGAGGCGGAGCGGCCTAAACTGCACCTGGTCCGCATCGGTTCGCACAGTGAACTTGGCCTTTGATGGGCTCCGCTTGGCCGCACCGTCTCAGGATGGGGCGGAGCCTGGGAAAACCGGCCCAACAGGCTCTCACGAGGTCGTTCCCGGCACGCGGGTCGAGCGTGAGTTCAGCTTGCCCAGGCTGGCGGCCAGCTCGGCCGACGCCTCGGAGACGGCCTTCGCGACGGTGACGAAGCCGCGCGCGTTCAGCGCCTGCGCCAAGTCCGCGAGCTCGGCCTCGAGCTGGCGGGTGAGCACGTGCTCGCCGAGGCTCGACAGGGTGCGGTTGGCGACATCGGCGAGCCGGTCCGCCGTCGGCTGCCCGACATGCCGGAGCAGGATCGCCAGGGTCTTCACCGCCTCCGTGAGGGTCTGGGACTGGATCGACTCGGAGGCCACCACGATCACGGCTTCGAGGGCATCGGTCGCGATGATCGGCGCGGCATCCGCGTAGACGATGCCGGATGTCGGATCTTCGAGCGGCTGGGTCTCGTCCTCGCTCCAGTGCGCGATGATGTCCCGCAAGGCCTGGATGACCGAGAGGCCGGGGCTGGGGTTGGATTTCGATGTCGAGACCGAGGTCCAGGCGATGGTCGAGAGCTGGTGCAGGCCGTAGGCGGCATCGTGCTGCAGGTCGCGTCCGTCGTCGTAGCTGAGCGCGGCTAGCGTCTCGCCGACGAGGCGCTCCCGCGCTGCCGGGTCGAGCGTCGTGCCGGGCCTGCATCGCAGCCGGAACAGGGGATCGTTGACGGCGCGATAGGTCCCGACCGGGATGACGCATTCGACCTCGACCGCCTTGCGGCCATGCCGCTTCACGGCCTCTTCGATGCGCGGGAGGTCGAGGCTGACGACGTAGCCGCTCTCCCGGGAGCGGATCAGCGCGGCCACGGGCCAATCCTGCCGCGCCGTCCTCCGGGTCGCCGCGAGCATCCGGAGATCGTCGTCGCGGGCTTCCAGAACCCGGTCGTGGATGAACTGGATGATCTGCGCCGGCCGCATCTGATCGATCGTGTTGTAGATCATCACGATGATGAGGCAGAGGGCCGAGGTGGTCAGCAGCAGGGCGAGCGTGGTCCCGAAGACGGGCCGGTGAAAGCCCGTGTTCGTCACCAGCGTCATCAGGACGAAGACCGACAGGCCGACGAAATACCCGAAATAGAACTGGTTCGTGCGCCGGGCCATGAACTGGTCGGTGACCTGCGCGGTCAAGGCGGCCGCCCCCTGCTGGACGGCGAGGAGCAGGAGCGAGAAGGTGATCGAGGTGACAGTGATGATGCTCGATGCCACCGTGGTCAGGAGGCTTCCCAGCGCCGCCCTGTCGCCGAGCAATTCCCCGAGCCAGTGGAATCCCGCCGGCGCATCGCCGCCAGACCAGGACCGATCCGCCAGATAGACCAGGGCGTTCAGGCCCACGAAGCCGACCACGGTCGCGAGCGGCAGGGCGAGGAACTGCCGGAAGGACCGCCTGACGGCGCTGACGAAGCGGCCCGGAACCGACTTGATCGCCTTCATGCTGCGCCATCACCCGGGATCGATTGCTATCCGGGTGATGTATAGCAAACTTGACCGAGTCAGCTCGCCGGCATCGACCCCGGACGGACCCGAACCTAGCGCATGGACTCCGGCAGGTGCTGGATCGGGTTCGTGCGCGCGGGCGCACCCTGGCCCTGCACCGTTCCGTCCGATTGCATCACGTCGGTCGAGGATTGGATCGCGCTCGGTGGGGAGACCTGGCCGCTCCCGCGGGCCGCGCCGTCACGCTCCGATGCCGGCGGCAGCGTTGCCGGTGTCGGTTGGTCGATCCGGCTGGCGGCCGACTGAGACAGGGCCGGAGCGGTCAAGCCGAAGCTCCCGGACACGGCACCCAGGACGAGGGCTCGCCCGATCCAACGAGAGTACCGTCCGGGAGAGGGGGTTCGGGTCGTCATCGCTCGATCCATCCGTTCGAAGCAGCGCGCCGGCGCCTTCACGTTCGGTCGGCAATGCACCCGCGCCACGGGCGTTCCCCCGCCTCGCCACAACTCTGAGAGAGCACCGGAACCTGAAGCGGCGAAGCGGGTCGTGCGAGCGTCTGCGCTCCGCGTTACGGTCGAGATCTGCGCGTTTGGGACCTCGCACCAACTGCCCCGCCGAGGGGAATGCGGAAGGGTCGCGCGTGCCGGCTCGTCAAGCACAGGCGGGCGAGAGCCGGCATTCCGCGATGGCCGCCGAATGCAGCCATGTTCACGCGCGGACTCGACAGATTGCTGATCTACCTTGCGCTCGGGACTGACCGCGGCTATCTATCCCTCCAACAGTTCTGATGGCAGTCGAGAGGCTGCGGTTCGGGAGTGGGCCCCACCGGGTCCGCTCTTTTTTTTCGCCGCGTCAGGTTTGATCGCGCGAGGACCGCAGGCCGGCACGTGCCGCCCAGGACGCCGCAAGGGTTGCGCGCTGATATCCATGTCGTCCGAGATCGAAGCGGATCTGTCCGAGAAGCGCCTCGTCCGCGAGAGCGGTGTCGCCGCTCGCGTGGTGCAGGTGATCGAGGGGCCGGTCCAGGGCCTCGGCTTCCGGCTGGTCCGGGTGAAGGTGACCAACACCAACGGCTGCACCGTCCAGATCATGGCGGAGCGGCCGGACGGCACCTTCTCGATCGACGATTGCGAGGCGGTGAGCCGGGCGATCTCGCCGGTGCTGGACGTCGACGATCCGGTGGGCACCGCCTACAACCTGGAGATCTCCTCCCCGGGGATCGACCGGCCGCTGGTGCGGGTCTCGGACTTCGCCCGCTGGGCCGGCTACGAGGCCAAGGTCGAGCTGAGCCCGCCGCTCGACGGCCGCAAGCGGTTTCGCGGCATCCTGGGCGCGCCCGACGTCGAGAAGCTGACCGTCCCGATCGACCTGCCCGACGTGAAGGAAGGGCTGCCGAGCCGGGTCGACCTGCCGCTGCGGGATCTCGCCGAGGCGCATCTCGTCCTCACCGACGAGCTGATCCGCGAGTCCCTGCGCCGTGGCGGCCCACCGGCCGACGGTGCGGACGAACTGGACGAGGATGACGAGGCCGAGGACGACGCGCCGGCGGCCCCCGCCCGGCCCGCGCCGAAGCCGCAGGGTCCGAAGGGCAAGGCCGCCAAGGCCGACCCGAAGGCCCCGAAAGAGAAGAAGCCGCCGCGCACCGGCCCCAAGAAGCCGGTCGTGTCCAAGGCGTCCCGGCTCAAGAGCCGCGACGACCTGCATTGAATTGAGATTTGGGCTCGGTCGCCCGCGGGCGACCGGCACGAAGACTTGACGGAAGAGAAGGACCGACACCGATGGCCGTCGTCAGCGCCAACAGGCTCGAACTCCTCCAGATCGCCGACGCGGTCGCCCGCGAGAAGGTGATCGACCGCTCCATCGTCATCGACGCGATGGAGGAGGCGATCGCCAAGGCGGCGCGCTCCCGCTACGGCGCGGAGACCGACGTTCACGCCGAGATCGACAACAAGACCGGGGCCCTGCGCCTGTCGCGGCACCTTCTGGTGGTCGATCAGGTGGAGAACGACGCCCGCGAGATCACCCTGGAGCAGGCCCGCCGCTACAACCCGGGCGCGCTGGTCGGCGACGTGATCTCCGACACCCTGCCGCCCTTCGATTTCGGCCGCGTCGCCGCCCAGTCGGCCAAGCAGGTCATCGTCCAGAAGGTGCGCGACGCCGAGCGCGCCCGCCAGTTCGACGAGTACAAGGACCGGATCGGCGAGATCCTCAACGGCATCGTCAAGCGGGTCGAGTACGGCAACGTCATCGTCGATCTGGGCCGGGGCGAGGGCATCGTCCGCCGGGACGAGATGATCCCGCGCGAGACCTTCCGGCCGGGCGACCGGATCCGCTCCTACCTGTTCGACGTGCGCTCGGAAGTGCGCGGCCCGCAGATCTTCCTGTCGCGCTCGCACCCGCAATTCATGGCCAAGCTGTTCGGCCAGGAAGTGCCCGAGATCTACGACGGCATCGTCGAGGTGAAGGCGGTCGCCCGCGATCCGGGCTCCCGCGCCAAGATCGCGGTGATCTCCCGCGACGGCAGCATCGACCCGGTCGGCGCCTGCGTCGGCATGCGCGGCTCGCGCGTCCAGGCGGTGGTCGGCGAGCTCCAGGGCGAGAAGATCGACATCATCCCGTGGTCCGAGGACGAGGCGACCTTCATCGTCAACGCCCTCCAGCCCGCCGAGGTGGTGAAGGTCGTGCTCGACGAGGAGGCCGACCGCATCGAGGTGGTGGTGCCGGACGACCAGCTGTCGCTGGCCATCGGCCGCCGGGGCCAGAACGTGCGCCTGGCCTCGCAGCTCACCGGCTGGGACATCGACATCCTGACCGAGGCCGAGGAATCCGAGCGGCGCCAGAAGGAATTCGCCGAGCGGACCCAGGTGTTCATGGAGGCGCTCGACGTCGACGAGACCGTCGGCCAGCTGCTGGCGGCCGAAGGCTTCCGCAACGTCGAGGAGATCGCCTACGTCGACATCCAGGAGCTGTCCGGCATCCAGGGTCTCGACGAGGAGACCGGCGCCGAGATCCAGGCCCGCGCCCAGGATCACCTCGCCCGGATCGAGCAGGAGCACGATGCCCGCCGCACCGAGCTCGGCGTCGCCGACGAGCTGCGCGAGATCGAGGGCATCACCACGCCCATGATGGTCGCGCTCGGCGAGAACGACGTGAAGACCGTCGAGGACCTGGCGGGCTGCGCCACCGACGACCTCGTCGGCTACACCGAGGGCCGCGGCCCGGACGCCGTGCGCCATGCCGGCTATCTGGACGGGTTCGAGCTGTCGCGCGCCGAGGCCGAGGGCCTGATCATGGCCGCCCGCCTCAAGGCCGGCTGGATCGAGGCGCTGCCCGAGCCGGAGGCCGAGGAGGGTGCCGAGACCGACGAAGGCGAGGAGACCCCCGAGGCGACGGCCGCCACCCCGGCCGAGGCCTGAGCGGGAGGCTGCGGCGGACGCGCTCATGGCCGAGGTCGACACGACCCCGCCCGATGAGGGGCAGGATCCGGGACTCGATCCCGGGGGGCTCGACAGCGGCCCCGGCCGGCGCGTGCCGCAGCGGACCTGCATCGTCACGCGCGTGGTCCAGCCGCCCGAGGCGATGATCCGGTTCGTGCGCGGCCCGGACGGCAGCGTCGTGCCGGACCTGCGCGCGAAGCTGCCCGGCCGCGGCGCCTGGATCAGCGCCCGGCGCGACGCGGTCGCCACGGCGGTGCGCAAGAACCTGTTCCCGCGGGCGTTCAAGGGACCGGCCCAGGCCGGCCCCGACTTGCCCGACCGGATCGTCGTCGGCCTGCGCGAGGATCTGCGGCAGGCGATCGCCATGGCCAACAAGGCGGGATGCGTGGTCGCAGGCTTCTCGAAGGTCGAGGCCGCGATCGGCGGCCAGCCCGGCGCGGTGGCCCTGATCCATGCGGCGGAAGCCAGTCCAGACGGCCGTCGCAAGATCGCCGCGGCCTTGTACCGGCGGCACGGTGAGGCCATGTCAAGGATACCGATCATCGACGACCTGTCCGAAGATGAATTGGACATGGCCTTAGGTCGGGATCATGTGATACACGCTGCGCTCGTCGCAGGAGCCGGAGCTGCCGGCTGCCTGTCGCGTTGGCGTCGGCTACGCTCCTTCGAGGGCGCCGCCGCGGCGACCGAGGAGCCCGATCCAGCCCGAATCGGCGGGGTCGACGAAGCCTCACGTTGACGACGCACCAGGACGAATTTGGCCGGCGCCACCGGGCGTCGGTTCACGGGACGATGGAAACCCTCAGGGTTCAGGCTGAATGAGCGACACGAACAACCCGGGCGACAAGACTCTGAACAGGACTTCTCCGAAGCCGCTCTCCCTCAAGCGGCCGATCGAGGCAGGCACCGTGCGTCAGAGCTTCTCCCATGGCCGCTCCAAGCAGGTCGTGGTCGAGACGGTCAAGCGCCGCGGCGTCGGCGCGGCCCCGGCCGCCCCTGCCCGTGAGCCTGCGCCCGCCCCGCGCCCGGCTCCGACCGCCGCTGCGGCCCCGCCGCGCCCGGCCCAGCGCTCGGCGTCGGGTGTCGTGCTGCGCACGCTGAGCGAGCAGGAGAGCGCCGCCCGCGCCGCCGCCCTCGCCGACGCGAAGCGCCGCGAGGCCGAGGCCCGTCAGAAGGCCGAGGCCGAGGCCGAGGCCCGCCGCAAGGAGGCCGAGGAGCAGGCCCGACGCGAGCGCGAGGCCGCCGAGGAGCGCCGTCGCGAGGAGGAGGCCCGCAAGGCCGCCGCCGCCGAGGCTGCCCGCGCTGCCGAGGAGGCCGCCAAGGCTGCCGCCGCCGCGAATGCGGCTGCCGCCGCCGAGGCCGCTGCGCCCGCACCGGCCGCCCCCGCGGCTGCTGCCCCTGCCGCGCCGGCGGCTCCGGCCGCCGCACCCGCTCGCCCGTCGGCGACCCGTCCGATGCCGGCGCGTCCGAGCACCGTCGCTCCGGCCCGCCAGCCCGAGGCTGCCCGTCCGGCTGCCTCCGCGGCTGCGCGTCCGGCCGCCGCAGCGCCGGCCGCCCCGGCGGCGCGTCCGCCGCTGACCGCCCGTCCCGCCACCGGCGAGCCGCGCAAGACCATCACGGCCGATTCGCGCAAGCCCCGCGACCTCAACTTCATGGCGCGCCCCGCCCCGGCGCCCGAGCCCGAGAAGAGCGCCACGCCGACGACCGCCGCGCGTCCCGCCGGTGCCGCCGCAGCGGCGCGTCCCGCCGGCCGCGGTGCGCAGACCAACGAGGACGAGTCCGAGACCAAGCGGGTGATCCGCCGTCCCGGCATGCCGCTCAAGATCATCGCGCCGCCCAAGACGCCGAAGTCGCCGGGCGGGGACCGCAACCGCGGCCGCCTGACCATCGCGACGGCGACGTCCGGTGAGGACGAGCGCACCCGTTCGGTCGCCTCGTTCCGCCGCCGCCAGCAGCGCATGAGCGGCCGTGGCCAGGTCGAGCAGAAGGAGAAGCTGTCCCGCGAGGTGACGATCCCCGAGACGATCACCATCCAGGAACTCGCCAACCGCATGTCGGAGCGGGCCGTGGACGTGATCCGTCTGCTGATGAAGCAGGGCGAGATCCACAAGATCACCGACGTGATCGACTCGGACACCGCCCAGCTCATCGCCGAGGAGCTCGGCCACACCGTCCGCCGCGTCGCCGAGTCCGACGTCGAGGAAGGTTTGTCGTCCGACGAGCCGGATCTGGAGGAGGATCTCGATCCCCGTCCGCCGGTGGTCACCATCATGGGCCACGTCGATCACGGCAAGACCTCGCTGCTCGACGCGATCCGCAAGGCGAACGTGGTGGAGGGCGAGGCCGGCGGCATCACCCAGCATATCGGCGCCTACCAGGTCGCGGCGCCGTCCGGCGACATGATCACCTTCATCGACACCCCGGGCCACGCGGCGTTCACGTCGATGCGCGCCCGCGGCGCCAAGGTCACCGACATCGTGGTGGTCGTGGTGGCGGCCGATGACGGCGTGATGCCGCAGACCATTGAGGCGATCCAGCACGCCAAGGCGGCGGGCGTCCCGATGATCATCGCGATCAACAAGATCGACAAGCCGGACGCGAACCCCCAGCGGGTCCGCACGGAGCTGCTGCAGCACGACATCCAGGTCGAATCGATGGGCGGCGAGACCCTGGAATTCGAGGTTTCGGCCAAGACCGGCGACGGTCTGCCGGAGCTGCTGGAGGGCATCCAGATCCAGGCCGAGATCATGAACCTGCGCGCCAACGAGAAGCGCGACGGCGAGGGCACGGTCATCGAGGCCCAGCTCGACCGCGGTCGCGGTCCGGTGGCGACCGTGCTGGTCCAGCGCGGCACTCTGTTCACCGGCGACATCGTCGTGGCCGGTGCCGAGTGGGGCCGCGTGCGCGCCCTGATCGACGATGTCGGCGAGAACGTGCAGTATGCCGGCCCGTCGGTGCCCGTGGAGGTCCTCGGCTTCAACGGCACGCCCGATGCCGGCGACCGCGTGACCGTGGTGTCGAGCGAGGCCCGGGCCCGCGAGGTCACCGAGTACCGCGCCCGCCAGAAGCGCGAGCGGCAGAATGCCCGGACCGGCGGTGCCAACCGCTCGCTGGTCGATATGATGCGCGACCTCAAGGAAGGCGCCGGCCGCAAGGAGCTGCCGGTGGTCATCAAGGGCGACGTGCAGGGTTCGGTCGAGGCGATCGCGGGTGCCCTGGAGAAGCTCGGCAACGGCGAGGTCGCGGCCCGCATCCTCCTGTCGGGTGTCGGCGGCATCACCGAGTCAGACATCACCCTGGCTCAGGCGTCGAAGGCGGTCGTGATCGGCTTCAACGTGCGCGCCCTCAAGGAGGCCCGCGAGGCCGCCGAGCGGGCGGGTATCGATATCCGCTACTACAACATCATCTACGACCTCGTGGACGACATCAAAGCCACGCTGTCGGGGATGCTGCCGCCGACCCTGCGCGAGGAGCGCCTGGGCGAGGCGTCGATCCAGGAGGTCTTCGAGGTCTCCAAGGTCGGCAAGGTTGCGGGTTGCCGCGTCACCGACGGTATCGTGGAGCGCGGCGCGCATGTCCGCCTCATCCGCGACAGCGTCGTGATCCACGAGGGCAAGCTCAAGACCCTCAAGCGCTTCAAGGACGACGCGAAGGAAGTCACCTCCGGCCAGGAGTGCGGCATGGCCTTCGAGAACTTCGAGAACATGCGCGCGGGCGATGTCATCGAGTGCTACCGGGTCGAAGAGATCCGTCGCACCCTCTGAGATCCCGGACCTCGTCCGGACAGGGCGGTCGCGGCCTCAGCCGCGGCCGTCTTTTCTTTTTCGCGCATCTCTCTTTTGTTGGACGTGAACCGGCCGCCCCGCGGCGTCGGCCCGAGACAGAATGGCCCAGAAACCCACATCCACCGGCCCCTCGCAGCGCCAGCAGCGCGTGGCCGAACTCGTGCGCCACGCCCTCGCGGAGGTGCTCCAGCGCGGCGACATCCAGGATCCGGTGCTCAACACGCATGTCGTGACCGTGCCGGAGGTGCGGATGTCGCCGGACCTGAAGCTCGCCACCGCCTACGTGATGCCGCTCGGCGGCGTCGACGAGGCGCCGGTGATCGCCGCGCTGGACCGCCACCGCAAGGTGCTGCGCCAGGAGGTGGCCCGGCGGGTGAACCTGAAATTCGCCCCCGAGCTGCGCTTCCTGCGCGACGAGACCTTCGACGAGGCGGCCCGCATCGACAAGCTGCTGCGCGACGAGCGCGTGAAGCGCGACCTCGTCCCCGAGCGGGACGGCGACGGGCCTGAGGACGACGAACCGGAGACCGGTCGGGGGCATTGATCCCCGACGGCACACGGACAGGAACGGGGCAACGACCCCGGGGGACACGAGGACATGACGGTTTCCATCGAAGATCATCCGCCGGCCGAGCGCGCGGCTTCCGGTCCGGGCGCCGAGCGCCGGGGCCCGGAGGAGCGCCGCCCGCAGCGCGGACCGCGGCCCGATCGGCCCAAGCGCCGGGACGTGTCGGGCTGGGTCATCCTCGACAAGCCTGTCGGCATGACCTCGACTCACGCCGTCGCGGTGGTGAAGCGCGCCTTCAACGCCAAGAAGGCCGGCCATGCCGGCACCCTCGACCCGCTGGCCTCGGGCATCCTGCCGATCGCGCTGGGTGAGGCGACCAAGACCGTCCCGTTCGTCATGGACGGCCGCAAGGCCTACCGGTTCACCGTGCAATGGGGTGTCGAGACCGACACCGACGATGCCGAGGGCCGGGCGGTCGCCACCAGCGACGCGCGTCCGGAGCGGGCGGCCGTCGAGGCGGCTCTGCCGGCCTTCGTCGGCGCGATCGAGCAGGTGCCGCCGCGCTATTCCGCGATCAAGATCCAGGGCGAGCGCGCCTACGACCTGGCCCGCGAGGGCGAGACCGTGGAGCTGGTCGCCCGGCCGGTGCAGATCGACCGCCTCGCCGTGGTCGAGCATGACGGCGAGCGCACCGTGATCGAGGCCGAGTGCGGCAAGGGCACCTATGTCCGCGCCCTGGCGCGCGACCTCGGCCGGATGCTCGGCTGCTACGGCCACGTCTCGGCCCTGCGCCGAACCCGGGTCGGCCCGTTCTCGGAAGCCGAATCCTGCGCCGCCGCCGGCCTGACCGAGGGCGGCCCCGAAGCCGCGCTCGCGCATCTGCGGCCGGTGGAGACCGCGCTCGACGCGATCCCCGAGGTGGCGGTTTCGCGCGACCTCGGCCTGCGCCTGATGCGCGGCCAGTCGGTGATCCTGCGCGGCCGGGACGCGCCCGTGGAGGGCAAGGCCTTCGCGACCTGCGGCGGTATCCTGGTCGCGGTGGGCGATGTCGAGCGCGGCGAGCTGGTCCCGCACCGGGTGTTCCATCTCGGCGGCACCGCACCGGTGCGCAACGTCTGACCGGCGGGTTCCCCCTGAAGCGGGGGACACGCTCACGCCGCGGCTTATCCGGGCCGCGGTGTGGCCCCCCTCCCATGGGGGCGACGGGTCAGACCGGTCGATTCCCAGCTCGCGCTGACGCGGAAAGCTCGGTCTTGCTCTCCGGTCGAAGGCTGGACCGCTGCCGCGTCACGGCGGAACCCGGGATCCGGAGCCGCCGACGTGCCAAGCGGTTGAGCCGGCAGCGATTCTGGATTGACGCCATGGGCGTCCGCTCTGGGGCCGGGCTCGCCTGCGGCGCCCGGGAATGACGGTGCGGGTTATCGGGTCTGCGGTATCAACCCTCGGAAGAGCGTTCTTCCAATGGGCCCGCCGCATCCGAACCGCATTGCCCGACCAGCCCGTCTGAGCCCGTCGGCGGCTCAACCTGAGGCGCGTCGGCGCAGGCGGAACGAACCTCAGCGATGAAGCTTTGGCCCCGGCGACCGGCCCGGGGATACGATGAACGAACGCAGCTGTGATGTGGCGGTGATCGGGGCCGGGACCGCCGGGCTCGCCGCCTACCGGGCCGCCACCGAAGCCGGAGCGAGCGCCGTCCTGGTCGAGCGCGGCCCGGGCGGCACGACCTGTGCCCGGGTCGGCTGCATGCCCTCCAAGCTCCTGATCGCGGCGGCCAAGGCCGCCCATGCGGCGCGCAACACCGACCTGTTCGGCATCCGCGTCGCCGGCGTCGCGGTGGATGGGCGCGCGGTGCTCGAGCGGGTCCGCGCCGAGCGGGACCGGTTCGTCGGCGGCGTCCTCGACGGCGTGGACGCCCTGCCGGAGGCGGCGCGCATCGCCGGCAGCGCCCGGTTCGCGGATCGCGACAGCCTCACGGTCGACGATCACACCCGGATCACCTTCCGCGCCGCCGTGATCGCCACCGGTTCGAGCCCCACCGTCCCGGCGCCCCTGCGCGGGCTCGGCGACCGCCTCCTCACCACCGACACCCTGTTCGAGATCCCGGACCTCCCGGATTCGCTGGCCGTTCTGGGTGCGGGCGCGGTCGGCATCGAGATCGCCCAGGCGATGAGCCGCCTCGGAATCCGCGTCACGGTGATCGATGCCGGCGATACCGTCGCCGGCCTGTCCGAGCCGGATCTCGCCCGCCAGGCCGCCGAGATCTTCAGTGCCGAGCTTGCGCTGCATCTCGGGGCGAAGCTCGACTCCGCCGCGCGCGACGGGGACGGTGTGCGCCTCGCTTGGACCGACCGGAATGGGCGGGCCCGAGAGACCCGGGCCGACCGGGTTCTCGCGGCGACCGGCCGCGCGCCCAACCTGGGCGGGCTCGGGCTCGACGTGACGGGCCTGCGCCTCGGCGAGGGCGGCATGCCGGAATTCGACCGGCGCAGCCTGATCTGCGCCGGCGCGCCGATTCTGATCGCGGGCGATGCCGATGCCTGGCGGCCGGTGCTGCACGAGGCGAGCCGCCAGGGCAGCATCGCCGGAGCGAACGCGGCGGCGCTGGCCGCCGGGCGCGCTGTTACGTCGCCGGAGCCCTGGACCCGTCTGACAATGGTCTTCACCGACCCGCAGGTCGCCGCGATCGGCGCGCCCTACGCGGCCGACGCCCCCGGACGCATCACCGGAACGGTCGATTTCTCGACCCAGGGTCGTGCCCGGGTCGACGGCGCGAATCACGGCGGGCTTCGGATCTGGGCCGACCGGGAGGGCCGGCTGCTGGGTTCGGAGATGCTCGGGCCCGCGGTCGAGCATCTGGCGCATCTGCTGGCCCACGCGATCGGCGACGGGAAGAGCGCCGCGGCCGTGCGGGACCAACCCATATACCATCCTACAGTTGAAGAAGGATTTTCCACCGCATTGTCTGAAATCACACAGTCAATTTGTCAGTCTTAATCTGGCTCCGACGCCATCGTGATATCGAGCTGATCTTGCCGCGCGCGGAAGCATTGCACTTCGCCCCTGCCCCAGTCATATCAACCGAGATGAGCGGGGTTCTTTCCTGATGCCGCCGAAGCAGGCCCCCGAACGCGGCGTCGACCTCGACGTGCTCGCGCCCGACGCGTTGGATCGCCTCGACAAGGGCGTGATCGGACTCGATTCGGACGGCACCGTCGTGGTGTTCAGCGAGGGCGCCAGCGCGCTTTCGGGCCTGTCGCGCGAGGCGGTGATCGGCCGCAACTATTTCCGCGAGGTGATGCCGGGCACCAACGTGCCGAATTTCCGCGGGCGCTTCCTGTCGGGGAGCCGCCGCGGCGCCCTGGACGAGAGCTTCGACTACGTGTTCGGCCGGCTGCCCCAGCCCCTGCGGGCACGGGTCCACATGCGCCATGGCACCGCCGCCGAGACCGGCCCGGTCACCTGGCTGACCATCGACCCGATCGAGAGCCTCGGCGCCGGCCTGCCCCGCGAGGCCGTGATGGCCGCGATCGGCCGGCGTGTGCGCGCCGAGCCGGTCGATGCCAGCCATTGCGAGCGCGAGCCGATCCACATCCCGGGCTCGATCCAGCCCAACGCCGTGATGCTCGCGGCCGATGCCGAAACCCTGCACGTCCTGGCCTACTCGGCCAATATCGAGGAGATCGTCGATCCCCAGGATCCGCCGCTCGCCGGCCGTCCCCTGGACGACGTGCTGCCCCGCGACTTCGTCGAGGCCATCTGGGCGCGCCTGACCGCCGGTACCCTGGAGAACGGCCAATCCGCCCGCCGCCGGCTCACCCTTGCCGGCCGCGCGGCGCCCTATTACGCCGTGGCCCACGCCCATGCCGGGCGGGTGATCGTCGAGCTGGAGCTCGAGCCCGAATCGGCCGACGACTTCCCGACCGCCAGCCAGGTCGATACCGAGCTCGCCGTCGGGCGCTTGCGCGGGGCCGAGACCCTGGTCGAGGCTGCCCGGATCGCCGCCCTGGAGATCCGCGCGCTCACCGGCTTCGAGGCCGTTCTGGTCTACCGGTTCGACGCCGACTGGAACGGCGAGGCGGTGGCCGAGGACAAGGTGCCCGGCTGGTCGCGCAGCCTGCTCGGCCTGCGCTTTCCCGCCTCCGACATCCCGGCCCAGGCCCGCGCCCTCTACACCCGGGCTAAGAACCGCTTCGTGATCGACCGCGACAGCGTCCCGGTCGGCCTGGTGGCGGCGCCCGGCGCCGGCAACGGCCCGATCGACCTCACCTTCGCCCAGCACCGCACGCTGTCGCCGATCCACCTCGAGTACCAGCGCAACCTGGGCGTGAATGGCTCGATGTCGATCTCGATCATGGTCGAGGGCCGGCTCTGGGGCCTGATGATCGGCCATCATCGCCGCCCGCATTACGTCACGCCCGAGACCCGCTCGGCCGCCACCGTGCTCACCGACGCCTTCGCGATGCGGGTGCAGGAGATCGAGTCGCGCCGGCTCTGGGAGGAGCGGCAGGCCCATCTCGCGGTCGAGAGCCGCCTGGTGCGCGAGCTGACCCGCTCCGACGATTTCGTGGCCGCCCTGACCGCCGGCAACGCGACGCTGCTCGACCTGTTCAGCGCCACCGGCGCCGGCATCGCGGCGGGCGAGCGGGTGACGCTGATCGGCCGGTCGCCCCCCGCCGACATGGTCGGCCGGATCGCCGCCTGGCTGCGGGACCGGCTGCCGGCCGGCGAGAGCCAATACAGCAGCAGCAGCTTCACCGCCGAGTATCCGGAGGCGGCCCCCTACCGGGAGATCGCCAGCGGCCTGCTCGCGGCCTTCGTGGACGAGTCCCGCGAGAATCTGCTGCTCTGGTTCCGGCCGGAGGTGCCCAGCACGGTGACCTGGGGCGGCGACCCGCGCAAACCGGTCCTCGCCGGCAGCGGCCCGGTGGCTCTGCTGCCGCGCCGCTCGTTCGAGCGCTGGGTCGAGGAGCGCACCGGCTTCGCCGCCGACTGGGCCGAATGGCAGGTCCATCTCGCCGGCTCGCTGGCCGAGGCGGTCGAGGGCGTGGTGCTGCGCCAGCGCCGCAAGATCGACGAGCTGACCAGCCTGCTCGCCGAGAAGGAGCGCCTGCTCGAGCAGAAGGACCTGCTGACCCGGGAGATCGACCACCGGGTCAAGAACTCCCTGCAGATCGTCTCGGCCTTCCTGCAGATGCAGCGCCGCCAGATCTCCGATGGCGAGGCCCGGCAGGCCTTCGCCGACACCTCGGCCCGGGTGATGAGCGTCGCGCGGGTGCACGACAGCCTCTACCAGGCCGAGCGCTTCGACGAGGTCGATCTCGGCCAGACCATCGAGAACCTGTGCAACGACCTCGCGGGCCTGGCCGGCGAGGGCCACGCCGTCGATCTCTCGGCCGAGCCCGGCCTGATGGTGCCCTACCGCAAGGCGGTGGCGCTCTCGCTGATCGCCACGGAGCTCGTGACCAACGCGTTCAAATACGCGGCCAACCCCACCGGCGGCGGCCGCGTCGAGGTCAGCGTCTCGGCCTCCGGCCCGGGCGAGGTTCAGCTTCGGGTCTGCGACGACGGTTCCGGCCTGCCCGACGACTGGGCCGAGGCCAAGGTGCGCGGCAAGGGCACGGGCCTCGGGATGAAGCTGATCCGGGCGATGCTCGACCAGATCAACGCCCGTCTCGACGTGGCCAACAACCCGGGCGCGTGCTTCACCATCACGGCGTGATCGAAGCCGCCGCCGTCATGGCGTGCGGGGTGGGAGCTTAGGCGTCCGCCTCCGCCAGCAGCCCGTCGACGAACTGCGCCAGGCCGGTGCGGCGCGCGCGCTTCAGCCGCTCGGCCGAGAGAATGCCCTGCAGCGCCTGGAAGGCCGCCTGCAGGTCCTCGTTGACGATCACGTAATCGTACTCGCTCCAGCGCTGGATCTCGGTCCGGGCATTGGCCAGCCGCTTCTCGATCGTCTCGGCCGAATCCTCGGCGCGGCGCTCGAGGCGCTGGCGCAGCTCGGCCATGCTGGGCGGCAGGATGAACACGGTCACCACGTCCTGGGCGAGCTTAGCCCGCACCTGGCGGGTGCCCTGGTAATCAATGTCGAAGATCATGTCCCGGCCCGAGCCCAGGACCTTCTCCACCGGGCGGCGGGGCGTGCCGTAATAATTGCCGTGGACCTCCGCCCATTCGAGCAGGTCGTCGCGGCTGCGCAGGTCCTCGAACGCCTCGCGGTCGATGAAGTGGTAGTGCCGCCCGTCGATCTCGGAGGGCCGGCGCGCCCGGGTCGTGACGGAGATCGACACGTCGAGCGCCCAGGTCGGATCCTGCGCGATCGCCCGGGTCAGCGTGGTCTTGCCCGCCCCCGAGGGCGAGGACAGGATCAGGATCAATCCGCGCCGCGCGATGGTGTCGGAGACGTTCTTCGCCGGTCCGCTCATCCGCGTGGCTCCGTCGCGTGTCGCATGTGGGGGTCCCAAGGCTTCATTCGATGTTCTGGACCTGCTCGCGGAACTGCTCGACCACGGCCTTGAGGTCGAGCCCGATCCGCGACAGGCTGATGTCGTTGGCCTTGGCGCACAGGGTGTTGGCCTCGCGGCCGAATTCCTGGGCCAGGAAATCCAGGCGCCGGCCGATCGCGCCGCCGGCGGCGAGCAACTCGCGGGCGCTGGCGACATGGGCGTGCAGCCGGTCCAGCTCCTCGCGCACATCGGCCTTGCCGGCGAGCAGCATCGCCTCCTGGTGCAGGCGGTCCGGGTCCAGATTGGTCCCCCCCAACGCCTCGATGGCGGCGGCCAGCCGGGCACGCACCGCTTCGGGCTTGCGCGCCGGGTTGTCCTCGGCCGCCTGGGTCAGCGCGGCGATCCGGTCGACCTGCGCGGTGACGACCTCGGCGAGCTGACGCCCCTCGGCCCGGCGTGCCTCGACCAGGTCGGCCACCACCCGGACCACGCCCTCGGCGAGATCCCGCGCGAAGGTCTCGGTCTCGGCCCCCGCCTCGTCCTCGACCTCGATCACCCCGCGCACGCCGAGCAGCCCGTCCATCGTGGCCGGCGCGACGCCCTCGGGCACCGGCACCCGGGCGACCGCCTGGGCGAGGCTCGCCAGCAGGCCCTCGTTGATCCGCACCCGGGCGGCCTGCTCCGGCTTGGTCAGCGTCAGGGTCAGCTGGCACTGGCCCCGCGACAGGGTCTTCTGCAGGGCAGTGCGGGCGGTCTCGCCGAGCCCGTCATAGCCCGCCGGCACGCGGATGCGCACGTCGAGGCCGCGCCCGTTGACGCTCCGGACCTCCCAGGCCCATTGCACCGCCCCGGTGGTGCCCGCCGCCCGGGCGAAGCCGGTCATGCTTGCGATCTGGGCCATGTCGACCCCCATCCTCGTGAAGATCCGGGCCTGTAGCACGGATCGCCCCGGGGGGAAGGGGTGGTGCGCTGGAGTCCGATCACCACGCGGTCCTCGCGACCGGAGCAATCCGGTGATGCGCGCCGTTTTGCGATCGCGGTCTGCCCTGGGTTGCTTCGCTGCGCTTGCAATGACGGAGAGCGCTGTGGGCGGTTGGCGTCTGCCCTTTGAGGCCGTGGATGTAGACGCCGGTATCGAGCATCAGCGGCCCGCCCGGCGCTGCCGTCACTCCGATGAAAGGAAGGTCGCGCCGGGCGCGCGGACGAATCCCTTTCAGGTCACGACGAAGGCTGAGCTTCTCCGTCGACCGCGAGATCGGGAACACGGTTCAAAAACCGATATCGAGCTCGGGGTCCAGTTGGCCGTGCGCCGCCTCGAACGCATCCGCGAAGGCGTCCTCGAGGGCCAGGTTGGCGAGCGCGACAATCAGCAGATCCGTTTTGGAGCTGAGGCCCGTCCGCCTCTTCGCTTGCCGGACCAGGCTCGCCGGCAAGCGGGCACCGACCTGCTGCATCTCGCCCTGATCGAGACCCGTCTTCGGGAGATGCGCGCGTAAGCTATCGACCATCTGGGCGAGAGCAGCATCGTCGCCCGGCATCGGGGCGGCGGGGATATTGTGCGCCTGACGTCGCGCGGCGCGGCGGCCGTCTGGCCTACCCTTTCGAGGCAGATCCCCGGTCGCCCGACCAGCCTTCCCGATCGGGGGATCTGCGGTGATCCGGGCCATCACCTCGCCGCCCCAATTAACAGGCTTCTGATTCTGCTAACATAACTCCGTATCCCCTGCCGAACAACGCGTTGGGGTCGCTGAAGGCGCCGCCGCCAAGCGCGCGACGACGTCTGCGGCCCCCGCCTATCGCCGCCCGCGCGGGGCCGGCGTCGGGTCGGCCAGCGCTGGCACGGTCTTGGGCGAGCCGAGATCGTAGCTGCGGTTCTTCAGCGGATCGAGGCGCGTGCCCTCGGAGGCGTCGAAGGCGCGCGTGCCCGGCGTGCCGCTGTCGAGGGCGAAGGCCGCGTTGGTATTGGGCGTATTGCTTCCCGGCGCGAAGGCCGAGGCGCGGCCGGGGACGCTCGGATCGGGACCGGGCTCGACCTTGTCGACCGCGTCCGGCGGTGCCTGGCGGCTCTTCTCGACCGCGCGCCAGCGGGCGACGTTGCGCTGGTGGCCTTCGAGCGAGTCGGCGAAGGCGTGGCCGCCGCTGCCGTCGGCGACGAAGTACAGGTCCTTGGTCCGGGACGGGTTGGCCACCGCCTCCAGGGCGGCCCGGCCGGGATTGGCGATCGGCCCCGGGGGCAGGCCCTCGATCGCGTAGGTGTTGTACGGGGTCGGCCGCTCGATCTCGGAGCGCAGGATGCCGCGCCCGAGGGTGCCGCGCCCGCCCACCAGCCCGTACACGATGGTCGGGTCGGATTGCAGCTTCATCCGCTTGTTCAGGCGGTTGATGAACACGCCGGCGACCCGGGGCCGCTCGTCGGCCCGGCCCGTCTCCTTCTCGACGATCGAGGCCAGGGTGACCATCTCGGCCGGGGTCCGCACCGGCACGTCGGCGCTGCGCCGGAGCCAGATCTGGTTCAGCACCTCGCGCTGCTTGGCCCGCATCAGGTTGACGATCTGCTGGCGGGTGGCGCCGCGCTCGAACTTGTAGGTGTCCGGCAGGAGCGAGCCCTCCGGGGGGATCTCGTTGATCTCGCCGGTGAGGATGTCGTTGTCGTTGAGCCGCGTGACGATCTGCTCGGAGGTCAGGCCCTCCGGGAAGGTGATCGCGTGCTGCACCTGCCGGCCGGTGGTGACCGTGTCGAGGGCGTCGGCGATGCTCGCATGCGCCTTGAACATGTACTCCCCGGCCCGGAGCGCCGGCCGACCGCCGAAGCGGGCGGCGAACTCGAACAGGCCGGTATGGTCGATCACGCCCTCGCGCTTCAGGGTCTCGGCGATCTCGCCGGTGCCGCTATGGGGCGGGATCACCACGACCTTGTCGGTGGCGAGCGGTCCCGGCTCGCGCACCTGGCGCTGGAACAGCGTGATCCCGATCATCGCCGCGATGGCGATCACCACCGCGAAGGTGAGGGCGCCGCTGATGATGCCGACGAGGCCGCTGCGCTCGCGCACCGGCTTCTCCGGCGGGGGCGGCGCGGCGGTCGGCTTGATCGCCTCGCCCGGGGAGCGCGGCGACAGGCGCTGCGGCAGGGCGGGGCCGTCCGTCGGATCCTGCGCGATGGTCTCGGGCGCGGGCGTCTTTGAGCGGCGGAAGAACATCGCGTTCCTGTCACGAGCATCATCCCGAGCGCCGGGCGCCGGCTCTCGGGAAGACAATGATGCAAAACCAGCGACCTGACGCGTCGTCCCGGATCCGAGACCCGGGACGACGCGTCAGGCCCGCGCGACCCGTCTCGCGCCGCGGGCCGGGACCGGCTGCCCGCAACCGGATGCGCGCGTCGAGATCCGCGACCCTAGCCGGGTTTGTGGCGAAATTGCCGTTCTGCGGTGCGAGAGCGGCCCGATCAGACCGGCGGCTGGCAGGTCGCGCAGAAGAAGGTCGAGCGGTTCGCCTGTACGATCCGGGTCACCGAGCCGCGGCAGCCCGGGTGGCGGCAGGGCTCGCCGACGCGGTCGTAGACCCGGAACGCGTGCTGGAACGCCCCGGCGGTGCCGTCGGTGTGGGCGTAGTCGCGCAGGGTCGAGCCGCCGGCCTTCACGGCCTCCTCCAGCACCTGCACGATCGCCTTGGCCAGGGCGTTGGCCTTGGGCGTCGGCCGCCCGTCGGGCTTGACCAAGAGGCCGGCGGGGGTCTCCGGGTGGAGGCGGGCCCGGTGCAGGGCCTCGCAGACATAGATGTTGCCCAATCCCGCGATCAGGCGCTGGTCGAGGAGCGCGGCCTTGAGCGGCGCGATCTTGTGGCGGAACAGGCCGGCGATCACTGCCCCGGTCAGCCCGTCGAGGGGCTCCACCCCCATCCGGGCGAAGTGGCGGCTGCTCGCCAGGGTCTCGCTCGGGACGAGGTCCATGAAGCCGAAGCGGCGGGCGTCGTTGTAGGTGATGGTCGCGCCGGTGCTCATCGCCATCACGACGTGGTCGTGCTTGGGCGTGCCCTGCGCGCCTTCCAGATAGAAATCCCCGGGCGACAGGTTGCGGCCGTCCGGCAGGGCGACGTCGAACCGGCCGCTCATGCCGAGATGCATGATCAACGTCTCGCCCGAATCGAGCCCGGCGGTGAGATACTTCGCCCGGCGGGCGAGATCGGTGACGGTGCGCCCCTCCAGCCGCGCCGCGAATCGCTCCGGGAACGGGAAGCGCAGATTCGGCCGGCGCAGGGTGACCCGGCTGAACCGGGCACCGACCATCGCGGGCACCAGGCCGCGCCGCACCGTCTCGACCTCGGGAAGCTCCGGCATTTTTCTTCGGGACTTTTTCGTGGGACCATGCGTGAGGTCTGGATATCGACACCTTCGACCAGAACCGCAACGGTGAGCACCCGTCGCGGTTTGACGCCCCGCTCCGAAGGCCGGCGGTCAACGTCTGCGAAGTCTGACGTAGAGCGCGCCGCCGCCGCCGTGATGCCGGGCCGCCTCCTCGAAGCCGAGCACGATGCCGCGCAGTTCGGCACCGCGCAGCCAATGCGGCACGCTGCGCCGGAGCACCCCCCGCTCGGCGAAGGCGTCGGGATAGGCCGAGCCACCCTTGTCCGCCCCGCCCTTGCCGGTGACCACCAGCACGTAGGCATGCCCTGCCGCCCGGCACCTCAGGAGGAATCCGGTCAGCGCAGCATGGGCTTCGGACTGGACCATGCCGTGCAGGTCGATCCGCGCCTCGACCGCGAGCCGCCCCCGGCGCAACCCGACCTTGGCCTGCCGCTCCAGTCCCGATGGCGGCGCATGGCTCTGCGGCGGCGCCTGATAGGGCGCAGCGGTGACCTTGAGGGCAGGGGGCGCCGACGGCTTGGGCGGCGGCTTCGGGCGGGGCTTCTTCGCGGTCGGGCTCGCCGACGGTTTCAGGATCGGCGCCGCCAGCGGCGGCATGGTCGCGGTGGGTGCCGGCGGCGCCTCGGGTGGCAGCGTCGCCCGGCCGGCCAGCGGCGTCACCAGCTTGGCGATCTCGCTCCAGAGTCTCGCCTCCCCGGCGCTCAGCCGGCGCGTGCGGCGCGGCGGCCTCACGGCGCGACCCCCGGAGCGGGCTTGGGCAGCAGCACCACGAAGCCGACAGCGTCGCGCAGGTTTCCGGCCGCGATCCCGGCCTGCGCCCCGGTCCCGACGAACAGGTCGCCCCGGGCCGGCCCGAGGATCGCCGAACCCGTATCGGCGGCGATCACCAGGCGCCCGGCCTCGCCCGGCGCGGCACCGGGGAGTTGCCCGACGAGCCAGAACGGCAGGCCGTAGCGCCACAGCCCACCATCCACCGCGAGGCTGCGCCCGGGTGTCAGCGGCGCGTTGGCGGCGCCCGGCGGGCCGAGCGCCGGATCCTCCACCGGGGCGAGACGGAAGAAGATGTAGGAGGCATTGGCGCGGATCAGGCGCCGGGCGGTCTCCGGATGCGCGCGCAGCCATGTCGTCCAGCGGGCGAGCGTCAGACCCTCCAGCGGCAGGTGGCCTTCCTGCACGATCAGCTTGGCCACCGCCGTGTAGGGCTGGCCGTTGCGCCCGTCGTAGAGCACGCGGACAGCCCGCCCGTCGGGCAGGCGGACGCGGCCCGAGCCCTGGACCTGCAGCACCAAGAGATCGACGGCGTCGCGCAGCCACAGGATCGGCCGCGCCTGCGCACCCAAAGCTCCATCCTCGATGGCTGCCCTGTCGGGGTAGGGCGCAAATCCCTCCACGGTGGCGCGCGCCGCCCGCAGGGCCGGGTCGAGGCCGGGCCGTGTCTCGCCGGGCGCGAGCGAGACGAGATCGGAGGGCCTGGCGAGCACCGGGGTCGGGAAATCTGGTCCCTGGCTGAGCGCGCCTTCGAGTTCCGGCTCGAAATAACCCGTGAGGAAGCCGGGCCGCTCGGCCGCCGACCGGACCACCCGGAAGGCTTCGAACCGCTGCCGGAAGAACGCCTCTGCCGCTTCCGGCACGACATCCGCTGCCGCAGCGCAGGCCGCCGACAGGGCTGCCGGATCGCCGGTCACGCCAGCGGGCTGCGGTGTGGGCGGCGTCGGCGCGCCACAGACCCGCCGGAACGCTTGGAGCGCCGCGGCAGGATCGGGGCCGGGAAAGCCCGGCAGGGCCTCGAACGGAACGGGAGTCAGGACCGCGCCGCCGATCTCGGCGGGAGCGGCCGGTGCCGAGCCGGCTAAGAGCGTCGCGAAGAGGGCGGTCGGGAGCCGTCCGGACCAGGCACGCAGGTTGGGCACGGCAACGGAATCACGAAATCAGGCGCCGGCCTCGGTGGCCACGAGTTGCCAGTTCGGATCGCGCGAGCCGAGGGTGCGCGCGAAGGTCCAGACATCCGGCACCTCGACCACGGTCTCGGCGCTGCCGTCGATGACCTTGCCCTCGGCGTTCCGGGTGGCGGTGATGAGGTTCGAGAGGAAGCGCACGGTGATCTGCGCCACGCGGTTGCGCACCTCGATGGCGACGATCTCGGCCTTGTCGATCGACACGAAGGTGGTCTCCAGCGTCTGCCGGTTGCGCTCACGCTCGGTGATCGCCCGCTCGAACGCCTCGCCGACCTCCTTGGAGAGGAGCCCCCGCAGGGTCTTCCGGTCGCCCTTGGCGAAGGCGATCATGATCGTCTCGTAGGCCGCCTTGGCTCCCTCGATGAAGGCGCGCGGGTCGAAGCCGGGCTCCGCCTGCACCGCCGCCTCGAGGCCGCGGGCGATCTCGGAGCCGGGCTCCGCGATGCCCCGCCAGTCGCGCGCCGCCGCGGCGGCCGGGGACGGTGCGGCCTGGACCCGGTCGGCGCCGGGCAGGCGCACGACGTTGTCGCCCTCGGAGCGGGCCTGCGGCTCGGTGCGGCTTCGATCCACCGGCTTGAACGGCGAGCGCTCCGCGCCGGTCTTCTGGCCGAGAACCGAGCGCAGGCGCCAGATCACGAAGACTGCGAGCGCGAGGAAGATGATCGTCGTAACGTCGAAGCTGTCCTGCATCACCGATCCGATGGTGGCCGCGGCGGGACCTCGTGCCCCTTGCCGAGGTCGTGCGCGGTGCGGCGCCGGCAAAGCGCTCGCGGGTCTAGGCGACTCATAACTGACCAACGCGCAAGGAGCGAGCCGGTTATACCGGTGCGGAACGCCGCGATCCCCACGCGTCAACCGATATGGGGGTCGGACACCGCCGCCGCCAGCGCCACGCCAGCCTGCTGCTTGTCCGTGCTCGGCGCGCGTGTTAGCGGCGCTGCCTTCCGGGCCGCTCCGCGGCGCCGTTCAGCGGCTCCCGCCGCGACAACCCGGGCCGGCCGTGCCGGCCGATCGAGAAGGATGATCCGCATGGCCGACTCCCCGGCAGCCAACGGCAACGGCGGCGGCATGCCGCAGGGCGACGCGCCGACGATCAACGCGCTGGCGCAGTACACGAAGGACCTGTCCTTCGAGAACCCGAACGCGCCGCGCTCGCTCCAGCCCAAGGAAGGCCAGGGCCCGCAGATCAGCATCCAGGTCAACGTCACCGCGCAGCAGCTCTCGGATACCGATTTCGAGGTCGAGCTGACGCTGGAAGGCGATGCGAAGATCCAGAACGAAGTGCTGTTCGCGTTCGACGTGAAGTATGCGGGCGTCTTCCGGATGGTCAACATCCCGGCCGACCAGCTGCATCCCGCCGTGATGATCGAGTGCCCGCGCCTGCTGTTCCCGTTCGCCCGCCAGATCGTGGCCGAGGCGGTGCGCAACGGCGGCTTCCCGCCGCTCTACATCGACCCGATCGATTTCGTCGCGCTCTACCGCCAGAAGGCCATGGAAGCGCAGGGCGCCAGCGGCCCGCTCGCCTCCTGAGGCTTGAGAGACTGTCCCGGCGCGCCCGTCAGCGGCCGCCGGGACCCCGATAGGCCGCCGCCAGCGTGCGCAGCGCCTCTGCGGGCCGCCCGGTCAGATGCCGGGACCGCAGCACGATCCAGGTGAGCGGCAATTCGGGCAGGCCCAGCCGCGCCCCGACCTCCACGGCGCCCGGTGGCGCGGTACTCGGTGCCAGGGCGGCGATGGCGAGGCCCGCCGTGACCGCGGCGCCGACCGCGAGCACGCCGCCGCCGACGAACACCTCCGTCCAGGGCAGCCCAGCCGCGTCGAGGGTACGGGCCGCCGCCGCCCGGACGTTGCAGGGCCCCGACAGGCCCGCGAGCCGCAGGGGCTCGCCCGGCGGAGGGGCCGGGAAGTCCGGTGCCGCGAACCAGCCCAGACGCTCCTGCGCCAGGACGGTCCCGCCACGCTCGGGCATCTCCTCGGTCCGCAGCAGCACGGCATCGTAGCCGCCCTCGCCCGGGGACTCGAAGGCGGAAGCGAGGTCCCGCGAGGGGACGATCCGCACCTCGGTGATCAGACCCGCCGTGTCGAGGCCGAGACGCCGGAGCAGGGCCGGCAGGTTCGGACCGGCGATATGATCGCTGATCCCCAGGCAGAGCCGCGCCGGGACATCGCCCGCGATCTCCGACAGGGCGCTCTCATGCGCCTCCAGCAGCCGCCGGGCCGCCGACAGGAACAGCTCACCCTTCCGGGTCGTGGCCACGTGCCGGGGCGTCCGGTCGAGCAGCCGCGCCCCGAGCCGATCTTCCAACCGCTTGAGCCGGAGGCTGATCGCCGCCTGTGAGGTGTCGAGGGCTTCGGCCGCCCGGGTGAAGCTGCCCAGATCGATCACCCGCACGAAGGCCAGCACGCCGTCGAGGTCGAGGGGGCGGGGCACCATCACAAGCATCCGTTATGAGAGATATAGCCCGAGATATCTGGCTCATATGGCTGCCCCCTGCAATCGTCCCGCTGCAACCGAGGAGGGGACGATGCTCGTGGCCCGTTACCGGCACCGCTTGCCGGCAGATTATCCGATGGACCGAATTCGTGCGCGGGTGGCCGAACGGGCGCCCGCCTGGGACGCGATACCGGGCCTCATCTTCAAGGCCGTCACCGTCGAGGAGCGTGCGCGCGGAGCGACGGCGAACGCCTACAGTTCCTTCTATCTCTGGCGCGACGCCGGTGCCGCCGCCGATTTCCTCTCCGGGCCGGGCTTCCAGGCCGTGATCGACGGTTTCGGCCGGCCGCAGGTTGAGACCTGGCTTCCGTTCACCGTGACGCTCGGCGCCGCCGCGACCACGCTCACCCTGTCCGAGGAGACGCGGCAGATCGGCCCTGACGAGGATCTCGCCCGCTTGCGAGAGACCGAGCAGGTCCGGGGACGGGACATCGCCGGGCACCCGGGTGTCCTGGCCACTCTGGTCGGCCTCGACCCCGCCACCTGGCGGCTGAGGCGCTTCACGCTGGAGGCCGACCGCGTCGATGCAGGGTCCGGCACCGAGGTCGCGCATCTCGCCGCCCCCGGCCTCGCGGCCCTGCGCAGTCTCTGAGCGCGGTAGACGTCGATGCCCATCATCCGCATTTCCCTGCGCGCCGGCACGCCTCCGGCAGACCGCACCACCCTCGTGGAGGGCGTCTACGCAGCCCTGCGCGAGACCTTCGCCGTAGCGGAGGGCGACCTGTTCGCCTTCGTGCATGAGCACGAGGCGGCGAACTTCCACTACGGGCCGGACTATCTCGGCATTCATCGCAGCGACAACCTGGTGGCCATCCAGATCACCGCCAACGCCACGCGGACCACTGCCCAGAAGCGCGCGCTCTACGCCGCCATCGCCCGCAATCTCGGGCGCGAGCCGGGCGTGAAGCCGGCCAACGTGCTGGTCAACTTGGTCGAGGTGGCTCCCGAGAACTGGTCGTTCGGCGATGGGCTGATGTCGTACGGGCCGGCGGATCCGTGACGGCGGGTGCGGCCGAGCCGAGCCGGGCTTGACCGTACGCGGGACGACGTTCAGGTGCGGGGCCCGCCGCCAGACCTGGATCGCATGAGTCCCACCGCACATCTCGCGTTGATCAACCTGTTCACCGGGGACATCCAGGGAGGGCTCGGCCCGTTCCTGGGCACCTGGCTGGCGCAGGCGGCCTCTTGGAGTCCGGCGCGGGTCGGCTTCGTCATCACCCTGGTGGGAATCGGGA
The DNA here is from genome assembly GCF_000272495.1 of Methylobacterium sp. GXF4. Taxonomy (NCBI): domain Bacteria; kingdom Pseudomonadati; phylum Pseudomonadota; class Alphaproteobacteria; order Hyphomicrobiales; family Methylobacteriaceae; genus Methylobacterium; species Methylobacterium sp. GXF4. Next base: position 113,704 of record NZ_AKFK01000045.1, on the reverse strand, counting down.
CGCTGTTCCTGAGCGGCCCGTTCGGGGCCCTGGTCGATCGCTTCCCGCGTCCGCGCCTGCTGGTGGCGCTGGCCTGCGCGGCGATCCTGGCGGGCACGCTCCTGCTCCTGCCGGCGCGCAGCTTCCCTGCGGTGCTCGTGGCGCAGCTGCTGGCCGCCGCCGGCGGCACGCTGCTGCTGCCGGCCGTCGCGGCGCTGACCCTGGGGATCGTCGGCAAGGACGGGTTCCCCAAGCAGCAGGGCCGCAACCAGGCGTTCAACCATGTCGGCATCCTGGTTGCCGCCGGTGGCATCAGCCTCGGCACCGGCACGTTCGGCCCGGCCATCGCCTTCTGGGTGCTGGGCGGCATGGCGGTCGCCGCGATCGTCGCGACGCTGACGACGCCGGCCGGCGCCTGGAACCGGCGCCGCGCCGTGGGCTGGAAGGAGGACGAGGACGAGGAGCCGCAGCGCAGCGGCATCCGTCAGGTTCTCGGCAACCGGCGCCTGCTGGTCCTCACCGTGGCGCTGACGCTGTTCAACCTCGGCAACGGCGGCATGCTGTCCCTGCTCGGTCAGAAGCTCGTCGCCACCGCCGCCGATGCCACGACCTGGACCGCCCGCTACGTCATGGTGGCGCAGCTCGTGATGGTGCCGGTGGCCCTGTTCGCCGGCTCCCTGGCGGATCGGCGCGGACGGCGCCAGCTCCTGATGGTGGCGTTCGCGGTGTTGCCGGTGCGGGCTCTGCTGTCGGGCCTGATCGACGATCCGGTCTGGCTCATCAGCGCGGAAATCCTGGACGGCGTCGCCTCGGGCATCGTCGGGGTGGCGGTGCCGGTGGTCGTCGCCGACCTGACCTGGGGCTCCGGACGCACCCAGACGGCGCTCGGCAGCGTGAACGCGGTGCAGGGTGTCGGCGGCGCCCTGTCGGGCTGGTACGGCGGCCTCTCCTACGGGCTGTTCGGCTGGACCGGCGCGTTCCTGGCCCTCGGCGTGCCGGCGCTCATTGCCCTGGCGCTGGTGATCTGGCTCGACGCCACCCCCGAGCCCGGCCGCCGCAGGCGCCGGCGGGAGCGGCAGGGGGCTGCGATCCAGGGGGCGTAGGGCGACCTCGAGGACCCAGCTGCCGAGCGGGTTGCTCCTGCCAGGAACGCGAAAAGCCCGGCCTGCGAGGCCGGGCTTGTTGGAACGATCGAACCGTCTCGCGGAACGTTCAGCCGATATGCGGGCTGCCGGTGGCGGCGGGGAAGCGGTCGGCCAGGGCGCGGCGGAGCTTTTCCAGGGCGCGGTTCTCGATCTGGCGGACGCGCTCCTTCGAGATGCCGAGGCGCTGGCCCAGGGCCTCCAGGGTCGCCTGATCCTCGGCGAGGCGGCGCTCGCGCAGGATCCGCAGCTCGCGCTCGGACAGCACCGTGAGCGCCTGCTGCAGCCAGCTGAGGCGTCGCTCGCCGTCGACCGTGGCGCTCACGGTCTCGTCCGGCAGCGCGGCGCCGTCGACCAAAAAGTCCATCCGCTCGGAGGAGGCATCATTGTCCTCACCGACCGGGGCGTTGAGCGACATGTCGGGGCCGGAGAGGCGGGCATCCATCAGCGCCACGTCGTCGCGCGAGACGCCGATGGCGGTCGCGATGCGGCGGTGGATCTCGTCGCCGACATGCTCCTCGGTGGATTGCATCAGCCGGGCGCGCAGCCGGCGCAGATTGAAGAACAGGGCCTTCTGGGCCGAGGACGTGCCCCCGCGCACGATCGACCAGTTGCGCAGGATGTAATCCTGGATCGAGGCGCGGATCCACCACGTCGCGTAGGTCGAGAACCGGACATCCCGCTCCGGCTCGAAGCGCGCGGCAGCTTCCATCAAGCCGACATGCCCCTCTTGCACGAGGTCGGCCATCGGCAGCCCGTAGTGACGAAAACGCCCCGCCAGGGCGATGACGAGGCGCATATGGGCTGAAATCAGGCGGTGCAGCGCCCGCTCGTCGCGGTTGTCCTTCCAGCGGACGGCGAGGCCGCGCTCTTCTTCCCGTGCCAGGAAGGGCGCCTCCATGGCAGTCCGAATGAACTGCCGACGAATTCCAGCGATATCAGCCATCCCGCCTGCCTCTTGTTGCCGAGTGCTGTTGCGGCGCCGAACGGAGCGTCCAACCCGCAGGGCGTCACCGAACGGCGGCGCCAGGCAACCGACAACGGAAGGCAAAACGCGAAAGTTCCGCCGCATCCCTTCGCAGTGCGACAGCCGGACGGCCACGTTTTCGTGTTCCGTCCGGATGACATGGGTTTCGGCGCCCCGCCGTCCAGTCCCCAGCCCTCCGAAGCGGTGTGGAAAAGGCGCCGGCTGGTTCGGCCACGATCGCTCGCGCCCGGCGCGAGGGCATAAAAAAACCCGGCCACCGGGGCCGGGCTTTGCAAAATCTTGAAGGGATGGACGCCTCAGGCGGCCACTTCCTGGATGTCGTCGCCTTCACCCTCGGCTTCCGCCTCCGGCTCGGCCTCGCTCTTGGCGCGGCGCGGCGACTTCGCCAGGCTCTGCTCGATGAGCTTCAGCGCCTCGGTCTCGGTGATGCGGTTGACCGAGGAGATCTCGCGCACGATCCGGTCGAGGGCAGCCTCGTAGAGCTGACGCTCCGAGTAGGACTGCTCGGGCTGAGCCTCCGAGCGGAACAGGTCGCGCACCACCTCGGTGACCGCGAGCAGGTCGCCCGAATTGATCTTCGCCTCGTATTCCTGGGCCCGGCGCGACCACATGGTCCGCTTGATCCGGGCGCGGCCGGTCAGCACGTCCAGGGCCTTCTTCACCAGATCCGGCTCGGCGAGCTTGCGCATGCCGACGGAGTTGGCCTTCGCGGTCGGGACGCGCAGGACCATCTTGTCCTTCTCGAACGAGACGACGAACAGCTCAAGCTTGTAACCCGCGATCTCTTGCTCCTCGATCGCGGTGATGCGACCGACGCCGTGGGCCGGATATACGACGGCCTCACCGGTCTTGAAGCCTTGCCGGCCTGCGGTCGTCGTCTTCTTGGCTGTGGTCATGCGAGAAGGGCCTCCACTGGCGCGCGACGCTCCGCGCCGCGCAAAACCGTGTTCTTCCGGGCGGGATACCCGGTTTGCCTCGCCGTTCCCGGGATGACACGCCCCGGAGGACGAGCACCCGGGCGTTCCCCGGCGCGACCGTGCAAACACCGGAACATCCGCCGAAGTCACCCTCGGCGGTCGTTCGCGTGCCACCACTCCTAATTCACGAAAGCGAAAGGCGTTTCGGCCGGAGGGAGCACGTCTGGCGCGAGCGACGGCAGGCGGATTGTGTATCACAATCCGGCGCGCAGATCAAAGCATCCCTGAAGAAGCGCGCGCGGTCCGGGCGTCGCCTCGAAAGAGTTTTACACCGGCTCGGCCGGAGAGGAATGACATGCTTGCGGCCCAGGGCTTCGCAGGACGCACGTCGTAAACGGTTTGGATCGCGATCGACAGCGACCCGGTAACCCGACGACAGATCGCAACATCGTGAGGCGATCCGTTATCCAGTTTGTGCAGCGTCACGGCGGCTTTTAAAGCCCCGGCGCCGCATCGACGACCAAACCTGCAGCCGGTTCTAGTCGCCGGAGCCGGGGTTGGCCGAGAAATGCGCCTCGAGCTTGCCGGCGACGCCGTCCCACTCCTTGGCGTCGGCCGGCGCGTCCTTCTTCTGGGTGATGTTGGGCCAGCTCTTCGCGTAGTCGGCGTTGAGCTTGAGCCACGTCTCCAGATTCGATTCCGTGTCGGGCTTGATCGCCTCGGCGGGGCATTCCGGCTCGCAGACGCCGCAATCGATGCACTCATCCGGATGGATGACGAGCATGTTCTCGCCCTCGTAGAAGCAGTCCACCGGACACACCTCGACGCAGTCCATGTACTTGCACTTGATGCAGTTGTCGGTGACGACGTAGGTCATCGGCTGTCTTCGTCCTAAAAATTCTGGTCTGCCCGGGCGGAGCCTCGAAGGCCCGCACGCCCCGGTGGCGCTGCGATCGTGCGCCGCAAAACCCGGCGTCGAACCGGGTCTTTCGGAAGCCGATGGCTCTAGACCCTGCCTTCCGGGCTGACAAGCGCGCCGGTGTCCCAGGGCACCCGCGATCGGGGCCTCGACCGGCCGCTGTGGCGCCGGCTCATCACTCGGGCGGGTCGACCGCGATCGGGATGCCGGCGAGGTCCTCGTAGAGAAGCCGCGCCTCCGGAGCCGGCCCCCGTCGCTCGCCGAGGCCGCGCACACGCACCGCCAGGGTCGCGTGCGGGGCGGCCACCGTCACGACATCCCCGATCACGATGCCCTTGGCCGGGTTCTCGGCCCGGGTTCCGTTCACCCGCACGAAACCGTCCTCGGACAGACGCGCAGCCAGGGATCGGGTCCGCGCGAAGCGCGCGAACCACAGCCATTTGTCGAGCCGCTGCCGACCCTCCCGCATGCGGGCGCGTCAGCGCTTCCCGCCGTCGCCGGCCTCGAGCTGCGCCTTCAGCGCGGCCAGCTTGGCAAACGGCGAATCGGGGTCGGGAGCCCGCTCGCGCCGGGGCGGACGCTGGTCGGGCCGCGGCGCTGCATGACGCTGCTCGGCGTTGCGCTGGTCGTCCCGGCGCTCCGGACGGCCGCCCTCGAAACGGTCCCGACGGGGACCCCGATCGCGTCCGGTGCGCGGACCGCCCTCGTTGCCGGGGCGTTCGCCGCCCTCGGCGCGCCGCTGCTCGGGTCGCGCGCCTTCCGGGCGACCCGGACCCTGGTGCTGACCCGGCTGGCCACCGTCGCGCCCACGACCCGCCCCGCGCGGACGGTTCTGCGGCCGGGGATTGGCCGGTCGCTGGTGACGCTGCAGGCGCCAGACCTCGATCAGGACCTGCTCCGCCGGGGCCTCGCCCTCGGCACCGGCGGGCGCAGCCTCGGCCGCTTCCGACGCGTTCGCGGCAGCTGCTTCGGCGGACGGAGGCGTACCCGCCTCGGATGCGTCCTCGGATGCTTCGGCAGCCTGCGCAGCCTCGGCCGGAACCTCTTCCGGCACGGGCTCGGCTTCGGCAGCCGCCGCGACGGGCTCGGCCTCCGCCGGGGTCTCGGGGGTGGAGGCACCTTCAGCCTCCGGGCTGGATTCAGCCGAGACGGCCGGCTCGGTGCTCTCAGCGGTGTCCGGGCTATCGGGAGCCGCATCGCCCGAGGCGTCCGCGGCCTGAGCGACGGCATCCGCCTCTTCGGCGCCGGCCTCGCCCGCTGATTCGTGGCCTGTCGTCTCCGCCTCGCCCTCCGGGGCGGCGCCCGACGGCGGGGTGACCACGGCTGGGGCGGTCGCGGCGGCGGGCACCAGCGGCACCGTGATGGCCGGGCCGGGGCGAGCCTCCAGCGTGTAGCCCAGGGACTTCAGGATCGAGGCGAAATCCTCGCCCGAGCAGCCGACCAGCGAGGTCATGCCGACCGTGGCGACGAACGCGTCGCCGTCGGCCGTGCCGTCCGGCGGGGCGCCCGGCGTCGTGCCGGGACGATAGGCGATCGCCGGGCGAATCAGGTCGGCCAACCGCTCCAGGATATCGACTCGCACCGCCCGCTCGCCGCTGACGCGGAAGCCGGCCGCCCGGTAGAGCCCCTTGGCGATCTCGCGATCGACCTTGATCGAGGTCCGGCCGGAACCGGCCAGATGGGCGATCTCGTCGAGGCCGCGCTGGTCGAGCCCGCCGTTGCGCAGGGCCCAGAGCTGGGCCGCCAGCGTCCGGGGCGCCGGCTTCAGCAGGGCCGGCAGGAAGATGTGGTAGGCGCCGAAGCGCACCCCGTGCCGGCGGAGCGCCCCGCGCCCCTCCTGGTCGAGGCTGCGCATCTCCTGAGCGACCTTGGAGCGCTCCAGCACGCCCAGGGCCTCGACCACCTGATAGCCGATGCCCTTGGCGAGGCCGGTGAGGTCGCCCGCGGTCTCGAGCTCCATCAGTGGGCCGAGCAGGCGCACGATCATCGCCTTCAGCCAGGCATCGAGGCGCGCTTCGACCTTCTCGCGATGCGCGCCGGTCAGGCTGTCATCGGCGAGGAGGCGAATCTGCGGCGCGAACAGCTTCTCGCCGGGGGTCAGCTTCGCCACCGGGGCGCCGGTCCAGCGAATCATCCCGTCATGCGCGAGCACGAGCGTGGAATCGGCCGTCGCCGCGAAGCGGTCGGCCCGGGCCTCGATCTCCCCGGAGAGCGCCTTCTCGGCGGCGCTCCTCAGAGTCTTGGCCTCGTGCCCCTCCGCGCTCGCATCCGGGACGAATAAGAATCCATGCAGGTGACCGACATGCTGACCCTCGACGGTGACGTCACCGTCGGCGGAAATTTGGGCTTCGAGCATCGTGTTCTCTCTCAGGCGCCGCATCAGGACGCTTGTGCGCCGGTCGACGAAGCGGCTCGCGAGGCGTTCGTGCAGGGCGTCTGACAGCCTGTCCTCTACCCGACGTGTCTCGCCCTGCCAATGTTCAGGGTCGCGCAGCCAATCGGGGCGGTTGGCCACGAAGGTCCAGGTGCGTCCCTGGGCGATCCGCCGGGACAGCGTATCGATGTCGCCGTCGGTGCGGTCGATCATCGCCATCTGCTCGGCGAACCACGTGTCGGGGATGCGTCCGGCCATGCCCTTCATGAGGAAGCGGTAGAGCTGCGCCACGAGGTCGGCATGCACCTGCGGGTGGACCTTGCGGTAGTCGGGCACCCCGCAGACGTCCCAGAGCCGCCGCACCGTGGACTGGCTCCGCGCCATGTCGCGGATGTCGTCCTCGCGCATCAGGATCTCGAGGGCCTGCTGGTCCTGCCCCATCGGCGCGCGGGTGAGGCCGGATTCGCGCGGGTGCTCGTCGAGGCTCGCCTGGAGCGCTTCCAGGGTCCCGAAGCTGAGATCCGGGTTGCGCCATTGCAGGATGCGCAGCGGATCGAAATCGTGATTCTCCAGCCGCTCGACCATCTCGGGCTCGAAGGGCGGGCAGCGGCCCGTGGAGCCGAAGGTCCCGTCGGCGAGGTGGCGCCCGGCGCGTCCGGCGATCTGGCCCATCTCGGCGGGGGTCAGCTTGCGGAACCGGGTGCCGTCGTATTTCCAGTTCGCCGCGAAGGCGACGTGGTCGACGTCGAGATTGAGCCCCATGCCGACCGCGTCGGTGGCCACGAGGTAATCCACGTCGCCCGCCTGGTACATCTCGACCTGGGCGTTGCGGGTGCGGGGCGAGAGGGCCCCCAGCACGACCGCCGCGCCCCCGCGCTGGCGCCGGATCAGCTCGGCGATCGCGTAGACCTCCTCGGCCGAGAAGGCCACGATCGCGGTGCGCCGGGGCAGGCGCGACAGCCGCTTCTCGCCCGCGAAGCTCAACTTGGACAGGCGCGGCCGCGTCGTGGTGTGGACGTTCGGGATCAGCCCTTGGACCAGCGGCAGCATGGTCGAGGAGCCGATCAGCAGCGTCTCCTCCCGGCCCCGCACGTAGAGGAGGCGATCGGTGAAGACGTGGCCGCGGTCCATGTCGGCGGCGAGCTGGATCTCGTCGATGGCGACGTAGGCCACGTCGAGGTCGCGCGGCATCGCCTCGATCGTGCAGATCCAGTAGCGCGGCCGATCCGGCTTGATTTTTTCTTCCCCGGTCACGAGGGCGACCTTTTCGGGTCCGACCTTGGCGACCACGCGCAGGTAGACCTCCCGGGCGAGCAGTCGCAGGGGCAGACCGATCATGCCGGTCGGGTGCGCGAGCATCCGCTCGATCGCGAGATGCGTCTTGCCGGTGTTGGTCGGTCCGAGGACCGCCGTCACGCCGCGGGCGCGGACGTCGCGCGGCAGGGACCGGCGGGGGAGGGGGCGGAGTGGCGCGTCGATGGTCGGCGGTTCCTTCGGACGGGAAGGCCGGCGCGGCGCCGTCTGGCGCGGGCAGGGGGGTTCGGGCGGCCGGTCGCGTCAGGGACGATAGGGCCGCGTTGATCCTCCCCCATATGGGATATCACCCGGGCCGCTGCCAACCTGCGGCATAATCAGCGGATAGACCTCGATCTGCGTCGCCGGGGATCCGGGCTGGGGGGCGAGATCCGCGCAGAGGGTGTCGGGGACCGAGACCAGCGGACCGTGCCGCGGCGGCCGGTGCTCGATCACCTGCGCCGACGAGAAGGCGTCGCCGCCGCAACCGGGATCGGCCGATCCCGCGGTGAGGGGCTGGGCCGCAGCCGGCCCGGCGAATGTGAGCGCCGCGAGGGCAAGGGCGATTCGGGGGCGGTGCGGGCGCATGTGTGGATCATCGCAGGGAAGATGAAAGATTTGATCGCCGCCGCGCCTCACCCCGAGCGTGGGGACCCCGGGTGGACGGCGCTAGACGGATGCGACGCCTGCAATCGGGCCGAAAGCGCCTCAGATCCTCAGCGACCGTATTCGGCTCGGCCGGAGCGCGAGGCTTTGATCGATGCGAAGACGTCCGACAGGTAGCGCCGCGCCGGTTCGTCGTAATAGCGCAGGACCAGATAGCTCACCGCGATCGTCGCGACGAGGAACGTCGCGCATTCGAGGACGATGCCCCTGCTGCCGGTCACCTTCTGATAGATCCCGTTGATCCAGCAGAAGATCGGGTAATGCAGGGCGTAGACCGGATAGGAGAGGTCGCCCAGCACGCGCGAAGCCCGCTTCGGCAGACCCTGGAGGGTGACGACCGATCCGCTCAGCACCAGCAGGGGAGCCAGGACGAGTTTCCAGGCGAGCCGTTCCTGAAGGGTGAGTTCGAACGACGAGAACAGGATCGCGATCATCGCACCGGACAGCGCCACGAACAGAAACGCATTCGCCCGACTTGGCCGCATGGCGCGGCCGACCTGATAGACCAGCACGCCGACAAAGAACGATGACCCGACGTGAGCGAAGCCGAGCAGGAAATTATCCGCCGTGTCGCCGCCGATGCCGAATCGGATGACCGCCGCGCTCGACAGGACATACAGCCCCAGGGCCAGATAGGTCTGGTCGACGAATCGCAGCAGCCACCAGACATAGTTCGCCGCGAGCTCGAAGAAGAGCGAGAATTGCGGCCCGTTGAGCGGAAATATCTGTGGGCCGCCGATCTGGGGCGGGGCGTTGAAATAAGGGATGTTCAGGATTCCCAGCATGATCGCCAGGACGATCGTGGCCGATTGGGTCTCGGTGCTCAGCAGATAGTTTCTGGCGAGGACGTAGGGGGCGCTGATCACGATCGACAGCAGGATGATCGGCAGCAGCCTGATGACGCGGAGGGCCATGAATTCGGTCACGGATATATTCCGTGTCCGGCGGGCATAGGCGCGGGCGAGGACATAACCGCTGAGCGTGAAGAAGGTATCGACCGAAAGCCCCCCGTTCACTGCCAGGAACGGGATGTCTAGCCATCGACCCAAATGGAACAAGAGTACTGATAGCGCGGCGATCCCTCGAATGCCATCGAGGGCTACGCAATGCGTGGTCGGCTTCGACGGGGCCGGTGTTCCCAACTTTATCCAGCCATGTTATAGTAATCGCAGACTTTAATTCTGCCGATAGAGTTGGCATACTGCGCTTGATGTCGATTCGAGTTTTTGATTTTAGAATGTGGGATGTCAAGGCCAGTGCGCATGGATGCTGCAGACAAAACGGTTTCGGTGGTTATCGCTACGTATAATGGCTCAGTATTCATCCGCGAGCAGCTCGAAAGCGTCATTAACCAGAATTTCAAGCCGGTGGAGATTATCGTCTCTGATGACGGATCAACGGATGCAACTCTGGATATAGCAAGGTCGATTGCCGAAAGATCGAAGATACCGTTCAAGATAAATATCAACCAAACCAATCTCGGATTTCGTGACAACTTCCTGAATGCGGCTTTGTCCGCCAAGGGAGACTTCGTCGCGTTCTGCGATCAGGACGATATCTGGGATCGCGAAAAGCTCGAACGTGTGGCCACCTATTTCGGCAATCCGAATATTTCCATGATCGTGCATGCGGCCGCGAGCTTGGACCAATCAACCGGTAAGCTGGTAAAATTCACTCAGGGCATTCAACGCACCGGCATCAAGCCGCCGCTCAGTTACGATCCCTGGCTGACCTTCTTCGGATTTTCGATCGTTTTCCGCCGGGAACTTCTGCATCTGGCCGATATCGACGGGCGGTTCCGGGACTTCATCGTGCCCAAGGAGAAGATCGCCCACGACCGGTGGATCGTGTTTCTCGGCCAGGTGGTGGGCGAGACGGCGGAACTGAACCTGCCGCTGGTCACCTACCGGCAGCACGCGACAAACCTGTTCGGGGACGGCCGCCGCAGCCACAAGGCGCAGGCCCACGATCCAATCAAGGAACTCGACGACTACATCGCCGCCACCGCCGACATGATCGCGGTGATCCGCGATCTCCCCGACGCGACGGTGGCGGCTTTTCCGCTCTTCGATCGCGGAAAAGCGATCCACTTTTTCCAGCGGGCCCTGCATCAGCTGCAGCAGAGGAAGCGGGTCTACGTCTCGCGCAGCCGGCCCCGGGGCGTATGGGCGGTGATCCGGAACATCCGTGGCGGAGTCTATCGGTCCGTCCACCACGACGCCATTCGGTGGCGCTCGATCGCGCGCGATCTGAAATACTGCGCGATCCGCTCGTAGCTCCTGCCGATTACGGCCCCGCCGGGGGCAGCCCGAGATAACCGAACACCGCGCGCAGGACACGCTGCTCCAGCGCGTCGCCCGCCCGCTCGCCGCGCTCGCCCGCAGCATCCACCATGCCCCGCAGCAGCGCGAACAGGTCGCCCGCCGCAACCTGCGCCTCGACCGGCGGCGCGGGTTCGAGGCGCCCCAGCAGGGCCAGCAAGGCGCCCGAGATCGCCCGGGTGACCGCATCCAGGCTGTCGGCGAGCTGGAGCCGGCTCTCCTCCCGGTCGAGCAGCAGGGCGAGGCGCGGCCGGGACATCTGGTGGGCGACGGCCGCCCGCACGATCCGCCGCAGGCCGAGCTCCGGCGTCGCCGCCTCGGCCGCGTCCCGCACCGCCGCGATCAGCAGGCCGGTCTCCCGCGCCACCAGGGCCGCGGTCAGCGCCTCCTTGCCCGGAAAGTACTGGTAGACCGAGCCGACCGAGACGCCGGCCCGCTCGGCCACGGCATTGGTCGTGTAGCCGGCCAGGCCGCGCTCCTCCAGAACGCGAGCCGCACCTTCGAGAATCGTCCGCACCGTCTCGGCGGAGCGGGATTGTTCCGGGTTTTTCCGGGGCTTGAGCGCCGGTCCCCGCGCCGTCCGGCCGGTCATGAACGCGAGTTCGCCCGAGGGCTGCCCGGGGGCATCATCGCCGGGTCCCAACAGACCCACGGAGCGGTCACATCCATGTCCGACCAGACTTTCAATCCCAAGCTCACCGTCTTCATGCTGGTGAAGACGTCACCCGAATGGCTCGCCCTCTCGATCGACGAGCGCTTCGCCCGGTTGCGCGCGGTGTTCGAGCCGATCCTGCGTCGCCACGCGGATTCCGTGAAGCTGCGCTTCTACGACGCCGAATTCTACACGGCCCGCGTCACCGATCTCTGGGTGTGGGAGGCCAGCGACCACCACGCCTACGAATGCGTCGTCGAGGCCTTGCGCGAGACGGCGTTCTGGGACCGGTGGTTCGCGATCGTCGAGATCATCCCGGCCGTGGAGAACGCGTACGCGACCCATTACGGTCGGGCGCCGCTCGCCGCCTGAACCGGCCGGTTCAATCGGCGCCTTCGACCAGCACGACCTCGCCGATCCCGGCCGGCAGGCGCTTCGCCTTGGCGGCCTGGTATTCCGGCGAGACGTAATAGGCCCGCGCGGCGTCGTAGGATTCGAATTCCAGCACGACGTTGCGCGGCCGGGCTTCGCCCTCGAGCGCCTCGTAGCGCCCGCCCCGCACCAGGGGTTTGGCGCCGTAGAGCCGCATCGCCGCGGAGGCCATCTCGGCATAGACCGCGTAGGTCTCCGGATCGGTGACCGTCATCCGGACGATGATGTAGCCCTTCGGCATGGTCCTGCACCTCCCTGGCTGCCGCGCTTGCCCCGCACGGGTGCCCGGAAAGAGGCCGGCGGTCAAAGCCGGATCGCGCGCCGGGTGCTCACTGCCCGGGGAGGCTCGCCTGGGCGACGCTGGCGCCGGCGGTCTCGGCGGCGCCCTGGGTCCAGCGCGTCGCCTCGATGATGTTGGTGCCGATGGTGGTGAGCACCGAGATGCGCAGCGGAATCAGGGCCCGCGTCCCCTCGACGGGGGCGAGCCAGACCGACATCTCGCGGTTATCCTCCATGAACTTCACCCCGGGGCGGTCCGGCCGGTGCCCGGCCACCGCCTGGTAGCGGGCGGTGCAGACCAGGACCGGTCCGACATAGCCGGGCTTCTGCACCGGGCGGGTCTCGGCGTAGCTCAGCACGACGTTGAACCGGGTCGCGCCGTCGAACACCGGCAGGGTCCGGTTGCAATTGGCCGGATCGAGCAGCTCGCCCCGCCCCTGGGCCGGCATCAGCAGCGCGCTCACCGGATCCATGATGCCCCGCTTGTGGGCGGCCGTGACCGGCACCCGGTCCTGCATGTCCACCAGCGGCGGCGTGATCTCGGCCTGCACGACGTTGCCGTGCGCGAGCGCCATGCGCACCGCGATCCCCGAACTCGCCGTATGGGTGGCGATCGAGAAGGCGGCGGGCTGCGGCGCCACCGAGAAATTGCCGGAGGCCCGGGCCGAGCCCTTGCCACCGGTGATCGCCCCCACGAGGCCGGTCAGCGTCGCCGAGACGTCCATCAGGTAGCGATCGCGCTCGAAGCTGCCCGCGAGCCGCGCGGTCCCGATCGGCAGGCCGGCGAGGTTGATGCTGTAATCCACCGTTACGGTGGCGGGCGCCGCGGCGGCGGCCCGCCGGGCGCGGGCGGCCGCATCGGCCGGGGCACCGAGCGCCGCGACGGCGAGCACGGTCCCGAGAAGGCGCGTCGTCAGCGGCTTGATCGTCCGACGGACAGGCGTGGCGCTCATGATCCGGATCGCATCCCAGGAAACGCGGGCGAAAAATATCTTGTGCGAGACGATCTCGCGAGACGAGGTCTCGACGTGCGGTGCCGGCGCGGCGCCGGCCTTCGTCGAGCCGATGACGGTTATATCCCGGCATCGTGGTTAACAGACCGTTGGGTGCCCGACCCCCGCTCGGGGCACCTTCGACCCGGCGGAGCTTGACGCATCGGGGGCAGGTCGCCTATAGGCTCGCGCCTTCAACAGGACTCCGCTGGACCTGGAATACGTATCGGGCGCCGCCCGCTGCGACGATGATCGCGCCGCTTGCGATCGGGTCTTCTCGGGCGGAACGAGACGGGAATTTTAGTCATCATGGCGCGCCGCTGCGAACTCACCGGCAAGGCCGTTCAGGTCGGCCACCTCGTGAGCCACTCGAACCACAAGACCAAGTGCCGGTTTCTGCCGAACCTGTGCAACGTCACGCTCCAGTCGGACGCGCTGGGCAAGCGGGTGCGCCTGCGCATCACCGCGCACGCCCTGCGCTCGGTCGAGCACCGCGGCGGCCTCGACGCCTTCCTGGTGAAGGCCGGCGAGGGCGACCTGTCGCAGACCGCCCGGCTGCTGAAGCGTGAGATCCACAAGAAGCTCGCCGAGACCCCGGCCGTCGCGGCCTGATCTCAGGCGCTCAGCGCCTTCTACGCAGCAGACGACGCAAACCGCCGCGGCGGGGCATGCCGCGGCGGTTTGCGCTTGCCTGCGCGGACCGCATTGTTCCGGTCGGTTTTGAGCGTGCGATTCGCGTCGACCCTTGGCCGATGGGGAGAGGCCAGGCTTCGGGCATGCCGTCAGCCTGACTTGATGATCAGAAATCCACGCTGGCCGAGATCAGAACGGTCCGCGGTGCCCCAGGCGCGAGGAGCCCGCGGCCCGTCGTGGCCCAGTAATTGTTGCCGGTCACGTTCAGGATGTTCGCCTGCCAGGTCACCGGCCGGTCCTGGAGGATCGTCTTGTAGCGCAGGCCGAGATCGAGGGTGGCCCAGTCCGGAATCGTCTGGCTGTTGGCCTGGTCGTAATACTGCGCCGCCGTGTAGATCACCCGGCCGGTGACGGTGAGCCCAGGGGCGAGCCAGGGCAGATCGTACTCGCCGTAGAGGTTCAGCTGGACCGCCGGGACACCGATCGCGACGTTGCCGTTGAACTGGCCGCCCTGCGTCTTCAGGAGCCGGCCGTCGATCAGGCTCACCCCGCCGACCACCCGAATGCCGGCCACCGGCTCGCCGAAGGCCGTGAATTCGAGGCCGCGATTGCGCTGTGTCCCGTCGATCCTGAACCGACTGCTCGAATCCAGGAACCCGAATGGCTGCTGCAGGTCGTAGGCCGCGAAGCCGAGACCAAGGTTGCCGAAATCGTATTTGACGCCGGCCTCGATCTGGTCCGACCGGACCGCTCCGAAGGGCTGATTGGCGTTGACCGCCGCCACCGGCACGGAAGGGGCCGTCAGGCCCTCGCTGTAATTGGCGTAGAGCGACAGCGCCTCCCAGGGCTTCACCACCAGACCGGCACCGGGCGAGAAGGCGCCGCTATCCGCGAGACCGGTGGTGGATCCGGTGCGTGGATCGAGGCTCTTGACGGTGATGCTCTGCCAGCGCCCGCCCAAAGTGAGCTGCACATGGCCATCCAGGATGGACAGCGTGTCGGCTACGGCGACGCTCTGATTGCTGCGGGCCATCGTCGGCGGCATGGCCCGCGTCTGGCCGATGGCGCTGCGCGGCGGGACCGTGATCGGCGCGTAGATGTTGGAGACGATGGTCGATCCGACCGGGTAGCTGATCTGGCTCTGGTCGTACCACAGGCCGGTCGCCGCGATGCCGAATTCATGGCGCACCGGTCCCGTATCGAGCCGCCCGCGCAGGCCCGCCTCCGCGGTGTCGGCGTTGGAAATGTAGGGCAGGTAGTTGATCGGCTCGCGGAAATCGCCGCGCGCGTTGAAGATGGTCAGGACCGCGCCGAAATACTCCTGGTAGAATTGGCTGTGCCCATAAGCGGCGTAGAGCGTGAGTGCGTCGTTCAGATCGTACTCGGCGCGTAGCGCCACCGACTTGTTGTCGCTGTCGCGGTATTCCCAGCTCTGCTGCGGGTTGATCCGCAGGTCCGGCGCCCGCGGGATGGGAAAGCCCGAACTGACCGACCGGGTGCGGAAGGCCGCATTGAGATCGGTCTTCTGGTAGCCGAGATCCGCCGAGACACGCAGGTTCTCGCCGCGATAATCGAGGGCGAGAGCCGCGACGCCGAATTCCAACTGCTGCAGGTCGATCGGCGTTCTGCCGAACTGGTAAGCGCCGTTGAACCGGAGCCCCCATTCGCTCGACGGGCCGTAGCGCCGGCTGAGATCGAGGGCGGTGTAGCTCTGGGCGTTGGAGATGTAGCCCTGGGTCACCCGGGTCAGTGGCGCATCCAGGGCGCGCTTCGGGATCAGGTTGATGACGCCGCCGATATTGCCGAACAGCGGGGTGCCGGTGAGCAAGTTTCCCGGGCCATGGAGCACCTCGACCCGTTCGATCGGCTCGATCGCCGGGTTGAAGGCGTCGGACACGCCGTAGAGGCCGTTGAACGCGATATCCTGAGCGAAATACGGGAAGCCCCGGATCAGGAAGCCCTGGATGCCGCTGGACGGCGGCACGTTGGTGCGGACGGCCGGATCATTGTTGATCACGTCCTGAAGCGTATGGGCCTGCTGGTCGCGGATCAGCTGATCGGTGAAGCTCGTCTGGCTGTAGGGCTGGTCGAAGCTGCTCCGGTTGCCCAGCAATCCCAGCCGCGAACCGGACCCGACCTGGCCGCCCGCGTAGGCTGGCGGCGGGGGGCTAACCACGCCGACGGAGGCGCCGTAGCTTTTCGGGACGCCCCGACCCTGGGTCTCGACGCTGAGCTCGTCGAGCTGGACTGCGTCTTCTGCCCGAGCCGCACCGGCGGCACAGAGAAGGGCTCCGTTCACCACCGCCCACACGATCGCTTCGAGCGCCGGGGCTTTCCGCATCCAGAACCGCATGACTCACCATCGGATGCCGGCCGAGGCAGCCGGTTCGCTTGTGCGCGAGAAGTGAGTTGCTGATGGAGGGGAGGCAATCGCGGGTCAGAAATTACCGCCGCTATCGTTCTGTGACGTGTCGCGAGTTGTGTCCGCGCAACGGATTAGATTTCTTCTTGATCTGATATGGCTATATGAAGATGTTGCGCTTGCCGAAGTTCAACTTCTGACGGCTGTCTTCCCGAGAAAGTCGGCGCGTTGCTGCACCTCCGGGGCGCCGTATCGTACGAGAACGAATCAGGGCGTGCCGCTTTCGATCCCACGAAGCGAACCTTGCCGGCGCACCCATTTGGTGCCGGCGAGATCGAATCCTCGCCGCGTGACGGTGGATCGATGTTTCGGCCGCGTCGAGGGGTTTTGCCCCCGACGCCGCGCGCGTCAGCGCCGCCCGCCGGCGGCGCGCAGGGCTCGGCCCACGGGGGCCGGGGAGCCGTTCTCCTCGAACAGCTCGGCCAGCTTTTCCGTCATGGCACCGCCCAGTTCCTCGGCGTCGATGATCGTCACGGCCCGGCGGTAATAGCGGGTCACATCGTGGCCGATGCCGATGGCCAGGAGCTCCACCGGCGAGCGGGTCTCGATCTCCTCGATCATCCAGCGCAGGTGCCGCTCGAGATAGTTGCCGGCATTGACCGAGAGGGTCGAGTCGTCGACCGGCGCGCCGTCCGAGATCACCATCAGGATCTTGCGCTGCTCCGGGCGCCCGAGCAGGCGCTTGTGCGCCCAGTCGAGGGCCTCGCCGTCGATATTCTCCTTGAGGAGACCCTCGCGCATCATCAGCCCGAGATTCTTCCGGGCCCGGCGCCAGGGCGCGTCGGCGGATTTGTAGACGATGTGGCGCAGGTCGTTCAGGCGGCCCGGGTTCGGCGGCTTGCCGGCGGCGAGCCAGGCCTCGCGGCTCTGCCCGCCCTTCCAGGCCCGGGTGGTGAAGCCGAGGATCTCGACCTTGACGCCGCAGCGCTCCAGGGTCCGCGCCAGGATGTCGGCACAGGTCGCCGCCACGGTGATCGGCCGGCCGCGCATCGACCCGGAATTGTCGAGGAGCAGCGTGACCACGGTGTCGCGGAAATTGGTGTCCTTCTCCTGCTTGAAGGAGAGCGGCTGGTAGGGGTCGATGACCACGCGGACGAGCCGGGCCGGATCGAGCTGGCCCTCCTCGAGGTCGAAGTCCCAGGCGCGGTTCTGCTGGGCCAGCAGGCGGCGCTGCAGCCGGTTGGCGAGGCGACCGACGACCCCCTGGAGGTGCGAGAGCTGCTTGTCGAGGTAGCTGCGCAGGCGCGACAGCTCGTCGGCGTCGCACAGCTCCTCGGCGTGGATGATCTCGTCGAACCGCGGGTTGAACACCCGGTATTCGGGCCCGCGCGCCTCGTTGCCCTGGCGCGTCGGCGGCCGCGACGCTTCAGAGGCCTCCTCGGATTCCGCATCCTCGGATTCGTCGGGCAATTCGCCCGACGGCGCGTCGGCGGATTCCTGCGCACCCTCCTCGATCTCGTCGGAGGCTTCCTCCGAGGTCTCGATCTCGGCGCGCTCGCCCTGGCTCTTCTCCTCGGAATCGCCCTCGCTCGGGTTCTGCTCGTCGTCCTGGGCGTCGTTCTCGTCGTCGTTCTCGTCATCCTCGGCGTCGAACGGCGTCTCGTCCGACATGTCGAGGGAGGTCAGCAGGTCGCGCACGGAGCGGGCGAACTTGCGCTGGTCCTCGATCGAGCCGATCAGCCCGTCGAGGTTGGGGCCGGCCTTGGCCTCGATATGCTCGCGCCACAACGCGACGATCTTGGCGGCCGCCTCGGGGGGCTGCTGCCCGGTCAGGCGCTCGCGCACCATCAGGGCGACGGCGTCCTCCATCGGGGCGTCGGCCCGGTCGGTGATGGTCTCGTACTTGCCGCCGCGATGGTAGCGGTCCTCCAGCATCGCGGTGATGTTGCTGGCCACCCCCGTCATCCGCCGCGAGCCGATCGCCTCGACCCGGGCCTGCTCCACCGCGTCGTAGACCGCGCGGGCGGCGGCATTCTCGGGGGCGAGCCGGCGATGCACCGCGATGTCGTGGCAGCCGAGCCGCAGCGCCATGGCGTCGGCATTGCCGCGCAGCACCGCCACGTCCTGCGCCGAGAGCTTGCGGGGCGGCTCGGGCAGCCGGGCCTTGTCGCCGGTCAGCGCCGGCCGGTCGGTGGCGTAGGTCACCTCGACCTCGGACCGGCGGGCGATGGCGCGCAGGCACCCGGCCACCGAGCGCTTCAGGGGCTCGGCCACGGATTCGCGACGCTCGCCGGGCTTGCGGTTGGAGATGGACATGCGGGGGCTACCGGTCGGCCTCGAATTCGAAGGGGCGATTCAGGATGTCGTCCCAGGTGTAGGGACACTCCTCGGGGAATGTGTTGGGCGAGCGCTTCATCTCGCGGGCGGCTCGAAGCCTGCCGAGCCGATAGCCGTCAGTGATAGCCTCGACGATGCGTGACTTGAGGCCCGGGTTCCGGCGCAGCTGCTTCTCGATCCGCACCCGCTGCTCGGCGATCGTGAGCGACCAGCTTCGGCTGCGCCGTTCGGGCTGATGGTCCCATTTGAGCATATGGGCCAAGAGCACCTCGATCGCGCTCTCAAGCTTGTCGTATTGTTCCGAGCCCACGTCGCTCAATTCCTCGGCGATGTTGTCGAGGTCGAGCGCGTCCACCTGGCCGGCACGGAGCAGGGCGACCTGCTCCTGAACCCAAGTGTAGACATCGTCCGCGTAGCGCGTCCGCCCCTCGGCATGCGGAGGCGCCGGAGCGTCCTCGCGTGTCGGGGCCGGATGCGCCATCGCGTCCTCCATGCGGTCAGCTCAGGGCGACGTTCAGCGCGCTCTCGGGCAGTTCCTTGCCGAAGGCGCGCTGGTAGAACTCGGCCACCAGGGTCCGCTCGAGCTCGTCGCACTTGTTCAGGAAGGTCACCCGGAACGCGAAGCCGACATCCTTGAAGATGTCCGCGTTCTCGGCCCAGGTGATGACCGTGCGCGGGCTCATGACCGTGGAGAGGTCGCCGTTCATGAACGCGTTGCGGGTCAGGTCCGCCACGCGCACCATCCGGTTGACGATGTCGCGGCCCTGGTCGTTGCGGTAATGCACCGCCTTCGAGAGCACGATGTCGACCTCGCGGTCATGCGGCAGGTAGTTCAGCGTGGTCACGATCGACCAGCGGTCCATCTGACCCTGGTTGATCTGCTGGGTGCCGTGATAGAGGCCCGACGTGTCGCCGAGGCCCACGGTGTTGGCGGTGGCGAACAGCCGGAAGGCCGGGTGCGGGCGGATCACGCGCTTCTGGTCGAGCAGCGTCAGCCGGCCCGACAGCTCCAGCACGCGCTGGATCACGAACATCACGTCCGGCCGCCCGGCATCGTACTCGTCGAACACCAGGGCGACGTTGTTCTGCAGCGCCCAGGGGAGGATGCCGTCCTGGAAGGCGGTGACCTGCTTGCCGTCCTTCAGCACGATCGCGTCCTTGCCGACGAGATCGATGCGCGAGACGTGGCTGTCGAGGTTGATCCGCACGCAGGGCCAGTTCAGCCGCGCGGCGACCTGCTCGATATGGGTCGACTTGCCGGTGCCGTGATAGCCGGTGACCATCACGCGGCGGTTGCGCGCGAAGCCGGCCAGGATCGCCAGCGTGGTCTCCCGGTCGAAGATGTAATCCGGATCGAGATCGGGGACGTGTTCCTCTCGTTCGGCATAGGCCGGAACCTTGAGGTCGAGGTCGATGCCGAAGACCTCGCGGACGGAAACGGTGCGGTCGGGCAGCGCGGCGGGCGTGTCGTCAGAGAGCATTCGGGACCTCGTGAGGCGCGGGAACTCCGGCCCGAGGGCATGGAGCTTCCGCACGGAAGTAACGTCGAGCCGGGCATCCGCCGCGGGGCGGACTCAATCTTTAAACGGCAGCGCTGTGCAGCGCCACCGACCGGCACGAGCCTCATATAGGGCTGCGCCGGGCAATTTGCCTTATCCTAGAGCGCTCGACGACGAAGGGGGTTCCGCTGCGGCCTCACGGCGCTCCGGCGATCCGGCCTGCATCGTTCGTGCCGCTCAGCAGAGACCGGCGGCACGCAGAACGTCGTGGGCGCGGATGATGTCCCGCAGCCGCTCCTCGAACGAGCGGTCGCCGCCATTGGCGTCGGGGTGGAAGCGCTTCACCAGCGCCTTGTACTGCGCCTTGATGGCGGGTCCGTCCGCGCCTTCTTCGAGCCCCATCACGTCGAGGGCACGGCGCACCGTGGCGGTGCGGCGGGGCTTCTCCGGCTCCGGCTGGCGGGCGCGGCGGCGTCCCTCGACGCCGGCACCGCGCAGGATGCCGAGCGGATCGACATAGGCCCAGTCGCGGGTCGGCTCCTCGGCGGGCTTGCCCTGGCCGGCCGGGTTCACCCCCATGGCCCAGGTCGGGCGGTGCCCGATGATCGCGTCCTTCTGATAGGCCTGGACGGCGGCATCGTTCATGCCGTCGAAATAGTTGTAGCTCGCATTGTAGGCGCGGACGTGGTCGATGCAGAACCGCCAGTACTGGCCTTCCGCCTTGCGGCCCTTCGGCGCCCGGTGCAGGCCCGGCTGCGTGCAGCCCGGGCTCTCGCACGTGCCATCGGCCGCAGGCTTCGGCTCGTCGCAGGACGGTTTTCTGATCCGGATGCTGTCGAACAGGCGCGAGTTGAGATCCATGACGGGCCGATTATGAGGGGGCAAACCGGAGACACAAGGGCACTGGGCCTGATGACGCATGCGCGGGATCGGGCTTGACGGATGCCGACGATATCAGGTGAGGGCGCGATGGCTGACGGGACTGGTGACGACGGCACCCTTCGGGGCTGGATGGAGGCGAAGCTGCGCGCGGAACTCGCGCCGGCCCGGCTCGACGTGATCGACGAATCACACCTGCATGCGGGCCATTCCGGCGCGCGGCCCGGGGGTGAGACCCATTACCGGCTCGACATCGTCGCCTCGGCTTTCGAGGGCAAGAGCCGCGTGGAGCGGCACCGCCTGGTCAATGCCCTGCTGGACGATGCGTTCAAGCGCGGGCTGCATGCCCTGGCTTTGCGCGCCCGGACCCCGGCCGAGGCCGCCTGAGCCCGGCATCGCCGGCCCGGCGCGGCCGACCGCCGGTACGAGAGGATATGGCGATCGTGGCTCCGGTTCGCACCCACAGGATCGCCGCCTCTGCGCCGGAACCGGTGTTCCAGCGCACCTGCGGTCGGCCTCGGTCGAGCGCGTTCCGCGACGCGGGGCGGAGGTCGCCATGCCCCTGAGGGTGAACGCGCGGATCACCATCGAGGATGACGAGATCGAGTTGTCGTTCATGCGCGCCTCGGGGGCGGGCGGGCAGAACGTCAACAAGGTCGAGACGGCGGTCCAGCTGCGCTGGTCGATCCTGGCCTCGCCCTCGGTCGATGACCGGGTCAAGGCGAACCTGTACAAGCTCGCCGGCCGGCGTCTGACCAAGGACGGCGTCCTGGTCCTGTCCGGGCAGCGCCACCGGACCCAGGAGCGCAACCGGGCCGATGTGCTGCAACGGCTGGTCGAGCTCGTGACCGAGGCTGCCAAGCCGCCGCCGCCCATTCGCCGGGCGACCAAGCCGACGAAGGGTTCGAAGGAGCGGCGCATCGGCGCCAAGAAGAGCCGCGCCGTGATCAAGCAGGGGCGGGGCAGCTACCGGGATTCCGACAGCTGAACCGCCCTGTCGCCGTGCCGGGCGAGCCGCCGGGGCGGCCTCAGTGGATGGCGTCGATCACCTCGGCCTTGGGGCTGGCATCGGGGGCCGGCGCCGAGCCGGCGACCAGGGTGCTGCCGGGCTTGGCGATGGTCAGGGCGATCGCCACCAGGGCCAGGATCGCGGCGAGGCCGGCCGGGAACAGGAAGGCGGATTCGCCGTAGCGCATATCCAGCAGGCCGCCGACGACCGCGCCGGTGCTGAGGCCGGCCCAGAGCGGCGCCTGGATCCAGAACGAGGGCGCCACCGTGCCGAGCAGCAGGTTGGCGCAGCCGGTGCCGAAGCGAACCACCGCGCCGGTGACGTAGGTCAGCGCGAGCGAGCGACCGCCCTCATCCTGCAGGGTTGCATTCTGGAGGCCCAGGGCCAGCACGATCGGGTAGGCGTGCAGCGGATAGGCGAAGGTGCCCCAGGGCATCAGCAGGCCGCCGGCGAGGAGCAGCGCCTGCAGCGTCAGCAGGACGGCCAGCCGCCAGCGTCCGACCCAGGCCGCGATCAGCGTGCCCAGGAAGGCGCCGAAGCAGAACAGGCTGATGGTGCTGGCGACCCGGGTGACGTTCTCCCAGTCGCCGTTGGACACCGCCACGCCGAAGCGCGTGGTGTTGCCCGACATGAACGACATGAACAGCTGCGAGAATTCCAGGAAGCCAATCGAATCGGCGCAGCCTGCCAGCGTCGCCAGCGCGATGGCGAAGGCGATGCGCGTTCGGGGATCGGCCGGGAAGGAGCGATCCACGGGCGGGTCGGGCTTGCGCTCAGGTGCGCGCCCATCGTTCCCGCCGCCGAAATCCGCCATGCCTGTCCCCGATTCCATCGCCGCGCCGCGCGCAGCCGACAGACAATGGACGAATGCCCAAGCAGTTTCATGCGCGGCGAATCATTGGCGTGTGCGGTGCAGCACGACGATCCGGCCCGGGACCGGCCGACCGCCTTCGCGCCGCACATCGGCGGGGCGCAGCATCAGGATCTCCAGGCCGGCACCGGACGCCGCCTCCGTGATGTGGGAATCCGCGTGGGCGTAGCGCCCGTCGGCGCCCAGGCGCGCACCGTCGCCGTCATGGGACTGGACGGTGAAGGCCGCGAGGCCACCCGGTCGCAGGGCCCGGGCGACCCGCTCCAGGACCGGGCCGAGATCCGCCATGTAGATCAGTACGTCCGCGGCGAGGCACAGATCAGCGGAGTCCGGCGGCTCGCCCGCCAGGAACGCCATGAGATCGCCCTCGGCCAGGCGGTCGTAAAGCGGCTGGCCGTGATGCCTCTTGGCTCGGGCGAGGGTGAGCATGCCGGGCGAGAGGTCGACCCCGGTGAGATGTCCGACCCGGTCGCGGATCGCCGCGCCCATCAGGCCCGTGCCGCAGCCGAGATCGAGCGCCGCCTCGAACCGCTCCGGTACGGGCGGCAGGGCATCCCGGACGAGCTGCGGGCCGACATAGCCCAGCCCGTCCACGAGGTGGCGCTCGAAACGCGGCGCGTAGCCGTCGAACAGGGCCCGGACATAGGCCGGTGACAGCGCCGGCAGGCCGGCACCTTCGCCGAGGCGGACCAGGTGCGCGCGCACGCCGAGGGTGTCGTCGGGGTCGATGTCGAGGGCGCAGGCATAGGCCCGCGTCGCCGCCGCCCGCAAAGCCGGGTCGTTGTCCTGCACGGCCAGCCCCTCCCGGGCGCGGCCCAGCAGCAGCCAGGCCGGCGCGTAGCGGGGCGCGATCTCCAGCGCCTGCTCGGCGAGATCGGCCGCCCCGGCATGGTCGCCATCCGCCAGGCAGGCTTCCGCGTAGCGATAGCGGCGGTCGGCGAGGAGGTCGCCGGAACTGTGTTGCGTGGCCATGCGTCTGCCGGGTCGGGGCCGCCTATATACCGGGGCCACCGGCGGACTCCACCGGCAGCAACGGACCCGATGCCGACACGCGCGAGCGATCTCCTCACCCTGACCCGCGAGGGCCTCTACTGCCCGCTCGGGGGCTTCCACGTCGATCCGACCTGGCCGGTGGAGCGCGCGCTCATCACCCACGGCCATGCCGACCATGCGCGCGCCGGCCACGGCCACGTGCTGGCGACGCCCGAGACCCTGCGGATTATGGCGGTGCGCTACGGCGAGGATTTCTGCCGCCAGCGGCAGGAGGCCCGGCTCGGCGAGGCTCTGCGCGTCGGCGACGTCACGGTGCGCTACGCCCCCGCCGGCCACGTGCTCGGCTCCGCCCAGATCGCCATCGAGCGCGACGGCGTCCGGGTCGTGGTGTCGGGCGACTACAAGCGGGCGCCGGACCCGACCTGCCTGCCCTTCGAGGTGGTGCCCTGCGACGTGTTCATCACCGAGGCGACCTTCGGCCTGCCGGTCTTCACCCATCCGGACACCCGCGACGAGGTCCGCAAGCTCATGGCCTCCGTGGCCCTGTTCCCCGAGCGGGCCCACATCGTCGGGGCCTACGCGCTGGGCAAGGCGCAGCGTGTGATGGCGCTGCTGCGTGAGGAGGGCTGGGACCGGCCGATCCACCTGCACGGGGCGATGGAGAAGCTGACCGAGCTATACAAGCGCGAGGGCATCCCCCTGGGCGAGACCCCGAAGGTCGTGGCCGCCGACCGCAAGGATCTGCACGGCGCGATCGTGCTCTGCCCGCCCAGCGCGATGCAGGATCTGTGGTCGCGCAAGTTTCCCGATCCCGTGACCTGCTTCGCCTCCGGCTGGATGCGGGTCCGCGCCCGCGCCCGCCAGAAGGGCGTCGAGCTGCCGCTGGTGATCTCCGACCATTCCGACTGGCCGGACCTGTGCCGCACGATCCGGGACACCGGCGCCGGCGAGGTCTGGGTGACGCACGGCCAGGAGGATGCCCTGGTCCATTGGTGCGGGACCCAAGGCATCAAGGCCAAGCCGCTGCACCTGCTGGGCTATGGCGACGACGGCGAGGCGGAGCCGACCCCGGCCGACGCTCCGGAGCCGGAGGTGGCGGCGTGAACGACTTCGCCCATCTCCTCGACCGCCTCGCCTACGAGCCGCGCCGCAACGCCAAGCTGCGGATGCTCCAGGATTTCTTCGCGCGCACTCCGGATCCGGAGCGCGGCTACGCGCTGGGCGCCATGACCGGCACGCTGAGTTTCCGCGAGGCCAAGCCGGCCCTGATCCGCGGCCTGGTCGAGGAGCGCATCGACCCGGTGCTGTTCCGCCTGTCGCACAACTACGTCGGCGATCTCGCCGAGACTACGGCGCTGATCTGGCCGGGGCCGGTGGCGCCGCGCGAGCCCGGACCCGGCCACAACAACCCGCCCCCGCATGTCCCGACCCTCGCCGAGGTCGTGGAGACCCTGGCGACCATCCCGAAGCGGGAGCTGCCCCAGCATCTGGCCGAATGGCTCGACGCCCTCGACGAGACCGGGCGCTGGGCGCTCCTGAAGCTCGTCACCGGCAACCTGCGCGTCGGTGTCTCGGCGCGGCTTGCCAAGACCGCGGTCGGCGCGCTGGGCGGCCACGAGGCGGATGCGGTCGAGGAGGTCTGGCACGGGCTCACGCCGCCGTTCGAGACGCTGTTCGCCTGGGTCGAGGGGAGGGCCGAGCGGCCCGAGACGCGCAATCCGGCGCCGTTCCGGCCGCCGATGCTGTCGCATCCGATCGAGGAGGAGGCCGATCTCGAGAAGCTCGAGCCGGAGGCGTTCTCGGCGGAGTGGAAATGGGACGGCATCCGCGTCCAGCTCGTCGGCGGACTCGACCGTGCCGGCGCCCAGGTCGCCAAGGTCTATTCCCGCACCGGCGAGGACATCACCGGGGCGTTCCCCGATCTCGCCGAGGCGATCGGCTTCACGGGCACGCTGGACGGCGAGCTGCTGATCCTGCGCGAGCGCCGGGTCCAGAGCTTCAACGTCCTGCAGCAGCGCCTGAACCGGAAGGCCGTGACCGCCAAGCTCCTCGAAGAATTCCCCGCCCATGTCCGGGCCTACGACCTCCTGACGCTCGACGGCGACGACCTGCGGGCCGAGCCGTTCGCGACCCGCCGGGAGAAGCTGGAGGCCCTGGTCACCCGCCTCGACCATGCCCGGATCGATATCTCGCCGCTGGTCCCCTTCGCGGATTGGGAGGCGCTCGCCGCCGCCCGGGCCGACCCGGCCTCGGTGGGCGCCGGGGAGGATGCGGACGCGATCGAGGGCGTAATGCTCAAGCGTCTCAACAGCCCCTACCTGCCGGGTCGCCCGAAAGGCCCCTGGTGGAAGTGGAAGCGCGAGCCCCATATCGTCGATGCGGTGATGATGTACGCGCAGCGCGGCCACGGGAAGCGCTCGTCGTTCTACTCGGACTACACGTTCGGGGTCTGGCGGGAGGCCCCCGAGGGCGGGGACGAGCTGGTGCCGGTGGGCAAGGCCTATCACGGCTTCACCGATGCCGAGCTCGCCAAGCTCGACCGCTATGTCCGCAACAACACCACCAAGCGGTTCGGGCCGGTGCGCGAGGTCGCCCACGGGCTGGAAGCCGGGCTCGTGCTGGAGATCGCCTTCGAGGGCGTCCAGCGCTCGACCCGGCACAAGTCCGGCGTGGCGATGCGCTTCCCCCGGGTCAGCCGGATCCGCTGGGACAAGCCGCCTGCGGAGGCCGACCGGATCGACGTGCTGGAGCGGATCCTCGCCCGCGGCGAGCGCGAGATCGCACCGGGTGCAACGCTGACGGAGACGGATGCATGAGGCAGGGCAAGATCGGTTCAGTCGAGCCCCTGGTATCGGGCGCGGTGGCACGCCAGGCGAGCGGCCGCCTGACCATCGCGACGCCGGGGCAGGGCTTCACGGATTTCACCGGGGCGGTGGCGGAGTTCGTGCGGGACAGCGGCATCCGGGACGGGCTCGTCACTCTGTTCTGCCGGCACACCTCGGCCTCGCTGACCATCCAGGAGAATGCCGACCCGGACGTGCAGACCGACCTGATGGCGGCCCTCGACGGCTTCGCGCCGCGCGGCGCCCCTTACGTCCACGGCGCCGAGGGGCCGGACGACATGCCGGCCCATATCCGAACCCTGGTCACGGATTCGGCCCTGAACATCCCCCTGGTCGAGGGCAGGCTGGCTCTCGGCACCTGGCAGGGGATCTACCTGATCGAGCACCGCGACCGGCCGCACCGGCGCGAGATCGTTGTGAGTGTCATCGGCGCCTGAGCCCGGAGATCCGTGTGCGATCCGAACCTGGCGGCGGTCGGGCAGCAACATTCGCTGACACACCGCCGATTAACCGTGCTGCGCGTCTATAGGCCTGTCTAGGATCGGTTTTCAGGCCGGTCTGGGGACGGGAGACCCCGATGGGCTTGTACGACGCGCTCTCGAATTCGGTGGCCGGTGCTTCGGCGCAGGCCTTCGCGCTCAACAACATCTCCGGGAACATCGCCAACACCCAGACGGCGGGGTTCAAGACCACGGAGACGAGCTTCGCCGACATGCTGGCCCAGACCACGGCCAGGGCGCAGACGAGCGGCGGCGTCTCGACCAGCACCCGCGACACCCTCGGGATCCAGGGGACGATCCAGTCCACCGGAATCGCGACCAACCTCGCGATCTCGGGCAACGGCTATTTCGTGGTCCGGTCGAACACCGGCACGCCGGAGAGCCCGACCTTCACGGGCGAGACCGCCTATACGCGGCGCGGCGATTTCGCCCCGGATTCGAGCGGCTACCTAGTCAACGGCGCGGGCTATTACCTGTTCGCCGGCCCCTCTTCGACGGCGCCGGTCCAGGTCCCCACCGGGGCGGACACCCTGGCGAGCCTGACGGTCTCGCCCGCGGGCACGCTCACCGGCACGGGCGCGGATGGCAGCACGCAGCCGCTCGGCGCGCTGACGCTGGCCCAGTTCGGCGGGCAGGACAACCTGACCTCCCTCGACGGCGGCACCTACGTGGCCAACGGCCGGTCCGGCGCGCCGAGCTTCGGGCTCGCCGGCGCGACCATCGCCGCCGGGTCGGTCGAGCAATCGAATGCCGGCATCTCGGACCAGTTCTCCAAGATGATCGAGACCCAGCAGGCCTACACGGCCAACACCAAGGTCATGAGCGCCGCCGACCAGATGCTGCAGGACGCCATCGCGATGGATGTGTGAGGCCGGGGCCCGCCGGCTTACAGGAACTTCAGCGGGTCCGTCTCGGGCGGGGGCGGGGCCACGTCGTTGCGGTTCCACCAGCCGCCGCCCAGCGCCACGAACAGGGCCGCGCTGTCGGCGTATTGCGTGGCGCGGGCACCCGCCGAGGTGACGAGCGCCGAGAGGTAGCCCTGCTGGGCGATCAGCACCTGTGTCGAGGTGACGGCGCCCGCCGTGTACTGCTTGCGGATCAGCCCGAGGCTCTGGTTGGTGGCGCTCACCGCGGCGTCGGCGGCGGCCACCGCCTTGGCGTCGGCCTGGAGCGCCCGCAGCGCGTCGGCGACGTTCTGGAAGGCGGTGATCACCGTCGCCTTGTACTGGGCCTGCGCCTGGGTCAGCGTCTCCTCGGCCGCCCGCTGGCGGCGGAACAGGGTGCCGGCGTCGAAGATCGGCGCCGTCGCCTGGCCGATGATCGTGAAGAACGCCGCCCCGGGATTGGTCACCTGCGCGAGCCGCACGGCGCTGGAGCCGCCGGTGGCGGTGAGGCTGAATTGCGGCAGGCGGTTGGCCACGGCGACGCCGACGCTGGCGCTCGCCTGCTGCACGAGGGCCTCGGCCGCCTTCACGTCGGGGCGCTGCTGCACGAGGCGCGAGGGCAGGCTCACCGGCAGCTTGGTCGGCAGGCGCAGGGCTGAGAGCTGGAAGGTCTCCGCGATCTCGTCGGAAGGCAGCCGCCCGGCCAGCGCGGTGAGGAGGTTGCGCTGCTGCGCCAGCTGCTTCTCCAGCGGCGGCAGCAATTGCTGCGACAGGGCCAAGGCCGCCTGCTGCTGGACCACGTCGGCCCCGGCGATCTGGCCGAGCGAGAGCTGCTTGTTGAACAGCTGCAGCACCTCGGTCTGCGCCTGGATGACCTTGCGGGTGGCGTCGATCTGCGCCCGCAGGGCCGCCTCCTGGATGGCGGCGGCGACGACGTTGCCGGTGAGGCTGAGATAGGCGGCCTCGAGCTGGAAGCGCTGGTTCTCGGTGGTGGCCTCCAGCGACTCGATCTGGCGCCGATTCCCGCCGAACACGTCGGGATTGTAGGCGACCACGGCCTGCGGCGTGGACAGGCTGTAGAGGAACCGGCTCTCGTTGTTGAGCGGCGATTGCAGGTCGAGACCGGGTGCCAGGATGCCCTGCACCTGCGGGGTCGCGGTCAGGCTCGGATAGAGCGTGCCCTTCTGGGCCAGCACGTTCTGCTGCGCGATCCGCAGCGAGGCCTGCGCCGCCTCCAGGGTCGGGTTGTTGGCGAGCGCCTGCTCGACGAGCTGGTTCAAAGCCTTGGAGTGGAACAGCGTCCACCATTGGCCGGGGATGTCGGCGCCGGAGACGAAGCTCTGATCCGCCGATCCGCCCTGACGGGTGCGGATGTTGTCGGCGGCCGAGGGGTCCTTCAGCGGCTCCTTGGTGTAGCGGCTGACCGGCGGCGCCTCGGGCGGCACGTAGTTCGGGCCGACCGCGCAGGCCGACAGGGACAGGGCCGCCGCCAGCATGGCGGCCGTGCGACCGCACCGGATCGGCGCCAACTCCACCATCATGCCCCCGAAACCCCTCCCTCGGTAGAGCGTCCGGGCTGACGGCCAAGTCAATCCGACGGCGCTCCGATGCTGTGTGCCGGCGCCGCGCTGTGGCGCCCCGGCCACGTGACGATTCCCGGCCCGCACCGCTCTCATCCGG
This sequence comes from Methylobacterium sp. GXF4, assembly GCF_000272495.1. Lineage (NCBI taxonomy): Bacteria > Pseudomonadati > Pseudomonadota > Alphaproteobacteria > Hyphomicrobiales > Methylobacteriaceae > Methylobacterium > Methylobacterium sp. GXF4. Next base: position 84,260 of record NZ_AKFK01000045.1, on the reverse strand, counting down.
CTCATGCCGCGACCCGATGCTCGGTCCGGGCCCGGGCATTCGGGTTCGGGTGCCGCCGCGAGAACAGCGAGATCAGCACCGGCACGACCACCAGGATCAGGTTGGGCGCCAGGATGATGCCGCCGACCACCACCAGGGCGAGGGGCTTCTGCACCTGCGAGCCGATGCCGGTGGAGATCGCCGCCGGCAGCAGGCCGACGCAGGCGGCGACGCAGGTCATCATCACCGGGCGCATGCGCACGACCGCGGCGTTCCACACCGCCTCCTTGCGCTGCCAGCCCTCGTCGAGGAGCTGGTTGTAATAGGCCAGGAGGATCACGCCCTCCATGGTCGAGATGCCGAACAGCGCGATGAAGCCGATCGCCGCCGAGATCGAGAACGGCGTGCCGGTGAACGACAGGGCGAAGATGCCGCCGATCATCGCCATCGGGATCACCGACAGGGTGAGCAGCATGTCCGCCAGGGAGGAGAAGTTGATGAACAGCAGGAGCGCGATCAGCAGCAGGGTGACCGGCACGACCAGGCTGAGCCGGGTCGCGGCATCCTTGAGGTTGGTGAACTGGCCGACCCACTCCATCCGGTAGCCCGGCGGCAGGTCCACGGCCTCAGCGACCTTGCGCTGGGCCTCGATCACGGCGCTGCCGAGGTCGCGCCCGCGCACCGAGAACTTCACCGGGATGTAGCGTTCCTGGTCCTCGCGGTAGATGAACGAGGCGCCCGAGACGAGATCCACGTCGGCGATCTCGGAGAGCGGCACCTGGATCACGCCGCCATTGGGATTCTGGGCGCCCACCGCGATGTTGCGGATGCCGGCCAGCGACGAGCGGTATTCCTTGGCCAGCCGCACCCGCATGGAGAAGTGGCGGTCCGAGCCGTACTCGTAGAGGTCGCCGGCGGTCTGGCCGCCGATCGCCGCCTGGATCGTGGTGTTCACGTCGCCGATCGACAGGCCGTAGCGGGCTGCCTTGTGGCGGTCGACGTCGATCCGCACGGTCGGCTGGCCGAGCGATTCGAACACCGCCAGGTCGGTGATGCCGGGCACCGTGGCCAGCGCCGCCTTGGCCGCGTTGGCGGTCTTGGTGAGCTGGGCGAGGTCGCTGCCGTAGATCTTGACCGAGTTCTCGCCCTTCACGCCCGAGGCCGCCTCCTGGACGTTGTCCTCGATATATTGCGAGAAGTTGAACTCGATCCCGGGAAACTCCGCTTCCAGCTTCTTGCTGAGGTCGTGGATCAGCGTGTCCTTGTCGAGGCCCTTGCGCCACTCGTCGATCGGCTTGAGCGGGGCCAGGATCTCGACGTTGAAGAAGCCGGTGGCGTCGGTGCCGTCATTGGGCCGGCCCTGGTGCGAGATCACCGTGACGACCTCCGGGACCTCCTGGAAGATCTTGCGCAGGCGCTGGACATAGGCGTTGCCGGCCTCCAGCGAGATCGAGGACGGCATGGTGCCGCGCACGTAGAGGTTGCCCTCTTCGAGGCGGGGCAGAAATTCGAGGCCGAGGTTCCGGGCCGCCAGCCCCGAGGCGAGCAGCACCACGAGCATCACCGACAGCGCGAGCACCCGGTTCTTCAGGCCGAAGGCCAGGACGCGCTCGTGCCCGGCGCGCAGGACCCGCACGATCAGCGTGTCCCGCTCCTCGAGCTTCTTCGGCAGGATCAGCGCCGACAGGGCCGGCGAGACCGTGAAGGTCGCGAGCAGGCCGCCGACCAGCGCGTAGGCGTAGGTCTTGGCCATCGGCCCGAAGATGTGGCCCTCGACGCCGCTCATCGTGAAAAGCGGCAGGAAGCCGACGATGATGATGATCGCCGAGAAGAAGATCGCCCGGTTCACCTCGACGCCCGCGATGGCGATGGTGCCGAGCCGGCCCTCGAGCCCCTCGGGGGCTTGCTGACCCTCGGTATGCTCGGGCTCGGCGAGGTGGCGGAACACGTTCTCGACCATGATCACCGTGGCGTCGACGATCAGGCCGAAATCGATCGCGCCGAGCGACAGCAGGTTGGCCGAGTCGCCGCGCACCACCAGGATCAGGATCGCGAAGCCGAGGGCGAACGGAATCGTGGCTGCCACGATGATCGCGCTGGTGAGCGAGCCGAGGAACAGCCACTGCACGATGAACACCAGCACCACCCCGAAGACGAGGTTGTGCATCACCGTGTGGGTCGTGGTGTGGATCAGGCCCGACCGGTCGTAGATCCGCTCGATCTTCACGTCGGGCGGCAGGATCGTCGAGTTGTTGATCTTGTCGATCTCGGCCTCGACGCGCTGCAGCGTCGGCAGGCTCTGGCCGCCGCGGCTCATCAGCACGATGCCCTCGACCACGTCCGACTGGTCGTCGTGCCCGACGATGCCGAGCCGCGGGGCGTTCGACACGCGGACCTCGGCCACGTCGCGCACCAGCACCGGGGTGCCGTTGACGAGGCTGATCATAGTGTCCTTGATGTCGTCCATGTCGCGGATCAGGCCGATGCCGCGCACCACCGCGGATTGCTGGCCGACATTCAGGGTCTGGCCGCCGACGTTGATCGAGGCGTTGTTGAGCGCCGTGGTCAGCTGGACCAGGGTCAGGCCCTGGGCCTGGAGGCGATTCAGGTCGACCGCGACCTCGTATTCCTTGGCCTTGCCGCCGAAGGCGGTCACGTCGGTGACGCCCGGGATCGCCTTGAACCGGCGCTGCAGCACCCAGTCCTGCAGGGTCTTCATGTCCATCGGCGAGTAGCCCGCCGGGCCGACCAGCTTGTAGCGCATGATCTCGCCCACCGGGCTCGTCGGCGAGATCTGCGGGGTGGCGCCGTTGGGCAGGCTCGGCGCCTGCGACAGGCGGTTGAGCACCCGCTGCAGCGCCTGGTCGTACGTGTACTCGTAGTTGAACTGGACCTTCACGTCGGACAGGCCGAACAGCGAGATCGTGCGCACCACCTGGGCGTTGGGGATGCCGGCCAGCGCCACCTCCAGGGGGATGGTGATGTAGCGCTCGATCTCGTCGGCGGATTGCCCCGGGTTCTGGGTGATCACGTCGACCAGCGGTGGCACCGGGTCGGGATAGGCCTCGATGTTGAGCTGCGTGTAGGCGCCGTAGCCGATGCCGAGCATCACCACGAACAGCAGCACGACCAGCACGCGCTGGCGCAGCGAGAAGACGATCAGGCTGTTCATCGCCCGGGATTCCCGCTCAGGACGCCTTGTCGCCGGTGGCCGCCCGGTCGATGAACAGGGCCCCCCGGGTCACGATCTGCTCACCCGCGTGCAGGCCGTCGACGACCTGCGCGTTGTCGCCGTTGATCACGCCGAGCTTGATGTCGCGCGCTTCCACGGCGCCGTCCTGGCGGGCCACCCAGACATGGGTGCGGTCGCCCTCGTACACGATCGCGGCCAGCGGCACGCTCGGGCTGGGCTCGCCCTTGCCGGTGATGATCGTGTAGGTGGCGAACATCTCCGGGCGCAGGACGCGGTCGGGATTGTCGACCTCGCTGCGCACGGCGAGGCGCCGCGTGGCCGGGTCGAGGCTCGCGGCCATGTAGTTCACCCGGGCCTTGAACACCCGCGCGCCGAAGCCCGCCACCTTCGCCTCGACCTCCTGGCCGATGCGGATCTTCGGGATCTCGCTCTCGCGCACGTTGGCCACGAGCCACACCGTGGACAGGTCGCCGATCACGAAGACCGGGTCGCTCGAGGCCGAGAGGAACTGCCCGGTTCCGACCTTGCGCTGGACGATCGTGCCGGCGATCGGCGCCCGGATCTGCGTCTCCGGGCTCAGGCGGCCGTTCTTCTCGTAGGCGGCGATCTCGGCGTCGGACTTGCCCAGGAGCCGCAGGCGGTTCCGCACGGCGTCGAGGGCGGCCTCGGCGGTCTTGAGATCGCTCTGGGCGGCGATGACGTCGTTCTGCGCCGACTGATAATCCTTCAGCGCCACCGCATGGGCCTGGAACAGCTCCTGCTGGCGCGCCGCGATGGTCTGGTCGAGCTTCAGCAGCGCCTGCTGCTTCTGGAGGTTGTTCAGGGCGGCCTGGTAGTCGTTCTGCGCCTGGACCATGTCGGTGGCCTCGAGCGTCAGCAGCACGTCGCCCGCCTTCACGTCGTCGCCCGCCCGGGCCAGCACCTTGGTCACCCGGCCCGCATAGGGCGAGACCACCGGCACGTTGTCGTCGTCGTTGAGCGCGATGCGGCCTTCCGCGGAGCCCTCCGGGCGGAACACCTGCGTCGCCACCGGCAGGATCTCGAAGGCGGCGCGCTGCTCCTTGGTCGGGCGGAACACCCGCTCGACCGCGCCGGCCTTCTCGGCCTCGATCCCCGCATCGGGCTTGCTCGATCCGAACAGCGCCGCGGCTATTCCCGAGGCGGACTCGCGGGCGCGGTCCGAGACCGCGAGCGCTAGGCCGCCCGCAGCCACGAGCAGCACCAGGACGATCAGGAGCAGCGGCGGGCGGCGCCTGTGCGTGGACGCGGCGAAAGCCTCGTCCTGTTCCAGCGGGTTGCGGGCGTCCATGTGGTTGGTCTTCTGGGTCCGGGCGAAGGACCGTGATGGCTGACGAGGGCATGCTTCGGCCCGGACCCCGGCCGTTTCATGGTGATCGGAGTCGCTTGTCGAGGCGTGCCGTCCGGGCGGAGGACCCAGACTGCACCACGTGCCTAGAGCAAAGCTTGGCTGATCCGCAATCGATCGGGGGGCCAGGTCGCGAAACCGTGTGGCTCCATCTTCCTTCGCCGGGATTTGTTACAATATGACAACGCTCGCGGGCCGCTCGCCCGACCCATCCCGCAGATCCGATCGAAGAATCCGCCATGACCGACATGAGTTCTGCTTCCGCCCCATCGGGTTCGACCGCCGGCAAGATTCCGGTGACCGTGCTCACCGGCTATCTCGGTGCCGGCAAGACCACGCTGCTCAACAGGATCCTCACGGAAAATCATGGCAAGCGCTACGCCGTGATCGTCAATGAGTTCGGCGAAATCGGTATCGACAACGATCTCGTCGTCGGCGCGGACGAAGAAGTGTTCGAGATGAACAACGGCTGCGTCTGCTGCACCGTGCGCGGCGACCTGATCCGGATCATGGACGGGCTGGTGAAGCGCCGGGGCAAGTTCGACGCGATCATCGTCGAGACCACGGGCCTGGCCGACCCGGCCCCCGTCGCCCAGACCTTCTTCGTCGACCAGGATGTCGGCGACGCCGCCCGCCTCGACGCCGTGGTGACGGTGGCCGACGCCAAGTGGCTGTCCGACCGCCTGAAGGATGCCCCCGAGGCCAAGAACCAGATCGCCTTCGCGGACGTGATCCTGCTCAACAAGAGCGACCTCGTCTCGCCCGAAGACCTCGACCGGGTCGAGGCCGAGATCCGCGGCATCAACCCGCTGGCCAAGCTCCACCGCACCCAGAACTGCGCGGTGCCCCTGGAGGCCGTCCTCGAGCGCAACGCCTTCGACCTCGACCGCATCTTGGAGGTGGAGCCCGATTTCCTGGAGGAGGGCCACCATCACCATCACGATTCCGAGATTCAGTCGGTCTCGGCCCGGATCGACGGCGAGGTCGATCCGGAGAAGTTCATGCCCTGGATCTCGAACCTGACCCAGGTCCAGGGGCCCGATATCCTGCGCTGCAAGGGCATCGTCGCCTTCCCGAACGAGCCGAAGCGCTTCGTCTTCCAGGGCGTGCACATGATCCTCGACGGCGACGTCCAGGGGGACTGGCGCCCGGACGAACCCCGGGTGTCCCGGGTGGTCTTCATCGGGCGCAACCTCGATCCGGTGGCGATCCGCGAGGGGTTCGAGAGTTGCCGCGTCTGAGCCCCTGAGGACGGGGCGCCGCGAAGCCCATTCTCAACCATTGGCTGTCATGGATACCGGACGTGCGGGCCAGCGTAACCGGCCCGCGGAGTCCGCGTATCCATGGCTCACACCGCAGCGCCCGGAATCCCGATCCCGTCGGGATTCGCCGCCGGGATTCTGCTCATCGGCGTCGTCCGGGGGCTGGCCAAGGCGCTGTTTGCAGCCTTCATCTTCTTCGCCTGCTTCGCATTCTCGGAAACCTCGCCCTACGACGCGGTGGCGATCCCGACGATCCTGCTGTGGCTCTGCCTCGGCGTGCGCCTGCACCGGGGGGCGGTGCCGCTGCTGGCGCTCCTGCTGCTCTACCTCGTGGCGATCGTCACCGCCCTGTTTCCGTACATGAACGAGGAATTCCCGGTCACCTGGACGATCCAGCTGATCTACCTCGTGGTCACGTGCGTGTTCTTTGCGATGTTCTTTTCGGACGACACGCATGCCCGGATGGAGCTGGCGCTCAAGGCCTACACGGTGAGCTGCGTGTTCTCGGCCGCGCTCGGCATCGTCGGCTACCTGCAATGGCTCGGGATCGAGGACCTGTTCTACAAGTACGACCGGGCCTCGGGCACCTTCCAGGACCCGAACGTGTTCGGCTCGTTCCTGACGCTCGGCGCCCTCTACCTGATGCACGGGCTGCTCACCGGCAGCGCGCGGCGCCCGCTGGTGGCGCTGGCCGGCCTGCTGATCATCATGGCCGGGATCTTCCTGTCGTTCTCGCGCGGATCCTGGGGCGGCAGCGTCGTGGCCGTGCTGCTGATGGTCGGCTCCGTCTATGCCGGCAGCGGCTCGATCCGCCTGCGCCGCCGGATCGTGCTCCTGACGCTGGCCACCCTGGTGCTCGGTGCGATCGCGGTGATCGGGCTCCTCTCGGTCGAGCACGTGCACAAGATGTTCGAGACCCGGGCCTCCCTGGCCCAGGATTACGACCAGGGCGAGACCGGCCGCTTCGGCAACCAGATCCGCGGCCTGGCGATGCTGCTGGAGCGCCCGTTCGGCATGGGGCCGATGCATTGGCGGCTCGTCTTCGGGCTGGAGCCGCACAATTCCTATCTCGGCTCCTTCGCCAATGGCGGCTGGCTCGGCGGCGCGGTGTTCATCGGTCTCGTGCTGGCCACGAGCTTCGTCGGCTTCCGCCTGCTGGTGCGGCCCTCGCCGTTCCGGGCGCATGCCCAGATCGTCTGGCCGGCGCTGCTGATGTTCTTCCTGCAGGCGTTCCAGATCGACATCGAGAAGTGGCGCCACGTCTACATGATGCTCGGCATGGTCTGGGCCCTGGAGGCCGCCCGGCTGCGCATGCCCGGATCGGTGCCTTCGGGGGCGCGCGTCAGGGCAACGTGATCGCGCGCGACCCAGGGCCCGCTTGAAACGTGGCCGCACTCGCGGCATCGCTCCTGCGAGGACGCTGGCGAACGGCGGATCCGTTCCCGGAGACGGCAGTGAGAGTACATCCGGACGATGAGGCGGCGCGGCTTGCAACCCTGGATGCCCTCGGCATCGTCGGCACGTCCCCCGAGCCGCATTTCGACGCCGTGTGCCGCACCGCCCGCCGCCTGTTCGGCGTGCGCAGCGCCTTCGTGGGCTTCATCGACGACACCCAGCTCTGGCTGAAGACTCCCTGCATCGACGTCCCGACATCGAGCCCCCGGGAACTCGGCCTGTGCGACCACACGATCCGCAGCGATGCCATGCTGGTCGTGCCCGACACCCGGCTCGATGCCCGCTTCCGCGACCTGCCCGGGGTCGCCGCGCCCGATGGGTTCCGGTTCTACGCCGGCATTCCCCTGAGCCTGACGCCGGGGATCCGGATCGGCACCTTCTGCCTGATCGACCCGGAGCCCCGGGACGGGCTCTCGGAATCCGACGCGGAAGCGTTCCGCGATCTCGCCGAGATCGTGATCGCCCATCTGCGGCTGACCGAGGCCAACGCGAAGCGCAGCCACGAGATCGCGCAGGCGGCGGTCCGCGAGGCCCTGATCCGGGAGCAGCATCGCGAGATCAACGCCCGGGCGGAGGCCCAGGCGGCGGCCAACCACCAGCTCACCATGGCCGAGCAGCTCGCCAGCGTCGGCAACTGGCGCGTGGACTTCGCCGACGGGCAACCGGTCTGGTCGGAGAGCCTCTACGCGATCGCCGGCCGCGATCCCGGCGGACCGGCGCCCCCGCAGGCCGCCTTCACGCAGATCTATCACCCGGACGACCGGGAGCGGCTCGAGGGGATCGTCGCGGACGCGGTGGCCCGCGGCGCCAGCTTCGATTTCGAGACGCGGCTGCTGCGGCCCGACGGCGAGGTTCGCGACGTGGTCGTGCGCGGCCTGTGCCGCGGCGAGGGCGCGGTGACCGGCCTCATCGGGGTGCTCATCGACGTGACCGAGCGGCGCCGCGCCGAGGACGAGGTCCGCCGCAGCGAGCTGCGCTATCGCGGCCTCGCCGAGACCCTGCCGCTCCTGATCTGGACCATGCGGGTCGGCGACGGGCAGGCGACCTACGCCAACGCCCAGTTCCACGCCTATTACGGGCCGATCGGGCTGGACCGGGCTGAGCGCCTCGCCCGCAACCACCCGGAGGATGCCGCCGCCATGGAGGCGGCCTGGCAGGAGGCGATCGAGACCGGGATCGGCTATAGCGGCCAGTGGCGGATCCGGCGGCATGACGGTGCCTATCGGTGGCACAAGATCTCGCTGATCCCGATCTATCTCGACCCCGAAGACGGCGCCGTGGTGGAGTGGCTCGGCACCGCCCTCGACGTCGACGACATCGTCACGGCCCGGCTCGCCGTCGAGGAGGCGCGCGGGCTCCTGGGCATCGCCCTGGACGCGGCCGATGCCGGCACCTGGGACTGGGACATGCGCACGGGGTTCGCCACCCTGAGCCTCGAGAGCGCGCGGATGCACGGGCTGCCCGATACCGGTCGGTCGCACACCATGTCGGCGGCGGCCTGGACGGCGCTCCTGCATCCCGAGGATGCCGGCGACGTCTGGAACGAGATCCGGCGGGCGGTGGAAACCTCGTGCCCCTTCGTCGCCGAGTTCCGGGTGGGCGAGCGCTGGATCTACGCGCGCGGGCGCACGCAGTTCGGCCCCGAGGGCCAGCCGCAGCGCATGGTCGGCCTCCATCTCGACATCACCGAGCGCAAGGCCGCGGAGGCCGCCCTGCGGGAGGCCACCCGCGACGCCGAAGCCGCCCGAGCCGAGGCGGAGCGGGCGAGCGCGGCCAAGAGCGAGTTCCTGGCCGCGATGAGCCACGAGATCCGCACGCCGCTCAACGGCATCCTGGGCTACGCCGACCTGCTGCTCGACGAGAGCGCGATCCAGGACGAGGACCGGCGACGCCTGGAGCTGATCCACAGCTCGGGGGCGGCGCTCCTCACCGTGGTCAACGACATCCTCGACTTCTCCAAGATCGAGGCCGGCGAGCTGACCCTCGACCCGGTCAGCTTTCCGCTGGTCCAGATCGTCGACGACACGGTGTCGATCGTGCGCGGCAGCGCGCTCCGGAGCGGGTTGCGGATCGAGGCGCAGATCGACCCGGCGCTCCCGGGCGTCGTCGTCGGCGATCCGGGCCGCCTGCGGCAGGTCCTGCTCAACCTGCTCAACAACGCCGTGAAGTTCACCCCCGAAGGCTCGGTCACCCTCACGGTGCAGCGGGAGGGCGAGGGCCTCGCGCCCGATGGCGGCCCGGGCGACGTCGTCCGCTTCACCGTGACCGATACCGGCATCGGCATCGCGCCGGCCCAGCAGGAGCGCCTGTTCAAGCGCTTCAGCCAGGTCGACGGCTCGATCAGCCGGCGCTTCGGCGGCACCGGTCTCGGCCTCGCGATCTCCCGGCACCTCGTGACGCTCATGGGCGGCGAGATCGGCATGGAGAGCCGGGAAGGCGAAGGCTCGACCTTCTGGTTCCGCCTGATCCTGCCGCGAAGCGCCGAGGCGGCGGTTACGCTCCGGCTCGCCGGGACGGCGGCCGCATCCGCGCCGCCGGCCAAGACGTCCCGGGCGCTTCCGACCCGGGCACCGCTGCGTCTGCTCCTCGTCGAGGACGTGCCGCTCAACCAGGAACTCGCCTGCGCCGTGCTCGAATCCCAGGGCTACAGCGTGGAGGTGGCCGGCGACGGCGGCGCCGCGATCACGGCCGTGGCCCTGTCGGTGGCCGAGGGGCGGCCCTACGACCTCGTGCTGATGGACGTGCAGATGCCCGGTGTCGACGGGCTCACCGCCACGCGCCGGATCCGCGCCCTGGCGCCGCCGGCCTGCGACGTCCCGATCGTGGCAATGACCGCCAACGTCCTGCCGGCACAGGTCGCGGAGCTGCGCGAGGCCGGGATGGATGACCATGTCGGCAAGCCGTTCCGCCGGGCCGACCTGTTCGCCACGATCAGCCGCTGGACCGCTCCCGGGGCCCGCCGACCGGCACGCCAGGAGGCGACACGGCGCCGGGTGCCGGTCGATCCCGCGGTGCTCGACGCCGGTGTGCTCAGCGACATGGAGATGAGCTTCGGTACGGATCAGGTCGGCGCGCTGCTGGATCTTCTGGCCAACGAGCTGTCCGAGCGGTTCCGGCCGAGCGAGACCGATCGCCTTCAGATCGCCCACGACGCCCACGCCATGGTGGCGGCGGCCGGGCTGCTGGGCTTCGTCGGCCTGTCGAGCCTGTGCCGCGAGGTCGAGGCCGCCGCCCATGCGGGCGCCGACCTCATGCCGCTGATCCGGCGCCTGGAGGTGCAGCGGGCCACGGCCCTCCGGGCCATCCGCCAGCTGCGGGCGGCCTGAGCCGGCCCTACGGCTCTTCCGCTTCCGGCAGCGGATCACCGGTCCAGGTCGTCGCGAAGGCGGCGAGCTGGCGGGCATCCGCGAAGGCCGCGACGGTCACGTCCCGCTCGGCCGGCATCGCTCCCGGATAGGGGGCGAGCAGGACGCGCACCCGGGCGAGGCGGCCGCCGGGGGCGTTCGCGTCGATCCAGGCCTGCGCTTCGGGGGTCAGCCGCTCCGGACCGTCGAGGGCCCGGGCGTCGGCGCGCAGCACGACCACGTAGGTGCCGAGGCTCGGATCGGCCTGCTGCACCGCCTTGACGATGTCGATCACGGGCTCTCCGCGAAGTCGTTGAGCTGCACCTGGGCCTGGGCCGTGGTGAAGTTCGGGATGTCGGCGAAGATCTCCTCGCCATGGGCGGCAACGGCCTTCTTGAAGGCGTCGGCCGATTCGAAGGTCAGCAGCGCCATCACCTGGAACGGGGCTGCGCCGCCGTCCGGGGTTCCGGCACCCTTGACCACCTTTGCGTCGTGGAGGCCCAGGGCCGACCAGCGCTCGCGCACCAGCGGCATGTGGTGGCCGAGATAGTAGCCCATGTCGAAATTCGGGCCGGCCGGATACATCACGCTGACCAGGATCATGCGGTCATCCTCCCTGTTGCGGCCCCCGTATCGCCGGGGTGCCGGTAAAACCATAGGGCGCCATCCCGAAAGGCAATCGCCGGCTCTCGGAAAGCGATGATGCCCGCTCCAACGCTCAGACCATCGTCCCGGATATCGAATCCGGGACGGTGCTTCAGTGCAGCTTCACCCGCGATTCGGTGCGGCGGGTGAGCGCCCGGGCCATGGCGTCGAGCGCCGTCTTGACGGTGCCATGGAGCGCGCGCTCGTGCATCTTGTAGAGCGAGCGGTACATCATCCGGGCGAACAGCCCGGCGATGAGCATGTTCTTGCCCCGGACGAAGCCCATCAGGCTGCCCACCGTCGAGTACTCGCCGAGCGACACGAGCGAGCCGAAATCCTTGTACTTGAACGGCTTCAAGGGCTTGCCGTCGATCTTGGCCTGGATCTGGCCGATCAGGTGGCTGGCCTGCTGGTGGGCGGCCTGGGCCCGGGGCGGCACGGGCCGGTCCGAGCCGGCCTCGACCAGATAGGCGCAGTCGCCCATCGCGAAGATATCGGGATCGCGGGTGGTCTGCAGGGTCGGGGCGACCACCAGCTGGTTGGTCCGCGTGGTCTCCAGGCCGCCGATGCCCTGCAGGAAGGGCGGCGCCTTCACGCCGGCCGCCCAGACCACCAGCTCCGACGGGATGAAGGTGCCGTCGGCGAGCTGCACGCCGTCGGCGCGCACCTCGGTCACCCGCGCCTTCACGCGAACGTCGACCCCGATCTTGTTCAGGAGCTGCATCACCTCCACCGAGAGGCGCTGCGGCACCGCCGGCAGGATCCGGTCGGCCGCCTCGACGAGGGTGATGTGGATGTCCTTGCTCGGGTCGATCCGGTCCAGCCCGGTGGCGACCACGTGGCGGAAGGTTCGGTGCAGCTCGGCGGCGAGCTCGGTGCCGGTGGCGCCGGCGCCGATCACCGTGACGTGGAGCTGGCCGGGACGGACCGGCCCATCCTGCGTGTGGGCCCGCAGGGACGCGTTGACCAGGCGCTGGTGGAATCGCACCGCCTGGTCCTGGGTGTCGAGCGCGATGGCGTGCTCGGCGACGCCGGGCGTCCCGAAATCGTTGGTGGTCGAGCCCACCGCCATCACGAGGGTGTCGTAGGGGACCGAGCGCTCCGGCGTGACCTCGCGCCCCTCGGGGTCGTGGCTCGCGGCGAGCCGGATCGTGCGGGCCTCGCGGTCGAGGCCGGTCATGCTGCCGATGCGGTAGCGGAACCCGTGCATGTGGGCGTGGTGCAGGTAATCGACGGCGTGGTGGCCGATATCGAGGCTGCCCGCCGCCACCTCGTGCAGCAGCGGCTTCCAGATATGCGTGCGGGCGCGGTCGACCAGGGTGATATGCGCGCGCTTACCGCGCCCGAGCTTGTCGCCGAGCTTCGTCACCAACTGGAGCCCCGCGGCACCGCCGCCGACCACGACGACACGATGCAGGCCGGACTCGTTCTCGACGGGTACCATCGACACCCTTTCTCCCCCACGGGCCTGGATTGACGCCCCGGCCGGATTAAACGCCTCGGACGCCCGATTGCCACATCTGCCTGCCAAGAGCACGCCCGATCGAATAAGAGCACGTCCGATCGGGCAGGCCCGATCCGCGCAGGGGCGGGATCCGGGCTCGCGCTTCAGACGGCGGGGGCGCCGGGCTGGCGCAGGGGATGCGCCTCGGCGACCTCCGGCAGGGCGAGGCAGGCCTCGGCGATCCGGGCGACCGTCGGGTAGGCCGCCGTTTCGACCCCGAAGATCCCGGTCCCAACCCAGAGGCTGACGAGGCAGAGGTCGGCGTGGCTCACCGCGTCGCCCTGGCAGAAGCGGCCGGTCCCCGGCTCGGCGGCGAGCCGGGTCTCGAGGGTCTTCAGGCCGGTCTCGAAGGCGTTGCGGAGGAAGGCCAGCATCCGGTCCCGGGGCAGCCCGTATTCCTCCATCAGGAAGGTGCGCACCCGCGGCACGTAGAGGGGATGCGTGTCGCAGGCGACGACCTGCGCGAGCGAGCGTACCCGGGCGCGGGCTCGCGGTTCCTCGGGCAGCAGGAGCACGCCGCCCTGCGTCTCCTCCAGATAGTCGAGGATCGCCAGGGATTGGGTCAGCGGCGGACCGTCGCCGTCGTACAGCGCCGGCACCGCGCCCTGCGGGTTGATCGTGCGGAATTCCGGCTTGTGCTGGTCGCCGGCATCGAGGTCGATGAAGGTCTCCTCGTAGGCGATGCCCTTCAGTTTCAGAGCGATCCGGACCCGGAAGGCCGCGGCCGAGCGCCAATTGCCGTACATGTGCATGGGAGGAGTTCCGGACTGCGGTGTCTTCGGCACCGATACGCACGAAGACACCGCAGTTCGGCGCCCGCGGCAAGTCGAGGCGTCTGCAGATTGCCGCCTCGGTCCACGGGCCGGGAACCGCACGGGTGGACGTCATGTCCCGCGGGTCGTCACCCGACGCTACGAGTTGCGCGTCTGCTGTCCGGCGGAGACCGATGCGGCCGCGGCCGACAACCGTCCGGCCTTCCGCTTGCGTTTCCGGCGAAGATCGCGCGGCTGCAGCGCTTCGAACGAAATCTTCGACGTGTCCTTGGAAGCCGCGTCGGTGGATGCCGCCGACGCGCGCCCGGCCTCGTCGTGGTGCGCCATAGCGGGCCGCAGGATGTCGCGGCCGGCGACACACCATCGCGCTGCGGCCGCGGCATGGATCTGGGCCGTGTGCAGAACGGGCACCGGATCGGGCTTGTTGAAGGCCAGGGCGATTTCCGGCGAGGCGACAATGATCCCGTCAACGCCCTGCGCCTCGAACTGGGACATGATCTGGTGATAGGTATCGACTTCGAGCACTGTGCTCTCGCCGTTGTAGATGCGATTGCAGACTGAATAGTCGATATTGACCCAGAGGTTCTGGCTCGGAAGCACCACATCCAGATTGCAGGATCCCTGTCTGAGATCCTGGTAATACTGCCCGCTCATGGTCGCCGAGGTACCGACGAGGCCGACTTTTCTCAGGGACAGGCGCTGGATCTCATCGGCCAGCGCGTCGTGAACCGGGATCACGGGCACGCCGAAATGGATCGGTTCCTCCGCAAGCGCGCATTGAAGCGTGTCGCTGGCGATCATCAGGGCATCGACGCCTTCGAGAAGCAGGTTCGCGGCGGCCTCCTTGATCTGATCGACGATCAGCGGCCAGCCGTCTTTCGAAAGCAGATGAATGATCGTGTCCGGGTCGAGGCTCCAGGTCACGAGGTCCGCAGCGGCACGGTTATTGGTTAGACTCAAGACGTGACGGTTGATCATCTGGTGGCATTCGATCGTCGAACGCCGGCTCAGGCCGCCGAGGACCCCCAATCGTCTTGATGTCGTGGTCATCTCGCGCCCTCCTGCTTGGCGTCGTGGATGTTCGTTCGGCCGAGATGAAACATTCGGGCCCGGGAACCTGTGCGAGCATCGACCGTTCCGTGTCGGTCCGGTGGCGAAGCCTGCGAATTCCTGAGCGCGTATCAGGGGCGTATAGAGCAAAGACCCGTGTCCGGAACGGCATCGTTCCAGGCTCGATATGTTCGAGCGGCAGGCGAAGGTCAGAACACGATTCGCGCGCGAAACTCCATGAGGGGTGTCGTTCGTTCGAGGCCGGAATACGATCTCGATTCGTCGTCGGCACGCGGAAGACTGACCTATGTCAGTCTCCACCGGGCGGTGACTCGTCCGGACGCCGTCGCCTACAGAGAGTGGTCTGAGTCGCGGGAAAAATCAAAGATTTTGTGGCTGTCTGTGTCTAATATTATATTGTTCGGGCGATGACTTGGCGTAGCGCCGCGGCATGCCGCTTGAATGGAGCGCGCCTGACGGATGCAGTCTCGGCTGCGGTTTTGTGGGATTGGTTGCGCCGTATTGATGAAGAGATGTCTCCTCTTTTCACAGGGCACACGATTTCGTGAGTGATCTTCTTTGATCGGATCTGCTGAAAATAGTTTCATTCTAAAAATAACTTCATGTGAGGCTCACGCATTGTTCCGGAGCGCTTGCCGGCTAATTCGAGTTCATAGGCGCGATGCCGGCGCAGACGACAGCGGGCGAACAGGCCGCAACGGTTCGGCGCACCCGACGGAGGCCTCGAGGGATCGGCCCCGGGAGGGGCGCCCAGATCCCCATTGCCGATGCGGCAGCCCGCAGCCGAGGGGGCGACAAGCGCGGGGCGGGGGCCCATATCCCGGCTCGAGTCCGGAGACCCCACGATGGCCGATCAGCCCGATACACGCCGCTTCATCCCGCTGGGAATCGCGGTGCTCACCGTCTCGGACACCCGTCGCATGGCGGATGACCGCTCGGGCGATACCCTGAGCCAGCGCCTCACCGACGCAGGTCATCGGCTCGCGGACCGGGCCATCGTGCCGGATGAGGTCCCGGCGATCCGCGCGCAGGTCGAGGCATGGCTGCGCGATCCGGCGGTCGACGTGGTGATCACCACGGGCGGCACCGGATTCACCGGCCGCGACGTGACTCCCGAGGCGCTGG
This sequence comes from Methylobacterium sp. GXF4, assembly GCF_000272495.1. NCBI lineage: Bacteria > Pseudomonadati > Pseudomonadota > Alphaproteobacteria > Hyphomicrobiales > Methylobacteriaceae > Methylobacterium > Methylobacterium sp. GXF4. The sequence continues at coordinate 68,543 of NZ_AKFK01000045.1, read as the reverse complement.
AGCCGCTGTTCGAGAAGCGGATGGACGGCTTCTCGGCGGTGTTCCACCGGATCTCGTACGACAAGATCGGCACCTCGACCCTGCAATCCCGGGCCACGGCCGGGGTCGCGCAGGCGACGTACGTGTTCGTGCTGCCGGGCTCGCCGGGGGCGTGCCGGGACGCCTGGGACGGCATCCTGGCGCAGCAACTCGATTACCGGCACCGCCCCTGCAACTTCGTCGAGATCATGCCGCGGCTCGACGAGCACCTGCGGCGCGGCGCCAGCATCACGGCGTGACGGCGTTGGCCTCCTTGCGGCGCAGCACCGAGTGCCTGCGTCCGTAGAAGAAGTAGATGACCAGCCCGATCGCCATCCAGATCACCAGGCGCAGCCATGTGTCGAGGGGCAGTCCGACCATCAGCAGCAGGCAGAACAGGATGCCGAGGATGGGCACCACCGGCACGGCCGGGGCCCGGAACGGCCGCTTCATGTGCCGGTCGGTCCGGCGCAGGTAGATCACCGAGCCGCAGACCAGGATGAAGGCGGCCAGGGTGCCGATGCTGACCATCTCGCCGAGGATGTGAATCGGCACCAGCGCCGCCACGAGAGCGACCGCGGCGCCGATCAGCGCCTGGCTGCGATAGGGCGTCTGGTAGGTCGGGTGGACATGGGCGAACAGCTTCGGCAGCAGCCCGTCATTGGCCATGGTGAAGAAGATCCGGCTCTGGCCGTAGAGCAGGACCAGGATCACCGTGGTCAGGCCGGTGAGCGCGCCCAGCTTGATCAGCAACGCGAACCAGCCGATGCCGATGGCATCGACCCCCTTGGCGATCGGGTCGGGAACGTTCAGCTCCTTGTACGGCACCAGCCCGGTCAGGACGGCGGCCATGAGCACGTACAGGATGGTGCAGACGGCGAGCGAGCCGAGGATGCCGATCGGCATGTCCTTCTGCGGTTTGCGCGCCTCCTGGGCGGCGGTGGAAACCGCGTCGAAGCCGATGAAGGCGAAGAACACCACGCCGGCGCCGCGCAGGATGCCGCTATAGCCGTACTGCCCGAAGGTGCCCTCGTTCGGCGGGATCAGCGGGCTCCAATGCGCCGTGTCGACATGGCCCCAGCCCAGCGCGATGAACGCGACCACCACGGTGAGCTTGACCGCCACCATGATGTTGTTGAACCGCGCCGATTCCTTGGTGCCGCGCATCAGCAGGATCGTGATCAGCGCGACGATCACCACGGCCGGCAGGTTGAACAGGGCGGTGCCGCCGCCGTCGATCGCCGTGCCCGGCGCGTGCGCGAACCGAGGCGGGATCACGATGCCGACATCCTTCAGCAGGCTCGTGACGTAGCCCGACCAGCCCACCGCCACCGTGGCGGCGCCCATGGCGTATTCGAGGATCAGGTCCCAGCCGATCAGCCAGGCGAAGAACTCGCCCAGCGTCGCGTAGGTATAGGTGTAGCTCGACCCGGCCACCGGGATCAGCGCCGCCATCTCGGAATAGCAGAGGCCGACGAACGCGCAGGCGATGCCGCCGAGCACGAAGGACAGCATGATGCCGGGCCCGGCATACTGCGCCGCCGCGGTGCCGGTGAGCACGAAGATGCCGGCGCCGATGATCGCCCCGATCCCCATCGCGGTGATCGAGAGCGCCCCGAGCGTCTTCGAGAGCTGCTGCTCGCCCTCGCCGCTCTCCAGGATGTCGTCGACGGACTTCCGCCCCATCAGGCCCGAGGAGTCCATCGGCCCATCCTTCCCTACGGCGCAACGGGTGCGGCGCTCGCCTATAAGCTCCAGTTCAGCAAGTTTTCTGCCATCGCACCAGGGAATTTCGCGGCGCGTGCGCGGATAACGGCAAGTCGAGCTGCGACATTCTGTCGATCAGGGCCGGTCGATCCGGGCGATCAGCGGCCTGACCTTGAGGCGCGGCGCGAACACCGCGCCGGCCCGCAGCGCGTCCCGCCGCACCACGTCGCCGGGCCGGGCCCGCCGGGCGCCGAGAACGGCTTCGATGCGGCCGACCAGACCGGCAATCCAGCCCGCGGCCGGGCGGTGCAGGCGGCCGAGCCCGGTCTCCGGACGGGCCGTGCCGACGAAGCGGTCGAGGGTGCGGATCCAGCCCTCCGCCGGGACGTCGCCGGCCTCCAGGCACAGCACCCAGTCCCGCCGGGCCACCGCGGCGCCGGCCGCATAGGGGCTCGCGCCACGATGCAGCACCAGGGTCGCCCCGGTGGCGTCCGCGATGGCGGCGGCCGCCTCGCTCTCCCGGCCGGTCACGATCACCGCGTCGCCGATCAGGCCGCCGGCGACGCCCGATACGAGCACGCTGAGCGTGTCGGCCAGACGGTCGATCGCGTCCGGATCGGCCGGGTCGGCCAGATAGGTCACGGCGGAGAGCATGAGCGCGCCCATAGACGATTTTGCGCGGCGGTAAACCGCTGCGCCGCATCTCGACGGTGATGCCGGGCATCGAAGTTGCCGCGCGGGCGGCATTGCCTGAAATTAAGGCGCTGGCCGCGTCTGCGTTCGCGCTATGTTCCGGGCGGGGAACGAGGCGGCGCGACATGGCAGAGAGTCCGAGCGGATCCACCCCCGAGGCGTCCCTGCGCCTCGGCCCGAGCGCGCGGCCTCCGGAGGCTCGGCGCGGGCGCGGCGCCACCGCCAACCCCACGAGCCGCTACGACGCCGCCGCGCGCGAGGTCTTCCAGGACGGCGATTGGGAGGCGGATGCCCCCGCGCCCCTGCGCACCCAGGTCACCCTTGAGCACACGGCGCGGATCATCGCCCGCAACACCTCGCCGGACATCCCGTTCGACCGGTCGGTCAACCCGTATCGCGGCTGCGAGCACGGCTGCATCTATTGCTACGCGCGGCCGACCCATGCCTGGCTCGGTCTGTCGCCGGGGCTCGACTTCGAATCGCGGATCGTCGCCAAGCCCGACGCCGCCCGGGTCCTGGCACGGGAGATCGCCGCGCCGGGCTACCGGCCGGCGACGATCGCGCTCGGCACCGCCACCGATCCCTACCAGCCGGTGGAGCGGGAGCACCGGATCACCCGCGCCGTGCTGGAAGTGCTGCGGGAGGCCCGCCATCCCGTCGGCATCACCACCAAGTCCGACCTCGTGCTGCGCGACCTCGACATCCTGGCCGAGATGGCGGCCGAGAACCTCGTGCTGGTGGCCGTCTCGCTGCCGACGCTGGATCCGCACCTCGCCCGGCGGCTCGACCCGCGGGCGCCGCGGCCAGAGAAGCGGCTCTCCGCGATGCGGCGCCTGAGCGAGGCCGGCGTGCCCGTGATGGTCAACGTTTCGCCGATCATCCCGGGGCTGACCGACCACGAGATCGAGGCGATCCTGACTTGCGCCCGGGAGAACGGCGCGAGCCGTATCGGCCATGCCCTGCTGCGCCTGCCGGGCGAGGTCGCCGACCTCGTGGCCGATTGGTTCGCCGAGCACTATCCCGAGCGTCGGGCCCGGGCCTTCGCGCTGCTGAGCCAGGCCCGGGGCGGCCGCGAGAACGATCCCCGCTTCGGCCACCGCTTCCGCGGGGAGGGGGCCTATGCCGAGATGATCGGCCAGCGGGTTCGTCTCGCCGGCGGCCGGCTCGGCTTCGCCTTCGGGCGGATGGCCCTGAACGAGGCAGCGTTCCGCAAGCCAGGGGCGCAGCTCGCGCTGTTCTGACGGGACGCTCGCCCGGGTTCCGCGGGAGCGATTGCCGGTGCGGTACCGGCCGCACGAAAGTCGGCCTCTGCTCCCGACGCGGAGTCGGCCGGGAGAATCAGATCTCAGCGGATGGGCCACGCAATGATGGCCGAGCCGGCATCGGTCTCAAGTAGGATAGCGGACGCATTTCCAGGGCAAAGTAATTCCTGCGGTGCAGTATTTACCAATGGAAAGTGTCACACATTCGTGTTGCAAACGTCGTGATTCGGGTCCAGAGAGATTATGCCGCTGATAGATCTTTAGAGTTTTTCTAAAACAGGATCAAAAATCATCCGGCAACGCATTTTCATCTTGATGGAACCGCTTCCGATGTCTCGTGGGCAACCCTTCACGTTCGCCGGCTTCGAGCTCACGACCCTGACGATCGGCAAGATCCTGTGCGCGACCCTGTTCTCGATGAGCGTCATGCTGATTGCCTCGGGGGTCTCGACCCTGCGTGACGCCCAGGTCCAGGCGGACCAGAGCCATCGCGTGGTGGCGTTGACCGAGGCGAGCCGGACGCTACTCAAGGATCTCCTGGCCATCCGCATGGAGCGGGGCCGCACGCTCCAGGCCCTGAAGGCCGCCGAGCCGATTCCCGGTAAGGACGCGGCGCTGATCGCCGCCCAGCGCGCCACCATCGCGACCGGTCTCGCCCAGCTCGCGACGCTCGCCCGCGAGGTGGATGCGCCCACGGTGCTGGCGAAGGTCGAGCCGCTGCAGCGCGCCTACGAGGCCACGCTCAAGCTGCGCCCGCAGGTCGATGCCGCCCTCGCGGTTCCGGCGGCGCAGCGACCCGCCGGCACGCTGCCGGCCATCGCCGAGGCGTCGCAGGCGCTGCTCGACGCCTTCCTGGCGACGAACGACGCGGTCGACGCCGTCATCCCGCGCGGGGATGCGAGCCTCGCGCATTATCTCGACCTGAAACGCGCCGCCTGGGCGTCGCGGGCCCTGATCGGCGGCGTGGTCGTGCGGATCGAAGCCGCCGTCGCCGCCGGCACCCCGTGGTCGCAGGCGGATGTCGTCGCCGCGGCCGAGGAGCGCGGTCGGCTGGCCGCCGCCTGGGCCGGCGTCGTCGCGGCCGCCGCCGACGAGGCATCGGACACGGTCCGGGCCGCCTTCCGCAAGGCGAAGGCTGACAATTTCGAGGGCGAGGCCGAGGCGCGCCGCCGGGCCGCCACGGAGGCGCTCTCGCAGGGCCGGCCGACCGGCCTGTCCATCGACGACCTGCGCATCCGGCACACCGCCGAAGTGAACACGATCGCCGACCTGGCCACAGCCGCGCTCGACGCGCTGGTCGATCGGGCCCAGGCGCTGACCGAGGAGGCGCGTGCCGCGCTGTTGCGGACCGCCCTGTTCCTGATCGCCGCTCTGCTGCTGACCGGGTTTGGCACGCTGGTCGTGGTCCGGCGGGTGCTGCGGCCGATCCGCAGCATGACCGGAGCGATGCGCGCCCTGGCCGACGGTGACGCCTCCGTCGTGGTTCCGGCCCGGGAGCGCCGAGACGAGATCGGCGCCATGGCCGGCGCCGTCCAGGTGTTCAAGGACAACCTGCTCCGGACCCGGCAGCTCGAAGCCGAGGCGGAGGAGGCGCGCCGCAGTGCCGAGGGGCAGCGCCGGGCCGTCATGCGCCAGATGGCCGAGACCTTCGAGGCCGCGGTCGCCGGCATCGTCACCCAGGTCTCGTCGGCCGCGACCGAGTTGCAGGCCACGGCCTGGCAGATGACCGCGAGCGCCCAGCAGACCGCCAGCCAGTCCGGCACGGTCGCGGCGGCGGCCGAGCAATCCGCCTCCAACGTCAACACCGTGGCGAGCGCCGCCGAGCAGCTCGGCAGCACTGTCGAGGAGATCGGCCGCCAGGTGCAGGACTCGACGGCCCTGGCCCAACGGGCGGTCGGCGAGTCCGACCAGACCGCCGCCCTCGTGTCCGAGTTGAGCGCCGCCGCCGCCCGGGTCGGCGACGTGGTGCAGCTGATCGCCTCGATCGCGGCGCAGACCAACCTGCTGGCGCTCAACGCCACGATCGAGGCCGCGCGGGCCGGCGCGACCGGACGGGGCTTCGCCGTGGTGGCCGCGGAGGTGAAGGAACTTGCCGGCCAGACCGCCAAGGCGACCGAAGAGATCGCCAGCCAGATCGGCCGGATCCAGGGCGTCACCGGCGAGGCCGTGGGAGCGATCGGCGCGATCACCGGCCGGATCCGGGAGATCAACGCCGTTGCGACGACGATCGCGGCCGCGGTGGAGCAACAGGGCGCGGCCACGCGGGAGATCGTCCGCAACGTCACCCAGGCGACAGCGGGCACGCAGGAGGTCACCGGCAACATCGCCGGCGTGGCCCAGGCCGCCGGGCAGACCGGCGCGGCGGCCGAGCAGGTCCTCGCCTCGGCCACCGGGCTGTCGCGCCAGTCCGAGCAACTCGCGGCCGAGGTGGATCGCTTCCTCGCCAATGTCCGGGCCGCCTGAATCCGGGCGGGCGTCGCGCTGCGTCGGGGCTACCCTTCCGAGACGACGCACAGGTTACGAGACCAGATTCGGCCGGCCTGTTCGCCGCGCCGAAGCGGTCCGGTGATTGTTTCGCGGTCCGTCATGCAATGGCGCGCGGCTCAAGGCACAGATTTGTTCGTGTCGAGAAATAAATAATCGCCGTCTTGCAAAATGATGCATGGTAAAAGCGTAGAACAACGTCGTTGACGGTTGCACGATCCGAGATAAACAGACGCTCATCTCGCACGGTTGAGGTTGTTCGATGAGCCGACCCAGGGCATTGGCCGATTTGGTGTCGATCCTGCTTGGATCGGTCGTCGCTTTGATGGGTTTGGCCCTGTTGGCCGGCGGGGCATACTTGGCGTGGCTCGGCGGCAGCTGGTATTTCGTGGTCATGGGCGCCGCGATGCTCGTCTCCGGCATCCTGGTCGCCCAGCGCCGGCGCGAAGGCGCGCTGCTCTACGGGGCGGCGTTCGTCCTCACCGGGGCCTGGGCGGTCTGGGAGGTGGGGTTCGCGTTCTGGCCGCTGGTCTCGCGGCTGTTCGCCCTGGCGGTGCTCGCCTGCGTGGTCGCCCTGCTCGCACCGCTGCTCGATCGATCCGGCAGCGTCGCGTGGCGCCGGGCCTCCCTGGGCCTCGCCGCCGCTGTGGCACTCGCCCTGGTGGCGACCACGCTGCGGGCGTTCCAGCCGGTGCCGATCATTGCCGCGACCGAGGTTGCGGCGGTGCATCCGGCGACCCAGGCGGGACCGCAGGTCGATTGGGCGGCCTGGGGCAACACCAATGCCGGCACACGCTTCGCCGGGCTGACCCAGATCGACGCCGCCAACGTCGCCCAGCTCCAGCCGGCCTGGACTTTCCGCACCGGGGACATCGCCGTGAGCAACGGCTTCGGCGCCGAGGACCAGACCACGCCGCTCCAGATCGGCGACACCGTCTATGTCTGCACGCCCAACGACATCGTCATCGCGCTCGACGCCGATACCGGCGCGCAGCGCTGGCGCCACGATCCGAAGGCGAGCGCCCCGCAATGGCAGCGATGCCGCGGGCTCGGCTATCACGATGCGGGCGCCGCGGAGGGTGGAAAGGTCTGCCCCCGCCGCCTGCTGCTCGCCACGATCGACGCGCGCCTGATCGCCCTCGACGCCGCCACCGGCCAGCCCTGCACCGATTTCGGCGCGGGCGGCACGGTCGATCTCAAGACCGACATGGGCGAGGTCAAATCCGGCTTCTACACGCAGACCGCGGCGCCGCTGATCGCCGGCGATCTCGTGGTGGTGGGCGGCCGGGTCGCCGACAATATCGAGACCGGGGAGCCCGGCGGCGTGGTCCGGGCCTACGACGTCGCCAGCGGCGAGCTGCGCTGGGCCTGGGACCCGGGCAACCCGGCGACCACCCGCCTGCCGCCGCCGGGCGAGACCTATACGCGCGGCACGCCCAACGTCTGGACCAGCATGGCGTATGATTCGGCCCTGGGCCTGATCTACGCGCCCACCGGCAACGCGACGCCCGACTTCTTCGGCGGCCACCGCACCGCGCAGGACGACGCCACCAACTCGTCGATCTTCGCGCTGGATGCGGCGACCGGGCGGCCGCGCTGGCACGTCCAGCTCGTACACAAGGACCTGTGGGACTTCGACGTGCCGGCCCAGCCGGCGCTCTACGACCTGCCCGACGGCAACGGCGGCACCGTGCCGGGGCTGATCGCCGCCACCAAGCACGGCCAGATCTTCCTGCTGAACCGCGCCACGGGGGCGCCGATCGCGCCGATCACCGAGCGGCCGGTGCCGCAGGGCAATGTGCCGGGCGAGCATTACGCGCCGACGCAACCCTATTCGGACATGCCGTCGATCGGCACCGAGACCCTGACGGAAGCCGACATGTGGGGGGCGACGCCGTTCGACCAGCTCCTGTGCCGGATCCAGTTCAAGACCATGCGCCACGAGGGGACCTTCACCCCGCCGGGCTTCGACACCGCGCTCCAGATGCCGGGCTCGCTCGGCGGCATGAACTGGGGCAGCACCGCGATCGACATGACCCGGGACTACCTGATCGTGAACGACATGCGGCTCGGCCTGTGGAACCGGCTGATCCCGAGGGAACAGGTCGAGACCGGCAAGGCCGCCGGCACCGAGATGGGGTTGTCGTCGATGCGCGGCACGCCCTACGTCTCCCTGCGCAACCGCTTCGTGTCGGCGCTGAACGTGCCGTGCCAGAAGCCGCCCTTCGGCACGCTGACCGCCATCGACCTGAGGGCGCGCCGCATCGCCTGGCAGGTCCCGCTCGGCACGGTCGAGGATACCGGGCCGCTGGGGATCAAGATGCACCTGCCGATCCCGATCGGCATGCCCTCGCTCGGCGGGGCCCTGGTGACCGGCTCGGGCCTGATCTTCTTCGCCGGCACCCAGGATTACTACCTGCGGGCGTTCGATGCCGCGACCGGCCGCGAGGTCTGGAAGGGCCGCCTGCCGGTGGGCAGCCAGGGGGCGCCGATGACCTACCGGTCCCCGAAGACCGGCCGCCAATACATCGTGATCACGGCCGGCGGCGCCCGCCAATCCCCCGACCGCGGCGACTACGTGGTCGCCTACGCGCTACCCGCCGATTCCCGGTCGAAGTGATCCGGCTCGAAGACGGCAAAATCGGGATTCCCAAAGGGCCAGCCCTTTGGCGGGGTTCAGGGGCGGAGCCCCTGGATGCATCGGTCGAAGCCCGACAGCAGGGCTCTGCCCTGCACCCGCAAAAGGTCTCGACCTTTTGAAACCTAGCCGAACCCGCGGGTGAAGCTGAGACGGTGGTGCGGGCTCCGGCCCAGGGCCGTCAGGCCGGCCCGGTGCAGGGCCGTGCCGTAGCCGACATTGCGCTCCCAGCCGTAGCCCGGATGGCGCTCGGCCAGCCGGCGCATGAGGTCGTCGCGGAAGACCTTGGCGACGATCGAGGCGGCGGCGATCTGCGGCACCAGGGCATCGCCGCCGACCACCGCGCGGCCCGGCAGGCCGGGCAGGGCGTCCCGTCCGTCGACCAGGACCGGGGCCGCGATGCCGAGGCGTGCCACCGCCCGCGCCATGGCGTCGAGGGTCGCGGCGCGGATGTTGATCCGGTCGATCAGCGCCCGGGAGCCCGCCGCCACGGCGACCCGGGCATGGGCACGGATCAGGGGCGCCAGCTGGTCGCGGACCGGCTCGGGCACGCGCTTGCTGTCGTCCAGGGCACCCAGCAGGGCCGGGGGGATCGCATTCGGGTCGAACCAGACCGCGGCCACGACCACCGGTCCGCACAGGGCGCCGCGCCCGACCTCGTCGCAGCCGATCACCGGCGGGTAATCCTTGGCGCGGGCCGGGTCGAAGGGCGGGGTGAGGGGGGATCTGGTTCGCTTCACGGGCGGCATGTGGCCGTCCTGCCATCCCGCGCGGCCGTCGTCACGGTTCAGGCGGCGTTCCGGGTGCCCCGCTCGCCGCCATGCGCCTCGATGATGTTGCCGAAGAACTGATCGGCGCTCACGTCCCAGCCGCGGCGCAGGGCCTCCTGCCGGCACTCGGCCCGGGACAGGCGGAGCGCCGCGAGCGCGGCCGCGCGCAGGTCGTGGTCGAGGATGCCGACCCGGGTCCCGCTCAGCACGTCGTTGGGTCCCGGCACCGGGAAGGCGGCGATCGGCAGGCCGCAGGCCATGGCCTCCAGAAGCACGATGCCGAACGTGTCGGTCAGGCTCGGGAACACGAAGGCGTCGCAGGCGGCGTAGACCGATGCCAGCGCCGCGCCGGTCCGCGTGCCGAGGAAGCGCGCCTCCGGAGCCAGGGCCTGCAGCCGCGCCCGGTCCGGCCCATCGCCGACCACGACCTTGGTGCCGGGCAGGTCCAGGCTGAGGAAGGCGGAAAGATTCTTCTCGACGGCGAGCCGGCCGACATAGAGGAACAGCGGCCGCGGCAGTTGGGCCAGTTCCGCCGGCGGCGGCTCGCCGGGGGCGGCCGGGCGGAACCGCTCGGTGTCGACCCCGCGGGTCCAGCGCATCAGCTGGGTGAAACCCCTGGCCTCCAGCTCCGCCTGGAGGGTCGGGGTGCTGACCATCGTGCCCCGGGCCGCGCCGTGGAAGCGGCGCAGATAAGCGTAGGACCACGCCTCCGGCACCGGCAGCCGGGCCGCGAGGTATTCCGGAAACCGCGTGTGATAGCTCGTGGTGAAGGGCAGCCCGTGGGCCAGGCAGTGGCGCCGGGCCGCGAAGCCGATCGGCCCCTCGGTGGCGATATGGACATGGCTCGGCCGCTCCTTGGCCCAGCGCGCCGCCACCCGGTCCCGTCCGGCCAGGGCCAGGCGGATCTCCGTGTAGCCCGGCAGGGGCAGCGAACGGAAATCGGCCACCGAGAGCAGGGCCGTCCCGAAGCCGTGCTCGGGCGCCCGGCGGACCATCTGCTCCAGCGAGCGGACCACGCCGTTGACCTGCGGATGCCAGGCGTCGCTGGCGATGAGGAGCTTCACCGAGCGATCCCTCACGCCACCGCGCGCCGGCCCGTCACCGCTCGCGGCGCAGCCTCGGCCTCGCGCGCCCGCAGGATGCTCGGATAGTGCAGCACCTCGATGCGGCCGTCGTAATGCTCGATCAGCCCGGTGCAGGATTCCACCCAGTCACCGGTGTTGAGGTAGCGCAAATCGCCGATCGCCCGGTCGGCGGCGTGGTGGATATGCCCGCAGATCACGCCGTTCGCGCCCTGGCGACGCGCCTCCTCGGCCAGGATCGTCTCGAACCGGCCGATGAAGCTGACGGCGTTCTTGACCCGCAGCTTCGCCCAGGCCGAGAGCGACCAGTAGGACAGGCCGACCCGCCGCCGGATCCGGTTGATCACGGTGTTGAGCGTCAGGGCGAGCGTGTAGGCGCCGTCTCCGAGATGGGCGAGCCAGGGCGAGTGCCGCACCACCATGTCGAACTGGTCGCCGTGGATCACCAGGTAGCGCTGCCCGTCGGCGGCCTCGTGGATCGCGGTCTCGGCGATCTCGATGCCGCCGAAATTCGTGCCGACGTAGTCGCGCAGGAACTCGTCGTGGTTGCCCGGCAGGTAGACGATCCGGGCGCCCTTGCGCACCTTGCGCAGGAGCTTCTGGACGACGTCGTTGTGTTCCTGCGGCCAGTACCAGCCGGAGCGCAGCTGCCAGCCGTCCACGATGTCGCCGACCAGGTAGACCGTGTCGGCGTCGTAATCGCGCAGGAACGACAGGAGCAGCCCGGCCTGGCAGCCGCGCGTTCCGAGATGCAGGTCCGACAGGAACAGCGTGCGGACCCGGACCGGCATCTCCTCATCCTCGGCCACGTCACCCTCCCGGCGGTCGAACGGTGCCGGGATCCAGAGCGCGATCACGTCTCAGTTTGATGACGCGGGGGTGGATCGCTGTGGGTGTTGTGGTGCGCTGCAGCGGAAGTTCTCAAGCCCGAATAGCTGGCGTTGCGGCGCACAAAAAATTTTTTTACCGCGATCCCGAAGTTTTTCCGGTTTTGCTTCCGAGCTTCGCCGCCTCATAATACCAGATAACCGGTGGCTCGGCGTGAGCCGGGCCGGACGCGTACTGGAAGGCGGCCAGGGTGCCTTGAGACGAGGCGCCGTAGAACGGGACGGCATTTCGGAGGCGACCGGCGCGCGGGGGCGCGCCGCGACGCGAGCGGCACGAGGCCGCCTGCCGCTCCGCTGAGCCCCCCGATCCACGGATGACGCGGATGACGTTCGGGACGCTGCGGTCTGCCGCGGCCACCGGCGCCGCTCGCAGGATGCCCGACACGGCCGCCGAGGACGTTCGAACGAACCGGCGCGGGTCCGCCCGCGCACAACAGAGTTTTTGGAGGAAACACCATGGCCGCAACCCGGCGCCCCGGTCGCAACCATCTCTTCATCCCCGGCCCCACGAACATCCCGGACCGCGTCCTGCGCGCGATGCACGTGCCGTCCGAGGATCACCGCTCGCCGGGCTTTCCCGAGCTGGTGAAGCCGCTGCTGCAGGACGCCAAGATCGTGTTCGGCTCGACCGCCGGGACGGTCATCCTGTTCCCGTCCTCGGGCACCGGCATCTGGGAATCGGCCCTGTCCAACACCCTCTGCCGCGGCGACAAGGTGCTGACGTCCCGCTACGGCCAGTTCAGCCACCTCTGGGTCGACATGGCCCAGCGTCTCGGCCTCGACGTGATCGTCCAGGAGGAGGAGTGGGGCACCGGCGCCGATCCGCAGAAGATCGAGGAGGCGCTCCGGGCCGATAAGGACCACGCCATCAAGGCCGTGATGGTCGTCCACAACGAGACCGCCACCGGCGTCACCAGCGACATCGCCGCTGTGCGCAAGGCGCTCGACGCCGCCGGCCACCCGGCGCTGCTGTTCGTGGACGGCATCTCGTCGATCGGCTCGCTGCCGTTCTACATGGACGAGTGGAAGGTCGATTGCGCCATCGCGGGCTCGCAGAAGGGCTTCATGCTGCCGGCCGGCCTCGGCCTGATCTGCATCAGCCCCAAGGCGCTGAAGATCGCCGAGGGCGGCACCGGCCGCAACGACCGGCTCGGCCACGCCTACTTCGCCTGGAAGGACCAGCTCGCGGCCAACGCCACCGGCTACTTCCCCTACACCCCGGTCCTGCCGCTGCTCTACGGCCTGCGCGAGGCCCTGGCGATCGTGAAGGAGGAGGGGCTGGAGAACATCTACCACCGCCATCACGTCCTCGCCGAGGCGACCCGCCAGGCGGTGGCGGCCTGGGGTCTCAAGCCCTGCGCCAAGGAGCCGAAGTGGAACTCCGACACGGTCACGGCGATCGTCGTGCCGGAGGGCGCCGACGCCGCCAAGGTGATCACACACGCCTACGAGCGCTACAACCTCTCGCTGGGCGCCGGCCTGTCGAAAGTTGCCGGTAAGGTGTTCCGGATCGGCCACCTGGGCGACCTGAACGAGCTGTCCCTGCTCGGCGCCATCGCGGGCGCCGAGATGGCGATGCTCGATTGCGGCATCAAGGTCACGCCGGGCTCGGGCGTCGCCGCGGCATCGAGCTACCTGCGCGAGAATCCGCTGCACAAGGCGTAATTCACGCCCGTCGTCGAAGCGGGGTCGGCTTGCCGGCTTCGCTTCGACGCGCAAGTAAGAACAAGAATCCCGAGGAAACCGCCCGTCGCCCGAGAGGGGATCCATGACGAAGAAAATCGTGTTCCTGGACCGTGAGTCCCTCGACGCGACGGTCCGGCCGTTCAGCTTCCCGCACGAGTATGTCGAGCACGACTCGACCTGGACGCCGGAGGACACGGTGGCTCGGCTCCAGGGGGCGGAGATCGCGCTGATCAACAAGGTCCCGATGCGGGCCGAGACCCTGAAGCAGCTCCCCGACCTGAAGCTGATCGCTGTGGCCGCCACCGGCACCGACGTGGTCGACAAGGCCCAGGCCAAGGCCCAGGGCATCACCGTCGTCAACATCCGCAACTACGCGTTCAACACCGTGCCCGAGCACGTGGTCGGGCTGATGTTCGCCCTGCGCCGGGCGATCGTGCCTTACGCCAACTCCGTGAAGCGGGGCGATTGGGCGAAGTCCAAGCAGTTCTGCTACTTCGACTACCCGATCTACGACATCGCCGGCTCGACGCTCGGCATCGTCGGCTACGGGGCGCTCGGCAAGTCGATCGGCAAGCGCGCCGAGGCGCTGGGCATGAAGGTCCTGGCCTACGACGTGTTCCCGCAGGACGGGCTGGTCGATTTCGAGACGATCCTGACGCAGTCCGACGTGATCACGCTGCACGTGCCGCTCACCCCCGACACCAAGGGGATGATCGGCGCCGCCGAGCTCAAGCGGATGAAGAAGAACGCCATCCTGATCAACACCGCCCGGGGCGGGCTGGTGGACGAGGCGGCGCTGCTGGCCGCGCTCAAGGACGGAACCATCGCGGGGGCGGGCTTCGACGTGGTCGCGCAGGAGCCGCCGAAAGACGGCAACATCCTGTGCGAGGCCGACCTGCCGAACCTGATCGTGACCCCGCACGTCGCCTGGGCCAGCAAGGAGGCGATGCAGATCCTGGCCGACCAGCTCGTCGACAACGTCGAGGCGTTCGTCGCCGGCAAGCCGCAGAACGTGGTGGAGTAGGGCTCGGGCTCTCCCTCCCCCCTCTGCGGGGGAGGGTGGCCCCCGGAGGGGGTCGGGAGAGGGGAGCGACGGCGCAGAAGCGGGCTGCGCCCCTCATGCCGGTCGCGCCTCTTCCGGAAGCCGGGTTCCCCTCTCCCGACCCCTGCTGACGCAGGGGCCACCCTCCCCCGCAGAGGGGGGAGGGAGACGCGCGGAGCCGAGTTCTGACATTTAGGTCGTCCGCTCCCCTCGAGATTGGGAACGGATCGAGAAGGCATCACGACGGCGCCTCACAGGCGCGACGGATAAGGTCAAAAAGCATGACAAAGAAGCTGCTGTTCCTGTTCGACACCGATGCCGTGCCGAACGTGTTCGACACGGTCGTCGGCTACGATGGCGGTGCCGACCACATCACCGGCTACGGCGGCGTGAATCCGGACAATGTCGGCGCGCTGGTCGATGGCACGATCTACACCCGCGGCGGCTCCGAGAAGAAGTCGACGGCGATCTTCGTCGGCGGCGGCAGCATGGCGGCCGGCGAGGAGCTGTTCACCGCCGTCAAGAAGCGCTTCTTCGGCCCGTTCCGGGTCTCGGTCATGCTCGATTCCAACGGCTCCAACACCACGGCCGCCGCCGGCGTCGCCCTTGTGGCCAAGGCCGCCGGCTCGCTTCAGGGCAAGACGGCCGTCGTGCTGGCGGGCACCGGCCCGGTCGGCATGCGCTCGGCCGCGCTGCTCGCCGGCGAGGGCGCCGAGGTGACGATCGCGGGCCGCGCCCTCGACAAGACCCAGGCCGCCGCCGACGCGATCAATGCGCGCTTCAAGGTCAACGTGAAGGCCGCCGCGACGCCGGACGAGGCCTCCCGCATCGCCCTGGTGAAGGGCAAGAACCTCATCTTCACGGCCGGCGCCATCGGGGTCGAGCTGCTGCCCGAGGCCGCCTGGGCCCAGGATCCGGCGGTCGAGATCGTCGCCGACTACAACGCCCAGCCCCCAACCGGGATCGGCGGCATCGAGGTGATGGACAAGGGCAAGGACCGCAACGGCAAGAAGGCGTTCGGGGCGCTCGGCATCGGCGGCCTGAAGCTCAAGCTGCACCGGGCCTGCGTCGGCCAGCTCTTCGAGAGCACCGAGCAGGTGCTCGATGCCGAGGAGATCTACGCGCTCGCCAAGTCGATGGCCTGAGGAGGCGCCGGTGACCGACACGCGTCCCCCCGAGACCGACAGCATCGAGACCTTCCTGACGGGGCTGGCGAGCGCCGCCCCGACCCCCGGCGGCGGCGGCGCGGCGGCGATCTCCGGCGCCATGGGCGCGGCCCTGGTCTCGATGGTCTGCAACCTCACCATCGGCAAGAAGAAGTACGTGGAGGTCGAGGCCGAGCTGAAGGACGTGCTCGCCCGGTCCGAGGGCCTGCGGGTCGTGCTCACCGGCATGATCGGCGAGGACGTCCAGGCCTTCGACGCCGTGATGGGCGCCTACGGCCTGCCCAAGGGCACCGACGACGAGAAGGCGGCCCGCGCCACGGCGATCCAGGCGGCGCTGAAGACGGCCACTGACGTGCCGCTCTCCTGCTGCCGGGCCTGCCGGACGGTGATCGACCTCGCGGCGATCACCGCCGAGAAGGGCAATCTGAACGTCGTCTCCGATGCCGGCGTTGCGGTGCTCTCAGCCTATGCCGGCCTGCGCAGCGCGGCGCTGAACGTCTACGTCAACGCCAAGGGGATCGAGGACCGGGATTTTGCCGACGAGCGGCTCCAGGAACTCGAAGGCCTGCTGGCCGAGGCCGGCGCCCTGGCCGAGAAGGTCTACGGGGTCGTCAAGGCCAAGGTGAACTGAACCGGACCGCACCCGCTACGGGTGTTGCAAATGGATCGACAGTGAAGGCCGGGTGCATCGGGCGCCCGGCCTTTCTTTTTTCCGGAATGCTGCGGTGCAATAGTGGCTCCGACGAGTTTTGCATCCGCGAAAAAGGCCGCCTGAACCGGCGGATCAAAAAATTTGACGGGCGTAATCTTCCCACTCAACTAAAGTAGACGGCGACAAACGGCGGCAACGACCGCGGAGGAGGCGCCGAATGGACGTCCACGAGTACCAAGCCAAGGAGCTGCTCGCGAGCTTCGGTGTGGCGGTCCCGAAGGGCGCCATCGCGTTCAGCCCGGACCAGGCGGTCTACGCCGCCACCGAGCTCGGCGGCTCGTTCTGGGCCGTGAAGGCGCAGATCCATGCGGGCGCCCGCGGCAAGGCCGGCGGGATCAAGCTGTGCCGGACCTACAACGAGGTCCGCGACGCCGCCAAGGAGCTGCTCGGCAAGCGCCTCGTCACCCTGCAGACCGGGCCCGAGGGCAAGCCGGTCCAGCGGGTCTATGTCGAGACCGCCGACCCGTTCGAGCGCGAACTCTATCTCGGCTACGTGCTGGACCGGAAGGCCGAGCGCGTGCGCGTCATCGCCAGCCAGCGCGGCGGCATGGATATCGAGGAGATCGCCGCCAACGAGCCGGAGGCGCTGATCCAGGTCGTCGTCGAGCCGGCGGTGGGCCTGCAGCAATTCCAGGCCCGCGAGATCGCCTTCCAGCTCGGCCTGAACATCAAGCAGGTCTCGGCCGCGGTGAAGACCATCATGAACGCCTACCGGGCGTTCCGCGATTGCGACGGCACGATGCTGGAGATCAACCCGCTGGTCGTCACCAAGGACGACCGGGTTCTGGCCCTCGATGCCAAGATGAGCTTCGACGACAACGCGATGTTCCGCCGGCCGGGCATCGCCGACATGCACGACCCCTCGCAGGGCGACCCCCGCGAGGCCCAGGCCGCCGAGCACAACCTCAGCTATATCGGGCTCGAGGGCGAGATCGGCTGTATCGTCAACGGCGCCGGCCTCGCCATGGCCACCATGGACATGATCAAGCACGCGGGCGGTGAGCCGGCGAATTTCTTGGATGTCGGTGGTGGTGCTTCTCCGGAACGCGTCGCGACGGCGTTCAGGCTGGTGCTGTCGGACCGCAACGTGAAGGCGATCCTCGTCAACATCTTCGCCGGCATCAACCGCTGCGACTGGGTCGCCGAGGGCGTGATCCAGGCCGCCCGGGAGGTGAAGATCGACGTGCCCCTGGTGGTGCGCTTGGCCGGCACGAATGTCGAGGCCGGCCAGAAGATCCTGGCCGAGAGCGGCCTCGACCTGATCACCGCCGACACCCTGTCGGACGCGGCGCGCAAGGCGGTCGACGCCTGCGACGCCGCCAAGAAGAACCGCTGAGGGGAGACCACGCCATGAGCATCCTCATCGACGAGACCACCCCGATCATCGTCCAGGGCATCACGGGCGACAAGGGCACCTTCCACGCCAAGGAGATGCTGGACTACGGCACGAACGTCGTGGGCGGCGTCACCCCCGGCAAGGGCGGGCGCACCCATCTCGGCCTGCCGGTGTTCAACACCGTCAAGGAGGCGGTCGCCGCTACGGGGGCCACCACCTCGATCACCTTCGTGGCGCCGCCGTTTGCGGCGGACGCCATCATGGAGGCGGCCGATGCCGGCCTGCGGCTGGTCTGCTCGATCACCGACGGCATCCCGGCCCAGGACATGATGCGGGTGAAGCGCTACCTGATGCGCTACCCGCGGGATCGCCGTACCATGGTGGTCGGCCCGAACTGCGCCGGCATCATCTCGCCCGGTAAGGCGATGCTGGGGATCATGCCCGGCCACATCTACCTCAAGGGCAATGTCGGGGTGATCTCGCGCTCGGGGACCCTGGGCTATGAGGCCGCCTCGCAGCTCAAGGAACTCGGCCTCGGGATCTCGACCTCGGTCGGCATCGGCGGCGACCCGATCAACGGCTCGTCCTTCCTCGACCACCTCGCCCTGTTCGAGACCGATCCGGACACCGACGCGGTGCTGATGATCGGCGAGATCGGTGGCCCGCAGGAGGCCGAGGCCTCGGCCTGGATCCGGGACAACATGTCGAAGCCGGTGATCGGCTTCGTGGCCGGGCTCACGGCCCCGAAGGGCCGCCGGATGGGCCATGCTGGGGCGATCATCTCGGCGGCCGGCGACAGCGCCGCCGAGAAGGCCGAGATCATGCGCTCCTACGGCCTCACCGTGGCGCCCGATCCCGGCTCCTTCGGCCAGACCGTCGCCGACGTGCTCGCCCGGGCGGCTTGACGCGACGCCGGATGCCAAGCGCGAGGTCCTCCCTCTCCCCTCTGCGGGAGAGGGTGGGCCGGCCGTCAGGCCGGGTCGGGAGAGGGGCAGCGCGACGGTAGCGGGTTTCACGCCCATCGCGCGCTTACCGGAAGCGTCGCTCCCCTCTCCCGACCCGCTTCGCGGGCCACCCTCCCCCGCAGAGGGGGGAGGGAGTGCGTCGCGCCGACCTTTGAAAAAACCGTGCGCCACGAGGTGGCTCCATGACCCGTACCCTTCACGCATCCCCCGGCCTCGCCGAGGCCAGCGCCTTCGCGCCGCCGGTGATCACCGGCACCTCGGCCGAGCAGGCCCTCGACATCCTGTTCCAGGCCCTGCTCGACGTCGCCCGCCGCCACGACCCCGATCTCGAGGCGGTGCTGCACGGCACGGCCGACATCTCGCGCTTCTCGCCGGAGATGCTGGCGCGTGCCCTCCAGGTGCAGGGGATCTGGTTCCACCTGATCTCGATCGCCGAGCAGAACGCCGCGATGCGCCGGCGCCGGCACGTCGAGCGCACGGAGGGGCGGGCCGCGCTGAGCGGGTCGTTCGCGAAGGTGTTCGCCGAGGCCCGCGCCAAGGGGATCGAGCCGGCGCAGATCCAGGCGCTGCTCTCCGACCTGCGCATCCGGCCGACGCTCACCGCGCACCCGACCGAGGGCAAGCGGGTGACGGTGCTGGAGAAGTTCCGGCGGATCTACCTCGTGCTGCGCGAGCTGGAGATGCCGCGCTGGACCGACCGCGAGCGCAACGGGCTCATGAACGAGCTGCGCGACCAGATCGAGCTGGTCTGGATGACCGGCGAGCTGCACCTGGAGAAGGCCACCGTCGAGCGGGAGGTCGCCTGGGGGCTGCACTTCTTCGACGAGACCCTGTTCGAGATGCTGCCCGAGACCATGGACACCCTGGAGGAGTCCCTGGCCGAGGCCTATCCGGGCACCTCGTTCAAGGTGCCGCCGTTCTTCCAGTTCGGCTCGTGGATCGGCGGCGACCGGGACGGCAATCCCTACGTCACGGCGGCGGTCACCCGGCAGGCGCTCCACCGCAATGCGCTGGCCTCGCTCAACCGCTACCGCGACGGCGTACACGAGCTCGGCCGGACGCTCTCGCTCACGGAGCGTGCGCTGCCGCTGCCGGAGACGTTCCGCCAGGAGCTCGACCGGCAGCTCGCCGAGAGCGGCCAGGCCCGGGCCATCGCCCGGCGCAATCCCGGCGAGCCGTATCGCCAGTATCTCACCTGCGTCCTGCGCAAGCTCGACGCGACCATCGCCCGCAACGAGGGTGAGCACCCGTCCGGGCCGGACTATGCCAGCGCCGACGGCCTGATCGAGGACTTGCGCACCCTGGAGCGGGGCCTGGAGGACGCCAAGTGCGGCGCGCTCGGCCGCGACCTGGTCCGGCCGGTCCGCCGCATGGTCGAGATCTTCCGCTTCTCCACGGTCCGGCTCGACCTGCGCGAGAACACCACCCGGACCACCGAGACGCTTCAGGCGCTCTGGCGCCAGCGCAACGGCGAGGGCGAGCCCCCGGCGCTCGGCTCGGCGGCGTGGCGGCAATGGCTCGACGCCGAGCTGGTCCGGCCCCGGGATCCGGAGCGCTCCTTCGAGAGCCTGCCCGACGCCGCCCGCGAGACGCTGGCGACCTTCGCGCTGGTGGCCGAGATGCGCGAATGCCTCGACCGCGAGGCGTTCGGCGCCTTCGTCCTGTCGATGACCCGGTCGGTGGAGGATATCCTCGGGGCCTACCTGCTCGCCAAGGAGGCCGGCGTGTTCCTCGACGCGGCGGGCCCCGAGATCCGTCCGGAAATCTGCCCGCTCGCGATCGTGCCCCTGTTCGAGACGATCGACGACCTGCGCGCCGCCCCGGCGATCATGCGCGAGCTCCTGGGCGTGCCGGTGGTGCGCCGCTCGACCCGCTGGCAGGGCGGGGTGCAGGAGGTGATGATCGGCTATTCCGACTCCAACAAGGATGGCGGCTTCGTCGCCGCCAACTGGGAGCTGTACAAGGCGCAGAGCAAGCTGACCCGGCTCGGCCAGGAGCTCGGCGTCGGCATCGCGTTCTTCCACGGCCGCGGCGGCTCGGTGAGCCGGGGCGGCGTGCCGACCCATCGGGGCATCATGGCCCAGCCGCCGGGCTCGATCCGCGGCCGGTTCCGCACCACCGAGCAGGGCGAGGTCGTCTCGTTCAAATACGCCAACCGCGGCACCGCCGCCTACCAGATGGAGCTGCTCGCCGCCTCGGTGTTCGAGCACGCCCTGGCGGGCGACGGCGAGCGGGCGAGTGTCGGCCACGACGACGCCCTGGAGGCGCTCGCCGGCGCCTCGCGGGCCGCCTATGTCCGCCTGCTCCAGACCGACGGCCTGGTCGACTATTTCCAGTCGGCGAGCCCGCTGGACGAGATCGCGCTCCTGAACATCGGCTCGCGCCCGGCGCGCCGGTTCGGCGCCCGCTCGCTGTCGGACCTGCGGGCGATCCCCTGGGTGTTCGCCTGGTCGCAGAACCGGCACGTGATCACCGGCTGGTACGGCGTCGGCTCGGGGCTGGCGAGCTTCCTCGAGGTGCGCGGCCGGGACGGCGAGGCGACCCTGAAGCGGCTGTTCCAGGAGTCGCGGGTGTTCCGCCTGGTCCTCGACGAGGTCGAGAAGACCCTGATGATGGTCGATCTCGACATCGCCCGCGCCTATGCCGGCCTCGTCCCCGACGCGGGCGTCCGGGACCGGATCTTCGCGATGATCGAGGCCGAGTACGCGCTGACCCGCGAGATGGTGCTGCGGGTGAGCGGCGGAACCGAGCTGGCCGAGCGCTTCCCGCTGTTCCGCGACCGGCTGAAGGGGCGGTTGCCGACGATCAACCAGGTCGGGCGCGAGCAGGTCGAGCTGCTGGCCCGCTACCGGGCCGAGACCGACGAGGACCGGCGCGAGGCGGTGAAATCCGCCCTGCTCTTGTCGATCAACTGCATCGCGGTCGCCTTCGGCTCGACCGGGTGAGGCGCGCCGCTCTGTCGCCCGCCGACCCGTGACCCATCTTGTTCCCGGAGGGCGATCCACACGCACCCCGGCGGCATAAGAACCGTTACCAGGAGAGAGAAACACCCATGAGCTTCACCCTGATCCAGCAGGCCAAGCCGCGCCTGCACCGCTCCGAACTCGCCGTCCCGGGCTCCAACCCGACCTTCATGGAGAAGTCGGCCCAGTCGGCGGCCGACGTGATCTTCCTCGACCTCGAGGATGCGGTCGCGCCTGACGACAAGGAGAAGGCGCGCACCAACATCATCCAGGCGCTCAACGACCTGGATTGGGGCAACAAGACCATGATGATCCGCATCAACGGTCTCGACACCCACTACATGTACCGCGACGTGGTCGACATCGTCGAAGCCTGCCCGCGGCTCGACATGGTGCTGATCCCCAAGGTCGGCGTGCCGGCGGACGTCTACGCCATCGACGTGCTGGTCACCCAGATCGAGCAGGCCAAGAAGCGCGAGAAGCAGATCGGCTTCGAGGTGCTGATCGAGACCGCGCTCGGCATGGCCAATGTCGAGGCGATCGCCCAGTCGTCGAAGCGCCTGGAGGCGATGTCCTTCGGCGTGGCCGATTACGCGGCCTCGACCCGCGCCCGCTCCACCGTCATCGGCGGCGTGAACCCCGACTTCTCGGTGCTCACCGACAAGGACGAGGCCGGCAACCGCCAGACCCACTGGCAGGATCCGTGGCTGTTCGCCCAGAACCGCATGCTGGTCGCCTGCCGCGCCTACGGCCTGCGCCCGATCGACGGCCCGTTCGGCGACTTCTCGGATCCGGACGGCTACCGCTCGGCGGCCAAGCGCTGCGCCGCGCTCGGCTTCGAGGGCAAGTGGGCGATCCATCCCTCGCAGATCGACCTCGCCAACGAGGTGTTCACCCCGTCGGAGGCCGAGGTCACCAAGGCCCGTCGCATCCTGGAAGCCATGCAGGAGGCCGCCAAGGCCGGCCGCGGCGCCGTCTCCCTCGACGGCCGCCTGATCGACATCGCGTCGATCCGCATGGCCGAGGCGCTGATCGAGAAGGCGGACGCCATGAAGGCGTGAGAGGCCTCGCCCTTCTCCTTGCGGAGAAGGGCGGCCCAACTTCGCGTCGCGGCCGGGATCACCGGTCGCGACGCGATCCGCTCAGAACGGCCGCGCATCCGGCAGGCGCGCCGCCGCCATCTCGGACGGCGTCGGGTCGCGGTAAACCGCGATCCCGTTCGACCGGTCCGGTGCGATCAGGCCGAGGCGCGCGAACCCGTCGAGCCAGCCGTCCATCGGCCAGAAGCCGTGGCGGGCGTGGAAGCGGGCGGCGTTGGCGACGATGTCGCGAAAATGCTGGAGCGGCGGGTCGTAGCTCGCATGGTGCTGGTGGTAGGCCCGGGGGCCGCCGAGGAACAGGATCGGCACATCGGCCGCGTCGGCCCGGAACGCCAGGTCGGTATCCTCCGCCCCGTAGCCGGAGAAGGATTCGTCGAAGCCGCCGATCCGGTCGTAGGTCGCGGCCCGCACCGCGAAGGCCAGGGACCAGAACAGGCCGGGCTGCGGTGCCGGCGCGACCCGGCCCGGGGCCGGGAAGGTGCGCACCGGGTGCGGATGGCCGAGCCTGTCGAGCTCGGCCTCGTCCCAGCCATCCGTGACCGCGCCGGCCGGCAGGTAGCCGATCTCGCAGCAGATCAGGGCGTCGTGCTCGGCGACCACCCGCGACAGGTCCGCGACCAGGCCGCGGGACGGGATGCAATCGACATCGAGGAAGACGAGCGTGTCGGTCCGCGCCGCCCGGCGCCCGGCATTGCGCGCGGCGGCGAGCGGCAGGCCGTCCCGCGGGAACGGGACGCGCTCGACCGGGAACGGCAGATCCGGCAGGGGCGCGTCGTCGCCGCCGATCTCCACGACGATGCAAGCTTCGGGTGGCGTGCCGCGCTCCAGGCCTTCGAGCAGCCGGGCGAGATGCGCGCCCCGGCCCTTGTTGAGGGTGATGACCGTGGTGCTCACGCCGCACCTCCCGCACGCAGCACATCGAGCCGGTATTTGTCGGTCCGGTCCTGATGCAGCAGGCCGGCGAACGGCGCGGCCTGCGCGATGAAGCTCTCGACCGCCTCGTCACCCGATTGCGGATAGTCGGTCTCGCCTATCCAGTGGACCAGCACGAGGTCGCCGCCGGGCTCGATCGCCCCGCCGACACGCCGAACCAGCTCGGTGAGGTCCGGCGGCGCGAGGAAATACAGGAATTCGGACAGCACGATCAGGTCGAACCGCCCCTCCGGCCAGTCCGCCGGCACGGCGCCCTGGCGGATCTCCACCGTCGGCCGGTCGGCGCAACGGGCCCGGGCGGCCTCGACGGCGGCCGGGATCAGGTCGCTCGCCAGGAGGCGGTCGCAGCGCTCGGACAGGGCCCGGGTGAACACCCCGATCGCGCAGGCCGGCTCGAAGGCGGCGCGGTAGCGCGGCCGTGGCAGGCAGGCCAAAGTCGCCGCGTATTTGTCGCGCTCGTAGGCCGAACTCGTGAACTTCCAAGGATCCGGATCGCTGGCGTAGATGCCGGCGAAGTAATCCGCCGGCATGGTCTGCGTGGCCCGGCTCATGCGGGGATCCTGACGAAGCGCTCGTAGGGGCCGCAGAGCCGGTCGATCATCGCGGGCTCCAGGCGAAAGCCCGTGGGATCGTCCGCGATCAGGTCGGTCGTCTGCGATTCGTGCGCCGCGACCGCGCGGGCCTTGGCCGCGCGATAGGCCGACACGTCGAGGCGCAGGCCGTCCGGCGCCGGCCCGACCTCGGTCTCCGGCGGCAGGGTCCAGCCCCAGACCGGGTATTCGTAGACCACAACTTTGGGCATGAGCGGCCGGGCCAGGCCGACGATGGCGGCGGACGCCTTGTGGTCGCAATGGGGATCGTGCCGCCAGGTCACGAACACCGCGCCGGCCTCGCAGGCGGTGGCAGCCTGCACGACGGCATGGGCGGCGGCCTCGGCCTCGGGGCCTGCACTCGGCACATGCGCGTCGGGCAGGCGCAGGAAGGTGACGGAATCCGCGGCGAGGCCGAGGATCGCCACGGCCCGGAGCGTCTCCGCCTCGCGCAAAGTCCGCAGCTTGTCCGGCGGGTAGAGCCGGGAATGGGTGTGCGAGCCGCAGCCGTCGCTGACCACCACGAGGCGCACGTCGCGGCCGGCGGCGCGCGCCGCGGCGATCAGGCCCCCACAGCCCAGGCTCTCGTCGTCGGGATGGGGCGCGACCACGACGAGGCCACCGCGCGCCACCAGGCTGTCGAGATCCGCTACCGGAAGCGCGTCGGCCGCCGCCAGGAAAGCGTCGGCTCGCATCAGCGTGCCCCCGCCATGACGTGCACCTCGGTTCGGATGGGGCGGTCGAGAAGAACGGTCACGGATCCCTCCTGGGACGACGTGCGGATCGAGCCCCCCGGCTATCGGCCCCGGCGGCTGAACGCGTCATGACCGGGACCGCCCATGGCAGGCCCTACCGATCGTTCTCGGTGGTCAGGGCGCCGAGCCGGACGCCCTCGTCGGCCGTGGCCTGGGCGGCCAGGTGGACGCCGGGATTGGGCGCGTCGTCGAACACCGCGCCGGCGGTGCACAGGGCGCTGCGCAGGGCCTCGATCTGCCCGCTCGGCGGATCGCCGTAGCCGCTCTCGAAGTCGCGCACGAATTGCTCGTCCAGGCCGACCTTGGCGGCGAGGTCTGCCTCGGACCATCCGAGCAGCCCGCGGGCCGCCCGCGACTGCGCCGGGCTCATCGCGAGCGCGCTCGCCCCGGCCTGGCCGCTCTCGTCCGATCCCGCCACGTCGTCCTCCATCCCGTCGCTCGTCACTGTACGATGATCGACAACGATAACGGCCGCCGATCGGTTCAGGGCGCCGCCCGATGCGCCGTGACCATAATTGTGCTGAAATTCGGTCGCATCCGCGGGGGTGTATGGATTCGGGGCGGCCTCGACGCGCGAATCGTGGGCGTCGGGGGCATGATGCGCCGCCGAATGGACGACGAGCTGAGCGCCGTGCGCGCGAGAGTAGGGGCAGAACGATGAGAGCGGTGCTGATCGCCACCTTGGCCTGTGCCGTGATGGCCGTGGACCTGACCGCAGCGACGCAGGCCCAGGCCCAGATGGGCGGTGGCGCGCCCACGGGCTTCGGCCGCGGCAACCGCCGCCCGGGCGGCGAGGAAGAGAAGAAGCCGCAATACGTGCCGGGCACCAAGGCGAGCGAGAAGATCTTTCCGCTCGACTCGACCTGGACGGCGGTGAGCCTCAACGGCAAGCCGTTCACCGGCGGCGACCGGCCGAGCTTCATCATCGACAAGCAGTACCGCGCCCGCGGTTACGGCGGCTGCAACACCTTCGCGGCCACCGCCTTCCCGCTGAAGGATCAGCACCTCGCGGTCGGCCCGCTCGCGCTCACCAAGAAGAGCTGCGACAAGAGCCTCGCGGCCTCCGAGCAGGCGTTCTTCGTCGCCCTGCGAACCGCGGCGGTGTGGGATCTGGTCGGCTCGCAGCTGGTGCTGAAGAGCCCGAACGGCGAGCTGAAGTTCGACCGGGCGCTCTGAGGCCCGAGATCCCCGGCCGGAAGTCGCCTTAAGGGCGGATTCACCACGCCGCACGAACCCGGGCCGTCGATTCAGACGGCCTTGAGGGCCGCCGCGATTTCCTCCTCGTGCATCGAGGAGGCGGCGGATGGCCATCGGGATTGGTTTCGGGCGCGAGCAACCCCTGCGCCCCGGCGTAGCGCCGCCCCTGCGGTTCAGCGCACCCCCCGCCGTGCATGCCGGTGCGCTCTGGCTCGCGGCCGCGGCGCCGGTGCTGGCGACCCTGCTGCTGATCGCGCGACTTGCCGTCTGACGCTCGCGCGTCCGGCACGACCCTCAGCGGCGGGCCCCGGTCATTCCGCGTCTTGCGTCTCCGCGTCCTCGTCGCCTTCGGATGATGCGCTCGGCCGCGCCGCATCCTGGGCGTGCGCCATGACCGGCGGGAACAGGACCGCCAGGCCGGCGGCGACGCCGTAGAGAACAGGGTCAGCATTCAGGCCCGATTTGGGCGGCATAAGATCCTCGTTGATCATGATATGACTTCCGGTCTCGCGCCTTTGCGAGCAACGGTCCATGTCGACCTGTTCGCTTTAGAGCCGTTCGAGCATGGTCAATGCTGCGCCCCGCGTTTCGTTGCCGCAGGGCGATGATTTTTTTCTCGGCCTGATCTGGGGATCCATCCGCGATGACACCGTGGATCTTGCCGGGTGCTCAGCCGCGCCGCCGGAGGATGGGCCCGAGCGGCGCTTCCGGGATGCGGCAGGCGGCCGGCACCACGCTGAGGATCACGGCGCTGGGGCAGCGCGCCTGGCAAGTCTGGGCCGCCGTGATCTGATCGCGCCCGCAGGCATCGGCGAAGCAGAAGGTGGCGAGGTCCTCGCAGGTGGCCCGAAAGCCGCCGGCCGGCGCGCCGTCGTGCCAATCCGCCGCCGTGGCGGCTTGCGCCAGCAACAGGGCCGCAAGGCCGATCGATGCCGTGATCCGCTTCACGCCGCGCCTCGCTCACGATTCGCCGGTGACCCTACATTGGCAGGCGGGCCGGACCTGTGCCATTCCGGCGACAGGCGATGTGCCTCGTCGGCCTCGACGCCGACCGATCAGCCCCGGGACGGAAAGCCAGCCATGCCGCTCTACGCCCTCGACGACCACGCGCCGGACCTGGCCGATCCCGATCGCGTCTGGATCGCTCCGGACGCCCAGGTGATCGGCCGCGTCCATCTCGGCGTCGATGTCGGCATCTGGTTCGGCGCGGCCCTGCGCGG
Source organism: Methylobacterium sp. GXF4 (assembly GCF_000272495.1). NCBI lineage: Bacteria > Pseudomonadati > Pseudomonadota > Alphaproteobacteria > Hyphomicrobiales > Methylobacteriaceae > Methylobacterium > Methylobacterium sp. GXF4. Next base: position 41,337 of record NZ_AKFK01000045.1, on the reverse strand, counting down.
CGACAACGAGCCGATCCGCATCGGCGACCGCACCAACGTTCAGGAAGGGGTGATCATGCATGTCGATCCCGGGTTCCCGCTGGTGATCGGCGCGGATGTCACCGTGGGCCACGGCGCGATCGTCCATGGCTGCACGATCGGCGACGGCAGCCTGGTCGGCATGGGCGCGACGGTGCTGAACGGTGCCAGGATCGGCCGGGGCTGCCTGGTCGGGGCCAACGCGCTGGTCACCGAGGGCAAGGAATTCCCGGATCACAGCCTGATCGTCGGCGCCCCGGCCAAGGCCGTGCGCACCCTCGATGCCGCGGCCGTGGAGGGCCTGCGCCAGGCCGCCCTGCGCTACGTCGAGAACGCCCGGCGCTACAAGGCCGGATTGCGCCGCATCGACGGGTGAACGAAACAGGCCGCCCCGAACGGGAGCGGCCTGCTGGTCGATCTTACTTCTTGGCCTTCGCCCGCTCGATCGCTTCCTCGATCAGCCGGTGGGCCTCTTCCTTGTCGCCCCAGCGGACGAACTTGACCCACTTGCCGGGCTCCAGATCCTTGTAGTGCTCGAAGAAGTGCTGGATCTGCTGGATCGTGATGTCGGGCAGATCGGTGTAGTTCTCGACACGGTCGTAGCGCTTGGTCAGGTGGCGGGAGGGCACCGCGATGACCTTCTCGTCCTCGCCGCCCTCGTCCTGCATCACCATCACGCCGACCGGGCGGGCGCTGATGATCGCGCCGGGCAGCACCGCCCGGGTATTGGCGACCAGCACGTCGCAGGGATCACCGTCGCCCGACAGGGTGTGCGGGATGAAGCCGTAGTTCCCGGGGTAGAACATCGGCGTATAGAGGAACCGGTCGACGACCAGCGCGCCGGATTCTTTGTCCATCTCGTACTTGATCGGCTCGCCGCCCAGCGGCACCTCGATGATGACGTTGACGTCGTGCGGGGGCTTCTTGCCGAGCGGGATGGCGTCGATGTTCATGGCGTATCGCTTCCGGGATGCGGCTTGCACCGCTTCCCCGACCTCTTAGATGCCTGGCCGTGCGATGCAAATCAGTATCGGCGCGGGGCCGGCGACGAGTCCCAGGAAACGTTAGCTGAACAGGTATCCGACCTTGGGCAGCGCGACGCCGGCGACCCGGTCCAGCACCCGCGGCCCGGCCCGGCCGCCCAGGCCCTCGTAGAAGGCGCCCGCCCGGGCGTTGTCCTCCAGGCTCCAGACGCCGAGCCGGGTCAGGCCGTGATCGGCAAGGTCGTTGCGGACCGCCTTGAACAGGCGGCGACCGAGGCCGACGCCCTGGTATTCCGGCAGCAGGTAGAGCTCGTCGATCTCCGCCTCGGTGCCGAGCGCCCGGCTGCGGGTGCGCCCGTAGGCGGCGTAGCCGACCACACGCTCCCCGGTCTCGACCAGGGCGATCGGGCGGCCCCGGCGCAGGGCGCTGCGCCACCAGGCCCGGTCGCGCCCGGCGATCAGCCGCTCGAGGGCCACCCCGGGGATGATGCCGCGATAGGCCTCGCGCCAGGAGGCATCGAACACCGTCGACAGGCTGCCGAGATCGGCCTCGCGAGCCCGCCGGATGCTCGTGGTGCGCGTGCTCATGGGCTTCCGGCCTTCCCCCGTCGACCGTCGGATAACCCGCGCGGCCCGCCCAGGTTCGATCCCGATCCGGGCAGAGTGAAGGCAAGATCGGCGCCGGTTTTTCGGAACATTCCGTTCGTGGGCGGCGACGCGGCGCGGATGCCGGCCCGACAGGCGAATTGCCGGGCTTCCGGGCGGCTGTTAGAGCCGGCTCCCGATTCCGCGGCAGTCCTGAACGTGTTCAACCGCTTCCTCAAGCCCGAGACGCGCTACGCCCGCCGCATGGCCCGGATCGCCCGGTTCGAGCGGCCGATCGCCGGCCCCGGCGACCGGCTGCGGGCCTGGGCGAATATGCTGCTGATCGATCACGGCGTGTTCCGGCTGGCCTATCTCAACCGCCACCGGGTCGGCTCGGGCCGGCTCTGGCGCTCGGCCCAGCCGGGGCCGCACCAACTCGCGCGCTTCCGGGCCGAGGGCGTGCGCACGATCATTTCCCTGCGCGGCGGCCGCGAGCACGGCTCCTGGCCGCTGCAGCGGGAGGCGTGCGAGCGCCACGGGCTCACCCTGGTCGAGTTCGTCCTGCGCTCCCGCGAGGCCCCCGACCGCGCCACCCTGCTGGCCGCCAAGGACTTCTTCGCCGGCATCCAGTACCCGGCGGTGATGCACTGCAAGTCGGGCGCCGACCGGGCCGGGCTCGCCTCCGCCCTTTACCTGATCCTGCACGAGAACCGCCCGGTGGCCGAGGCCGCCCGGCAGCTCTCGGCCCGTTACGGCCATCTCCGCTTCGCCAAGACCGGCATCCTCGACGCGTTCTTCGCCCGCTACCTGGTCGAGGGCGAGGCCAAGGGCATCGATTTCCTGACCTGGGTCGAGACGATCTACGACCCGGAGGCGCTCAAGCGCGACTTCCGGCCGGGATTCTGGTCGGACCTGGCCGCCGACAAGGTGCTGCGACGGGAGTGATCGGGCGGGACGCTCCTGATCGTCCACCGCTTGCTAAAATTACACACGCGTTCCACATTTTAGTGGCGATGCGGCCCGCCCGCGCGCTCTGGGTTCCCGCTGGGATGGTGCTCGTGGATTCGCGTGATCTGATCCGCATGCTCGTGGCGGATGGCTGGATCTGGCATTCAACCACCGGGAGCCATCGGCATTTCAAGCACCCAATGAAGCCCGGCAAGATCACGATCCCTCACCCGAAGAAGGATATGCATCCCAAGACGGTGAGATCCATCCTCCGGGCTGCCGGCCTGTGATCGGACCCTCCTTTCGACGAGGAATCAGGGACATGACCCCATATATTGGCCTGATCCATCCGCCGATCGGCACCTCTGAGTGGGGTGTCACATTCCCGGACGTGCCGGGTTGCACCTCCGGCGGCCCAAGCTTCGAGGCCGCCGTCGAGTCCGCCCGCGAAGCGCTGTCGGGGCATCTCGCCATGTTGGCCTCGGATGGAGTGGCACCCCCATCCCCCCGGACGCTGGCCGAACTCCGTGCTGACCCGACCCTTGCGGAAGATCTGGAAGGCGCGATGGTCCAACTCATCGTACCGCGGCGCGTCCCGGGCGAACGGGTGCGCGTCAACATCATGATCGACAAGGGTCTTCTGCGCCTGACGGACGAGGCGGCCGAGGAGAGAGGCCTCAGCCGGTCGGCCTTCATCGAGGCGGCCTTGGTCAGCGCGGCCGAACGTTGAATTCAGGAGCCTACTCCGCCGCTGGCCGCGCCGCCTCTCGGAACGGATTGGCCGGGTAGGTGCCGACCACCCGCAGCTCGCGCGAGAAATAGCCGAGCTCTTCCAGCGCCCGGGCGAGGCCCGGATCCTCGGGGTGGCCGTCCACCTCGGCGTAGAACTGCGTGGCGGTGAACTCGCCGTCCATCATGTAGCTCTCGAGCTTGGACATGTTGACGCCGTTGGTCGCGAAGCCGCCGAGCGCCTTGTAGAGGGCGGCCGGGATGTTGCGCACGCGGAACACGAAGCTGGTCACGCACGGGCCGGTCCCGGCTTCCACCGGCTCCGGCTCGGGGGAGAACACCACGAAGCGGGTGGTGTTGTGCGCCTCGTCCTCGACGTCGCGCTCCAGGATCTCGAGGCCGTAGACCTCGGCGGCCAGCGCCGGCGCCAGGGCGGCCCGGCTCGGGTCGCCGATCTCGGCGATCTCGCGCGCCGCGCCCGCTGTGTCGCCGGCCACCACGGCCTTCAGGCCCAGCCGGCGGACGATCCGCCGACACTGGCCGAGCGCGTGGACGTGGCTGTGGACGGTCCGCACGGTCTCCAGCGCCGTGCCCGGCAGGACCATCAGCTGGAAATGGATCGGCAGGAAGTGCTCGGCCACGATGTGCAGCGGCGAGGTCGGGATCAGGTGATGGATGTCGGCGACCCGGCCCGCGATCGAGTTCTCGATCGGGATCATCGCCCGCTGCGCGCGGCCCTCCGTGACCGCCGCGAAGGCGTCCTCGAAGGTCGGGCAGGGCAGGGGCGTCCAGTCCGGAAACACTGCGGCGCAGATGATGTGCGAGTTGGCCCCGGGCTCGCCCTGGTACGAGATGGTGCGGTCGGTCATCGGGAATGCGGTTCAGTTCAGGCGGCGGGCCTGGAGGAGGGCGCGGGCGCGCTCCAGGTCGGCGGGGGTGTCGACGCCCAGCGGCAGGTCGTCGACGATGACGGCATCGATGCGCATGCCGGCCTCCAGCGCGCGCAGCTGCTCGAGCTTCTCCCGGGTCTCCAGCTCCCCGGGGGGCAGGGCGACGAAGCGGGTCAGCGCGGTGCGGCGATAGGCGTAGAGGCCGATATGGTGCCAGAGCGGACCCTCGCCCCAGGGGGCGCGGGCGCGGGTGAAGTAGAGCGCGCGCAGGCGGCCCGGGCCGACGCTGTGGCCCACGAGCTTGACCACATTGGGGTTGTCGGCCTCGTGCGCGTCGGTGATCGGCGCGCAGAGCGTGACGATGTCCACGGTCCGGTCCGAGAGCGGGCCGATCGAGGCGCCGATGATCGCCGGGTCGATGGTCGGCAGGTCGCCCTGGACGTTGACTACCACGTCGTGGCGTCCCTCGGGGTCAATGGTCTCCAGCGCCTCGGCGAGCCGGTCCGAGCCGGACGGGTGGTCGGCCCGGGTCATCACCGCGATGCCGCCGGCCGCCTCGACGGCCTGGGCGATCGCGGCGGTGTCGGTCGCCACCACCACGGGGCCGATCCCGGCCTCCATGGCCCGGCGCCAGACATGGACGATCATCGCTTCGCCGGCGATCTCGGCCAGCGGCTTGTTCGGCAGGCGCGTCGCGGCCAGGCGGGCCGGAATCAGGACGAGGGGATCGGACATCGGGGATCGGCGATCGGGCGGGGGCTCGCGGCGGAGCGCGGCTGCTTAACAGGCCTGCCGGCGGTTGTCGTCCCTGGCGCGGGCGGGGCTCCGCGTCTCGCGATCCGGCAAAATGATGCCGCTGGGTGACAAGCTGGGCGATTTGGCACGGGGGTTTTGCCCCGCGACGGTACGGATCCCCCCACCACCATTGTCAAGATCGTGCCGGAACGGCTAAGCACCCTTGAAATCTTCCAAGGTCCTGTGTCCCGGCGTGTCTGCCTGTGACGGCACGGGCAGATCGAGAGAAGAGCATGAACTCGTTCGAAGTGAACAAAGTGCTTGGTGCCGTGCTCGGTGCCCTGTTGTTCGCGGCTGGATCGGGTTTCGTCGCCGAGCTGATCTACCATCCGAGACCTGCGGGCAAAGCCGGCTACGACCTGCCCGAGCCGGAGCCGCAGACCGCCGCCGCGACCCCGGAGGCCAAGGTCGAGCCGATCGCCGTGCGGCTCGCCAGCGCCAACGTCGAGAAGGGCGAGGCCGGCACCAAGGCCTGCCGGGCCTGCCACAATTTCGAGAAGGGCGGCCCGAACAAGGTCGGCCCGGACCTCTACGGCGTGGTCGAGCGCCCGAAGGGCGGCCATGCCGGTTTCGAGTACTCGGCGGCCCTGAAGGGCAAGGGTGGCACCTGGACCTACGACGACCTGGACGCCTTCCTGGCCAGCCCGAAGGGCTACGCCCCGGGCACCAAGATGGCGTTCGCCGGCATCGCCTCGCCGCAGGAGCGCGCTAACGTCATCGCCTACCTGAACAAGAACGCCGACAGCCCCAAGCCGCTGCCCGCCGTGGAGAAGACCGAGGCGAAGCCCGAGGCCGCCCCGGCGGCCGCCAAGCCCGAGGACAAGCCTGCGCCCGCCGCCGAGGACAAGCCCACCGCCGCCAAGCCGGCCGCCGGCAAGGGCTCCGAGGGCAAGGACAGCCCGGCCAAGCCCGCCGACGTCAACACGGCCAAGCCGGTCGAGGAGAAATCCGCCGGCAGCCCGCGTGCGCCGAGCGAATCGAGCGACCGCAACGCCCCGGCCCCGCCGGCGGGCGCCCATGACGGCGACCAGCAGGGCACGCCGTCGAGCGCGATCCCGGCCGAGCCGACGGCCCCGTCCGCCCCGGCCGCCAAGGAGCCGCCGGCCCAGGCCAATCCCGAGGCGGTGGACCGGGCCAAGAACCTCGAGGTCGACGGCCCGACCAAGGACCTGAACGCGCCGCTGCCGACGCCGAAGGAGTAGCGGCGGCGCACCGGCCGGGCCTCAGGCCCGGCCTTTGCCTTTAGGCGTCCGCGACCCGATGTCCGTCCGGGTCAGACACCGCGAAGGAATCCGCTTGCCCGATCGACGTCTGGATCCGGAGGGGCGCCGGGCGCCCCTGCCGCTGCTCGTTGCCGTGACCATGACCGGCACGGTGGCGCTGCACATCTTCGTGCCCGCGCTCGCCACCGCCGCCGCCGACCTCGGCACCACGACGGCCGCCGCGCAGCTCACCATCACGGTCTACCTGATCGGGCTCGCGGGCGGCCAGCTCCTGTACGGCCCGCTCTCCGACCGGTTCGGGCGGCGTCCGATCCTGATCGGCGGGCTCGGCCTCTACCTGGCCGGGCTGCTGCTGGCGATCCCGGCCCAGAGCATCGGCGTGCTGCTGGTGGCGCGGGTGCTGCAATCGCTCGGGGCCTGCGGCTCCCTGGTGATCGGCCGGGCGATGGTGCGGGACGTCTCCACCCGCGAGGACGCGGCCAGGAAGCTCGCGATCCTCACCACCGCCATGACCCTCACCCCCGCCCTGGCCCCGGCGATCGGCGGCGTGGTAAACGAGGTGTTCGGCTGGCGCGCGGTCTTCGTGGTGCTCGCCGGGATCGTCGCCCTGCTGGGCGCCCTGGTGGTGTTCACCCTGCCGGAGACCAACCGGCACAAGGTGGCGCTGCCCGGCTTCGTGGCGATCCTGGCGGGCTATCTCCGGCTGGTGAAGATCCCGGCCTTCCGCGCCTACCTGGTGGCCGGGTCCTGCGGCGGCACCAGCCTCTACGCCTTCCTGGCGGTGGCGCCGTTCCTGCTGGTCGACCGGCTCGGGCGTTCCTCGCAGGAGGTGGGGTTCGATTGCCTGATCGTGGTGTTCGGCATGGTCGGGGGCGCCGTGCTGGCGAGCCGGCTCGCGAGCCGCGTGCCGATCCGCAAGGCGGCGCGCAGCGGCAACCTGCTCTGCATCGCGTCCGCCCTGGCGCTGCTGCTGGTCGACCGGACCGGGATGCTCGGCGTCGTCAGCCTGATCGTGCCACTCTTCGCCTACGCGGTCGGGGTCGGCCTGCTGAGCCCCAACGCGGTGGCCGGGTTGATGAACGTCGATCCGCATGCGGCGGGCTCGGCCTCCAGCCTCTACGGTTTCACGCAGATGACCTTCGGGGCCCTGTTCACGGTCGCGGCCTCGGCCTGGCCCGCGACCTCGGCGACCCCCGTGGCCCTGGCGCTGCTCACCGCCGGGCTGATCGCCGCCCTGGCGCTGCGGCGGGCGTGACTGTCTGGGGTGGCGACCGGTCGCGGGTCCGAGCCCTGCGCGGTCGCGTCGCGTAAGCCGGCCTTGGCCGGCCGGGCCTCGAAACGATCAGGCCCCCGTGTCGCGTTCCGGTGAACCCTCGGGCGTCCCGTTGTCCGCGCGCTCCCTCCGCTCCAGATCCTGCACGATCTCCCGGCCGACGATGTGCAGCAGCACTCGGATCAGCATCTTCATCTGCGGCGTGCCGTGATCGGCGATGACGGCGTAGGCGGCGATACACGCATCCGCCACGGCATCCAGATCGGTGGCCCGACTCATTGCATATCCAACGTCTAACATGTCGAAGACGGGTTGCGGAGTGTAAAACATTTACATTCCGGTCGCCTTCATTCGAATAATTGTATTTTTATTACCGTATTGCAACCGATGTTGTGGTGATAAGAGCTGTTCATCGTTGATGTGGGGGCGAATTATCGATGGAGCCGCTGCGATGGACATGAAGACCCCCACCATCCCGGGTTCGGCCGCAAGCCCCCGGGCCCTGAGGAAGCTCCAAGACCTCGCCGAGGTGCTCGGCTGTTCGACGGATCTGTTCTTCGCGGCTTCTGACGGGCCTTCGACCGGCCAGACGGCTCAGCTTCTCCAGATGTGGCTCGCGATCCGGAATCCCGAGGATCGCCAGACGGTGTTCGCCTGCGTCCGCGAAGTCCTGAAGGCGCAGTCCGACGGTCATCGCGAACGATAGGCGGCGGAGTGTCTAACGGGCGTCGCCGGTACGCGTAGTATTGATCGAGATCAGTTTTCAGTCGGCGGTAATATTCTTGCGTTTTTGAGCAACACTTGCGGTTTTCGTGGCAAATACCATTTTCTCGTCATCGCCGGCCATTGGTCGGGCGCTGGTGATTGAGGGACGCCGTGTGCTCTTGCCCCACAGGCGACCCTCATGGCCCCCCTCCAGCAAGCCGATATCCGCAACCGCCTCCTCCGGGCTCTCCCGCCGGAGGATTTCGCGGTTCTGCAGCCGGCTTTGCGGGCCCAGGCGATGCGCCTGCGGCATGTCCTAATCGCGTCCCACACGACGATCGAGACGGTCTATTTCCCGGAAGACGGGTTCGTCTCGATCACCAGCGATGCGCCAAGCGGCCGGGTCGAGATCGGGCTGATCGGCCGGGAAGGTCTGGTCGGTGCCGCCCCGATCCTGCTCGATGACGACCGCAGCCCGCACACCCACTTCGTGCAGATGGCCGGGCACATGCTGAGCATCGACGTGCCGCGGCTGCGGGCCGAGGTGGAGCGGCGCCCGGCGCTGCGGCGGCTCCTGCAGCGCTTCATCCAGGCGCAATTCGTCCAGACCGCCCAGACGGCCTTCGTCAACGCCCGGGGCAACACCGCGACCCGCCTCGCCCGGTGGTTGCTGATGTGCCACGACCGCGTCGATGGCGACCAGATCACGGTCACGCAGGATTTCATGTCGTTCATGCTGGGCGTCGAGCGGCCGGGCGTGACGGCGGCGTTGCGAAGCCTGGAGATGGCCGGCTCGGTGCGCAAGCGCCGCGGCAGCGTCGAGATCACCGATCGCGATGGGCTGCTCGACTATGCCGGGGACGGCTACGGCGTGGCGGAGGCCGAATATGCGCGCCTGATCGAGGGACGCGCCGAGCCGCAGGCCTAGCACGCGGCGCGGAGCTTCAGGCGCGCACCGCCTCGACCAGGCCCGACACGCCCGCGCAGAACCCAGTCCGCAGCTCCAGCCACAGCAGCCGAGCGGGATCCACCGGTCCCGGCAGGGTCAGGCGGCCGGGCGGGACCGGAGCGAATCCGAACCGGGTGTAATAGGGCGCGTCACCCACCAGGATCACCAGGCCCTCGCCCGCCTGCCGGGCGGCCTCGAGCGCCGCGCGGGTCAGGGTGCCGCCGATGCCGCGTCCGGCGAAGCTCGGATCCACCGCCAGCGGCCCGAGCATGACGAAGGCCGACGGTCCGGCCCGCACCGGCCCCATCCGCACCGAGCCCACCAGAAACCTGCCGACCGAGGCGGTGACCCCGAGATCCATCCGCTCGGCCGCGCCCTCGCGCAACCGGTAGGCGGTGCGGGCGAAGCGTCCGGGGCCGAAGGCGCGGGCCTGGAGCCGGTCGATCGCGGGGGCGTCCTCCGGCCGCTCGGGCCGGATGACGAGGGAAAGTGTGGTCACGGCGGGCTCACGGCTCGGAACCGTGGCCGCGTAGCAGCGCCGGCCCGGGGCGGCAAACCGCCGGCCTATTCCGCCGCCGCCAGCTCGGCCCTGGGGCCGCCCTGCGTCACCTTCAGGAAGCCGAGCGCCGAGAGCCAGATCACCGCGCCGCAGGCGGCCGCGATGCCGAGCACCAGCGCGAAGCCGCCGCGATCATGCAGCACCGCGATGGCCGGGACCACGAAGCCGCTGGCGGTGAAGCCGACGAAGTAGCGCACGCTGTAGGCCCGGGCCCGGTAGGCCGGGGGCACGTAGCGGGCGATCATCGCGTCGTTGATCACCACCTGTCCGTAGATCGCCGTCATGGCTAGCATCAGCCCGACGAGCAGCGGCAGGCCGGTGGTGAGCGCCGCGATCCCGAGGCCCAGCGGCTGCAGCACCGACAGGGTCACGAACAGGGACGGCAGGCTGAACCGGTCGATCAGCCGGCCCATGGCGAGCTGCATCAGCGCGCCGAACAGGAAGACCACGGTCGCGAGCGAGCCGATCAGCGTCAGCGGCAGCGCCTGGCCGACGCCCTCGTCGATCACCTTGGGCAGGCTGATCGTCGTGAGGTTGAAGGTGACGCCGCCGGCGAAGATCGCCAGGGCGTAGAGACCCATCAGCATCCAGGGTCGGCTCACCGCGATCGCGGCCGCGCCCCCGGCCTTCTTGCCGCCGGCCTCGCCGTCGCCCGGGACCAGCGCCAGGAAGGCGGCGCCGCAGGCGAGGCAGACGAGGCCCGGGACCACGAAGGCGGCGCGCCACCCGACATTGGCGGCCAGCAGCGCGGTCACCCCCGAGGCGGAGGCGGCGCCGAGATTGCCCCAGACACCGTTGACCCCGAGGTCGCGGCCCAGCCGGCGCGCGTGGGTCACCAGCATGGTCGAGCCGACCGGGTGGTAGATCGCCGAGGCGAGGCCGAGCACGCACAGCCAGAGCGCGAAGCTCAGCGGCGTCGTGGCGCTCGCCACCCCCAGGCAGGAGAGGCCGTAGCCGAGGAAGAACACCGCCAGCATGTTGCGTCGGCCGAACCGGTCCGCCAGCCAGCCCATCGGCAGCGAGCACAGGCCGAAGGCCACGAAGGCGCCGGTGGCCAGCCCGATCAGCTCGCCGTAGCCGAGCCCGGTCTGGGCCGCGATGGCGATCACCGCGGTCGGGTAGATCAGCAGCACGAAATGGTCGAGGGCGTGCGCGACATTGACGAAGCGCAGCGTGCGTCGGGAGAGGGTTTCGGAATCCATCGCGGCCTATCCTCCGGGATCGCCCCCTGATACCCTGGCCCGATGGAGACGTCGGGCCGGATATGTATGCGAACGGGCCAAAATCGGTGGTGGCGCCGCGGTCGACCGCCGCGGCCGATTATCAGCATGTGCCGCGGCCGGTCGCGGTCGTGCGCAAGCCGCTGCCGGCCGGGAGCGGCACCGGCCTGCATTTTCATGTCCGGGCGCAGCTTCTCTACGCGACGGCCGGGCTGATGAGCGCTTCGGCCGAGGACGGCACCTGGGTCGTGCCGGAGGGGCACGCCCTCTGGATCCCGCCACGCCTGCCGCATGCCACGGTGACCCATGGGCCGGTGGCCCTGTGCACGGCCTATCTCGACCCCGCCGCCGTGGCGGCGTTTCCGGCCTCCTGCCGGGTGATCGCGGTCTCGCCGCTCCTGTCCTCGGCCCTGACCGCCCTCGCGGAGGAGCCGGTTCTGTACGACGAGGCCGGCCGCGGCGGCCACCTCGCCGCCCTGGTGCTGGACGAGATCGGCCGCGCCCCCGAGACGCCGCTCACCCTGCCTCTGCCGCGGGATGCCCGCCTGCGCCGGGTCTGCCTTGGCCTGATCGCGGATCCGGCCGCCGCGGAGGATCTCGATGCCTGGGCCGACCGCGCCGGGGCGAGCCGGCGCACCCTGACCCGTCGGTTCCGCACCGAGACCGGGCTCAGCTTCGGCGATTGGCGGGCCCGGGCCCGGGTGATCCGAGCGCTCGCGCTCGCCGCCGAGGGCCGCCCGCCGGGCGCCGTGGCGGCGGCGGTGGGCTACCGGAGTGCGCAGGCTCTGCGCAGCACGGTGGCGCGGGTGCTGGGCGGCGGGGGAACGCCGTAGGCCGCCCGCGCGGTTCTCAGTCGAACCCAATCAAGCCGGTCACTTCGGCTTGGCTTGGCCGCCCGGACCCCAGCCATGGGCCTGGACCGCCTTGACGATCTTGGCCTGCATCTCGGGCGCCACCGCCTGCATCCATTGCTGCATGCCGGCCAGCTGGATCTGGGCGAGCTGCGGCTGGGCGGCTGCGAGGCGCTTGCCGGTGGGCGTGGCGTAGAACGCCGCGATCGCCTGCAGGTCGTCATTGCCGAGGATCGTGGCGAAGCCGCGCGCCTGGATGTCGAGAAGCTCGTCGTAATGCTCGGACAGGGTCGGCATCACGACCTCCTGGACCAGGACCTGCGCCTTCTCGGGCTCCTTGATGCCGATCTGCTGCATCATGCCGACCATCGGGGCCGCCATAGAGCCGAGCGTGGCGGCGCGATCCCCCTGCATCTGCGCGATCGTCTCCCGGGCGACCTTCAGCAGGGCCGGATCCGGGGCGGCGGCCGGCGCGGGTTTCTGGGGCGCCTGCGCCAGCACGGCGCCGGGCAGCGCGGTTCCGAGACAGAGGCCGACGAGGAGGGTCGAGAGACGCATGGGTGCTCCGATCACGATCGCCGCACGATTCAGCGTTGCACGGCCCGCGCAGTGCTATCGCAATCGTGAACGGGATCAATGACGGTGGGGTCAGCGCGGTGACAATCGGTCGACGCGGACCCGGCCCGGGCAGGGGCCGGGGCGCGGGCTTCGAATGGGGGCAGCGGGCTATTCCGCTCGCGTGACGGCGCAGGTTCTTCGCAGGGACCGCTCGGGCAACAACCCGCTCATCCCGCTGCCGCGATGCCCGGGATGACGGGGTGGATGTCGCGCGTCCGAGTGCAGTCGTGGTCGGTGACCGGGCAGGTCTCTCCGCAGATCAGAGAGGTCTCACCCAGCTCCTCAGGATGAGCCGGCGGTCCGGATGTCCGTGGAGTGAGAGCTTCCACCTGCCGCAAGGCTCAGGCAAGAACCGGACGCGTCCGGCCCTCACGTCGCCCGCGCCGAAAAGTCGATCCGCGGGTCGATCCAGACGTAGATCAGGTCCGAGAGCAGGTTCACCGCCAGCCCGAGCAGGGAGAAGATGTAGAGGGTCGCGAACACCACCGGGTAGTCGCGGCCGACGATCGCCCGGAAGGACAACTCGCCGAGGCCGTCCAGGGAGAAGATCGTCTCGATCAGCAGCGAGCCGGTGAAGAAGGCCGAGATGAACGCGCCCGGGAAGCCGGCGATCACGATCAGCATGGCGTTGCGGAAGACGTGGCCGTAGAGCACGCGGCGCTCGGAGAGGCCCTTCATCCGGGCGGTCAGGACGTATTGCTTGCGGATCTCGTCGAGGAACGAGTTCTTGGTGAGCAGGGTCGAGGTCGCGAAGGCGCCGATCACCAGGGCGGTGAGCGGCAGCGCCAGGTGCCAGGCGTAGTCGGTGAGCTTGTGCCAAGTGGAGAAGGTCTCCCAGCCCTCGCTGGTCAAGCCGCGCAGCGGGAACCACTGGTAGAACGAGCCGCCCGCGAACAGGATGATCAGCATCAGCCCGAACATGAAGCCCGGGATCGCGTAACCGATGATCACCACGAAGGAGGTCCAGCGGTCGAAGCGCTCGCCGTCCTTGACGGCCTTGCGGATGCCGAGCGGGATCGAGATTGCGTAGGAGAGGAGCGTCATCCACAGGCCGAGCGAGATCGAGACCGGCAGGCGCTCCTTGATCAGCTGGATGACCGTGACGTCGCGGAAGTAGCTCCGGCCGAAATCGAACCGCACGTAGTCCCAGAGCATCTTGGCGAAGCGCTCCGGGGCCGGCTTGTCGAAGCCGAACTGCTTCTCCAGCTTGGCGATGAAGTCGGGGCTCAGCCCCTGCGCGCCGCGGTAGCGGGAATTGCCCTCGCCGCCGCCTGCCGCCCGGCCGCCGCCGCCGAGGTCGCCGCCCCCGCCGGTGACCCGCGACAGGGTGCCGTCGCCCTGGCCCTTCATCTGCGACAGCACCCGCTCCACCGGGCCGCCGGGGGCGAATTGCACGATCGTGAAGGTGATCAGCATGATCCCAAATAGGGTCGGGATCATCAGGCCGATGCGGCGCAGGATGTAGCCGAGCATCGTCTCAGTCCCGCCCGATCCGCTTGGCCTTGTCGGCCTCGTACCACCAAGTCCCGGGGGCGCCGAGGTCGTATTTCGGCGGGTTGGCGGGCCGGCCGTAGATGTCCCACAGGGCGAGGCGGTGGGCGCCGGAATACCACATCGGCACCCAGAGGCGCCGGGCCCGCAGCACCCGGTCGAGGGCCTGGCAGGCGGTGGTCAGCGCGGCGCGGGACCGGGCATCCGCGATGGCGGTGAGCAGGGCGTCGATGGCCGGGTCGGCCACGCCCGAGAGGTTGTTGGAGCCCGGGGTGGCCGCCGCCTTGGAGCCGTAGAGCTCGCGCAGCTCCGTGCCCGGGGTGACGCCGCCGGAGAAGCGGCGGGACGTGACGTCGAAGTCGAAATCGTTGACCCGGGCCTGGTACTGCGACGGATCTACGGTGCGGTGGCTCGCCTTGATCCCGAGAAGGCCGAGATTGCGGATGAACGGCTGGGTCACCGCCTGGAAGACCGGGTCGTCGTCCAGGAACTCGACGGAAAGGGGCTTGCCCCCCGGCAGCAGGAGGCCGCCGCCCTGGCGGGTGCAGCCGGCCTCGCGCAGCAGCGCGTCCGCACGCTTGAGCAGTGCCCGGTCCTGGCCGGACCCGTCCGAGACCGGGGGCATCCAGGCCTCGCCGAACACCTCCGGCGGCAGGTCCTTGAACGGCTCCAGCAGGGCCAGCTCCTCGGCCGAGGGCTTGCCGGTGGCCTTGAGGTCGGAATTCTCGAAGAATGAGGCGGTGCGGGTGTAGGCGCCGTACATCAGGTTGCGGTTCGACCATTCGAAGTCGAAGCACAGGCCGATCGCCTCGCGGATGCGCGGGTCGCGGAACGGCTCGCGGCGGGTGTTGATCCACCAGCCCTGGGTGCCGCTCGGCCGCGCATCCGGCACGGTCTGGCGGATGACGCGCCCCTCGGTGGCGGCGGGGAAGTCGTAGCCGGTGGCCCAGACCCGGGCGGTGAATTCCTCGCGGAACGTGAAGGCGCCGCTCTTGAACGCCTCGAAGGCGACGGTGCGATCGCGAAAGTACTCGTACCGGATCGCGTCGAAATTGTTCTGCCCGACCGTCACGGCGAGCTCGGCCGCCCAGTAATCCGGCACCCGGTCGAGCCCGATCGAGCGGCCGGGATCGACGGCGCCGACTTGGTAGGGACCGGAGCCCAGCGGCGCCTCGAGGCTCGCGGCCTCGAAGTCGCGGTTGCCGTAATAGGTCGCGGAGAAGATCGGCAGCTGGGCCACGAACAGCGGCAGGTCGCGGGCGCGGCCCTCCGCGAAGGTGACGACCAGGGTATCGTCGCCCTCGGCGCGGGCGTCGGTCATCGGCCGGATCACCTCGGAGATCGAGGGATGGCCCTTGTCGCGCAGGAGCTTGAGGCTGAAGGCGGCGTCCCGGGCGGTCAGCCGCGAGCCGTCGTGGAAGCGGGCCTGCGGGCGCAGCGCGAAGGTGTAGGTCAGGCCGTCGGGGCTCACCGTCACGGCGCGCGCCACCAGCCCGTAGACCGAATCCGGCTCGTCCAGCGCCCGGACCATCAGGCTGTCGAAGGTCAGGTCCAGCCCGGCCGCGCCGTCGCCCCGCAGCACGTAGATGTTCAGCGTGTTGAAGGTGTTGAGCGCCTGGTTGCCGGTCGTGCTGGCGAGCTGGGTCGAGAACCGGCCGCCCTTCGGGGCGATCGGGTTCACGTAGTCGAAATGCTCGAAGCCGGGGCCGTATTTCAGCTCGCCGAAGCTCGACAGGCCGTGGCGTTCCTCGCCGGCGGCCCGGGCTGGACGGACCGCCGCCAGGGCGCCGGCGCCCAACATGAGGCCGCGCCGGCTCGGCCGCCAGGGCCGGCCGGTCACCGCGGGGCTCCGGTCTTGGCGGCGCGCGTCGCGTCGTACCACCAGGTCGTCGGGAAGCCGGAGCCGGCATAGCGCGGCAGCACGGCGGGGTGGCCGAACCGGTTCCAGCGCAGGGTCCGCTGCTCGCTCGCCGACCATTGCGGCACGACGTATTCGTGGGCGAGCAGCACCCGGTCGAGGGCCTTGGTGGCGGCGATCACGCCGGCCCGGTCATGGGCGTAGATGACCTTGTCGATCAGGGCGTCGATGCCGGGATCCTTGATCCCGATCAGGTTGCGCGAGCCCGGCTTGTCGGCCGCCGCCGAGCCCCAGAACTCGCGCTGCTCGTTGCCCGGCGAGAGCGATTCACCCCAGCCGTTGGTGGTGATGTCGAAGTCGAAGTCGCGGATCCGGTTCTGGTACTGCGCGGCGTCGATCACCCGCATCGAGGCGTCGATGCCGATGAGCTTCAGCTGCGCCGCGAAGGGCAGGATCACCCGCTCGAAGGCGTTCTGGAATTCCAGGAACTCGACGGTCAGGGGCTCGCCGGTCGCCTTGTCGACCATCTTGCCGCCGCGCAGCTCGTAGCCGGCCTCGCGCAGCAGCCCCACGGCCTCCCGTAGGTTCTTGCGCACGGCGTCCGGGGTGTCGTTGACCGGGTTGGCGTAGGGCGTGGTGAAGACCGAGGCCGGGATCTTGTCCTTGACGCTCTCCAGGATCGCCTTCTCCTGGCCCTCCGGCAGGCCCGAGGAGGCCAGTTCCGAGCCGAAGAAGTAGGAGTCGATCCGCTTGTAGAGGCCGTAGAACAGGTTCTTGTTCATCTCCTCGAAGTTGAGCGCCAGGTTGAAGGCCCGGCGCACCCGCGGATCCTTGAACTTGTCCCGGCGGGTGTTGAACGCGAAGGCCTGCATGATGCCCATGCCGCGCTCCGGGAACGCCTCCTTGATCAGGCGTCCCTCCTTCACGGCCGGGAAGTCGTCGTAGGCGGTCGCCCAGTTGCGGGCGATGTTCTCGGACCGGAAGTCGTAGAGGTCGCCCTTCAGGGCCTCGACCAGCACGGTGCCGTCGCGAAAATACTCGTGGCGCTCGGTGTCGAAGTTGTAGCGTCCGACATTCACCGGCAGGTCCTTGCCCCAATAATCCGGCACGCGGGTGTAGGTGACGCTGCGGCCGGGCTCGAACTTGGCCAACCGATAGGGGCCGGAGCCGAGCGGCGGCTCCAGGGTGGTCTCGGTGGGGTTGCGCGGCTTGCCGCTGGCGTCCTTGCCCTCCCACCAGTGCTTGGGCAGCACCCGCAGCTGGCCGATCACCTGCGGCAGCTCGCGGTTGCCCTTCTCGCTGAACGTGAAGGTCACCTCGTGCGGCCCGGTCGCCTCGGCCTTGGCGACGGTCTGGTAATAGGCGGCGTAGAACGGGCTGTTGGCCTTCAGCACGCCGTAGGACCAGACCACGTCCTCGGGGGTGATCGGCTTCCCGTCATGCCAGCGGGCATTCTCGCGCAGGCGGTACGACACCGAGCCGAGATCGGGGGCGACCCGCACCGCCTCGGCCAGCAGGCCGTAGGAGGTGAACGGCTCGTCCGAGGATTCGGTCATGAGCGTATCGTAGAGCTGCAGCACGCCGCCCTCGAGATCGCCCTTCAGGCCGGAGACGATCATGTTGAAGTTGTCGAACCCCCCCTGCATGCCCAGCCGGACGAGGCCGCCCTTGGGCGCGGCCGGGTCGGCATAGTCGAAATGCTTGAAGCCGGGGCCGTATTTCGGCTCGCCCATCAACGTGATGGCGTGGGTCCACTGGCCGGTGGCAGCCGGGATCGTCGCCTCCGTGGCGGCCGCACTCGCGGCCGGTTCCTGCGCGCGGGCGGGGGCGAACTGGAGGCAGGCGATGCAGAGCGTGGCGGCGAGGAGGCGTCCAGTCACAGGCAGGCTATCTCCATGTCATCGCACCCCACGGGGCGGGGCGATTAGGATTCAACGCGGTCGGTCTTAGGCCGGGAGCGCCCCGGGCGTCGAGGTTCGGTGTTCGCAGGCCGGCCCGTTGTTTGAAGGCGCGACTGTGGTCCTCCGGCGGGGCGTCGCTGGTCGGGGTACCGGGTGAGCCCGAGTCGCTCCCGCCGTGTCGCCCCCAACACGCAACACGATCACACCGCACGCCCGCGGCGTCCCTCGACCAGCCACATGGCGAGCACGGCCGCCGCGAGGGCCGCCAGGGCGGCGAGGCCCAGCGCCAGCGGGTAGACCTCGACGCCGCGGATGTTGGCGCTGTCGCTGGGGCGGAAGCCGATCCAGTCGCCGCCGGCCAGCCGGCCGCTGCGCACGGTGGCGAGGCGCGGCACCTGGGTGGTGCCGCCGGCATCCGCGACCCGGCGGATCGAGCCGCCGGAGCCCTCCGCTACCGCCTTCAGGCGCTCGCTGTCGCTGAACACGTCGGCGAGCTCGCGCGGATTGGCCGGGCCGACGCTGACGAAGGCCACGAGGTTGCCCGAGCGCAGGGTGTGGAGTCCCAGGGTCTCCGCGTCGAAGGTGGCGGTGAACAGGCCGGGCTCGCCGGGCTTGAGGGTGAGCGTCGTCACCTTGCCGGTCGGGCCGGTGACGGTGACCGGCTCGACCTGCTCGGCCATGGTCTGGCGCTCGACCCGCACCTCCCGGCCGCGACCGGTGGTCTGCGCGCGCAGGGCCTCCTCCTCGAGGGCCGGCTCCTTCATCAGCCAGTGCGCCAGGCGGCGCAGCAGGTCGAGATAGGGGCCGCCCTCCTGGTAGCCCCGTGCCCAGAGCCAGGCATGGTCGGACAGGAGCAGCGCGACGCGGCCCTTGTCCTCCCGGGACAGGGCGAGGAGCGGCAGCCCTTCCGCGCCGGACAGGATCGGCTGGATGCCGGGCCGAGTGCGGGCCTGGACGATGCGCAGCCAGTCGCCCCAGGCGGGCGGGTTGGCATCCGAGCCCGGCAGGTCGCGGGTGACCGGGTGGCGCTGGCCCACCTGGGTCGGCGTCGCCTTGTAGGGACGCTCGACCACGCGCCCGTCCGGGTCGCCCGGCAGGATGCCGGCCAGCCGCGTGCGGGCGAGGCTCGCCGGCCCGGCATATTCGGGGCCGGCGGCGACGAGCAGCGCCCCGCCCTCGCGGACGTAACGGACGATGTTGTCGAAATAGGCCTGCGGCAGCACGCTCTGGTTGGCGTAGCGGTCGAAGATGATCAGATCGAAGTCCTTGATCTTCTGAACGAACAGCTCGCGGGTCGGGAACGCGATCAACGACAATTCGGAAATCGGCGTGCCGTCCTGCTTCTCGGGCGGGCGCAGGATGGTGAAATGCACGAGGTCGACGTTGGCGTCGGACTTCAGGAGGTTGCGCCAGGTCCGCTCGCCCTGGTGCGGCTCGCCGGAGACCAGCAGCACCCGCAGCTTCTCGCGGATGCCCTCGATCGGCAGGACCGCGCGGTTGTTGACCGTGGTGAGCTCGCCCGGCAGGGGCTCGACCTCGATCTCGACGACGTTCGGGCCGCCATGCTCGATCCGGGTGGTGAGCGCGAACGGCTTGTCGGTGGCCACATCCCGCCGGCCGATCTCCTCGCCGTCGCGGCGGATGGTGACGACGGCGTGCCCGGTGCCACCGCGCTCCATCACCTCGGCGCGGATCGTGAGATCCTTGCCGACGATGCCGAAGCGGGGCGCCTCCAGGAGCTTGATCTGCCGGTCGCGCTCGTCCGGATGGCCGGTGACCAGGACGTGGAGCGGCGCCTTGATGCCGAGCTGGGCCATCGCGGCCGGGATGTCGTGGACCACGCCGTCGGTGAGCATCACGATGCCGGCGAGCCGCTCGGGCGGCACGTCGGCCAGAGCCTGGCCCAGCGCCGTGAACAGCTTGGTGCCGTCGTCGCCGTCCTTGGCGTCGGGCACGTCGATGAAGCGCGGCTCGATATTGGTGAGCGCGCCGAAGCGGCGCTGCAGCTCGGCCCGCACCGCGTCGGTCATCTGCGGCCGGTCGCCGAGCGCCTGCGAGCCGGAGCGGTCGACCACGATCGCCGCGATGTCCTTCACGGGCTCGCGATCCTCCCGCACCAGAGCGGGGTTGGCGAGCGCGGCCAGGACCAGGGCGAGCACAAGGGCACGCAGCAGCGCCGTCCGGCCCCGGGCCACGAAGGCGAGCAGAGCCAGGACGACGACGATCAGCCCGAGGGCGGCCAGGACCGGCCAGGGGAGGAGGGGGGTGAAGCTGAGGCTCAGCATGGGGCGGAGCGCTCCGGTTCCGTGATGTGACGGCGTCTTTCACCGGCCGAGCTGCGGCCCTGGCAGGTTTTGACCGGTGCAGTCGCCGGGGCGTGAGCGCGGAAAGCGCGGGTCCCCTCTCCCGTGCGGGAGAGAGACAGGGTGAGGGGTGCGACTGTTCCGGAAAAACCGGGTCCCTCACCCCAACCCGCTCCCGCATGGGAGAGGGGGCGCGTCGCGGCCTGCAACAGCGCCCGCGCATCGAACTCATGTCGCCCGCAATTCGCAGAGCGGGGAGGGGAACCGGTGCTTCGCTGGGTGTTCGAAAAAATCACTGCCCCAGCCGCTCCAGCAGCGCGGGCACGTGGACCTGATCCGCCTTGTAGTTTCCGGTCAGCGTGTAGATCACGATGTTCACGCCGCCCCGGAAGGCCATCTCGCGCTGGCGCTGGTCGCCGCCGACCACCGGGTAGAGCGGCTCGCCCCGGCGGCCCACCGCCCAGGCGGCGGCGAGGTCGTTGCCGGTGATGATGATCGGGCTGACGCCGTCGCCGGCCCGGGCCGGGCGGCGCTCAGTGCCCTCCGCGGCGGGGGGCAGGGCCTCGACCCAAGTCTGGCCCGTGGCGTAGCGGCCGGGGAAGCTGTCGACCAGGTAGAAGGCCTTGGTCAGCACGTGGTCGAGGGGCACCGGCTCCAGCTCCGGCACTTCGAGGGTCGCCAGCATCTTGCGCAGGTAGGCCGCCTCGGGGGAGGGCGGGCCGCCCGGGCGGGCGGTGAGCGCGTCGCGGGTGTCGAACAGGACCGTGCCGCCGTTGCGCATGAACGCGTCGATCTTGCGGATCGCCGTCTCCGAGGGCTGGGGCCGGGACGGCGCGATCGGCCAGTAGATCAGCGGGTAGAAGGCGAGCTCGTCCTTGGCCGGGTCGATCCCGGCGGGCTCGCCCGGTTCGAGGGCTGTGCGCGAGGCGAGCATCTGGGTCAGGCCGGTCAGCCCGGTCCGGCTGGCCTCGTCCACGGCGGCGTCGCCGGTGATCACGTAGGCGAGCCGCGTGACCAGGGCCGATTCGATGCCGTTCGGTCGGTTGGGCGCGGGCTCCTCGGCGCGCAGGGGCTGCGCCGGCAGGGCGGCGAACAGCAGGAGGCCCGCGACGGCCAGCGCCGCCGGGCGTCCGCGCAGGCGGCTCGCCCAGGCGGAGCGGCGCAGGAAGCCGCCGAGCCACAGGCCCGCCAGGGTGTCGAGGGCGAGCAGCAGCAGCGCCAGGGTGAACAGGGTCGGGCGCAAATCCAGGGTCTCGGCTCCGGCGAGGCTTCCGATCCGGGCGCCCTCGAGCGCCGCGGTGTCGAGAGGTTTCAGGCGGTCGTCGGGCTTCAGGGCGTTGACGCTGATGCCGCCATCGGCCGGACCGTAGAAGCCCGGCGGGTGCTCGGCATTCCCCCGGTCGGCATAGTCGGCCGCCACCGCGGTGGCCGAGGCCGGGGGCGAGCCGAGGGCGCCGAACCCGTCCAGAGTCGCCCGGGGGGCGAGCACCACGGCGGAGGCGCGATTGGCCTCGCCCGCGGGCGGCGCCGAAGTCCCGGCCAAGCCGACCACGCGCCGGAGCATGTCGATGAACAAGCCCGAGAGCGGCAGGTTCGACCAGGTCGTGTCGGCGGTGACGTGGAACAGCACCAGCGTGCCCTGGCCGCGCTTCTGCGCGGTGACGATCGGCGTGCCGTCCTGCAGGGAGGCCCAGGTCCGGTTTGGCAGGTCGCCGTCCGGCTCGGCCAGGATCTGGCGGCGCACGCCGATATCGGCCGGCGGGGTCAGCCCGGCGAAGGGGCTCTCGGGCGGGAACGGTGCCAGGGTCTTGGGGCTGTCCCAGGACAGGGTGCCGCCCAGCGTCCGATTGCCCCGGCGCAGGCGGACCGGCACCAGCGGGTCGTTGCCGGCCGCGAGCCGCGGCCCGGCGAAGCGCAGCAGCATGCCGCCGGCCTTCACGAAACTCTCGACCCGGGCGGTGGTCCGCTCGTCCAGCGCGCCGACATCGGCCAGCACCAGCACCGAGACCTGGTTGTCGAGGAGCTGGTTGATCGACTCCGCCGTCCCCTTGGCGCCGCGCGCCTCCTGCACGTCGGCGAAGGGCTGGAGCGCCCGGGCGAGGTAGTAGGTCGGCGCCAGCAGGGGCTGGGCCTGGTCGAGGGTGCCGCCGAAGACGAGGCCGACCCGGCGGCGCTTGCCGCGTTCGTCCTGAAGCACCACGGCCCCGGCCGAGCGCTCGCCCGCGATCTCCAGGCGGCTGATGCTGTTGCGCAGCTCCACGGGCATCTCGAAGGCGGCCGTGGCCTCGGTGGCGTCGCCCGCGAAGGCGAAATCGCGCTCGGCGAGCGGCAGGCCCTTCTGGTCGAGGGCCCGGATCACGCCGGTGTCGCGCCCGTTCGGCGCCGCCCGCTGCGCCCGGGCCGTGAGGGTGCCGCCGGTCTCGGTGGCGGTGAGCGCCAGGGCTGGCGGCCTGTCGGCGCGCAGCACGGTCAGGGCGGCGCCGCTGCCGCCGACAAGGTAGGCCAGGCCCTTGGCGAAGCGCTCGTCGCTGGCGCCAGCGACGCCGTCGCTGATCCAGACGAGGCCGGCGCCGCGGTTCTTCTCCAGGAACGCGCCGATGCTGGCCAGATGCGCGTCGCGGGTCGGCAGGATCGGGCGCGGCGCCAGGGCGCGCAGGCGCTCCAGGGCGGTGGCCGGGGTCTTGGCCTCGAAGGCCGCGGCCGGCTCGGCGAGGCCGATCACCGCCACGGGCCGTCCGTCCCGGGCGGCGCCCTCGATTGCGTCGGTGGCGACCCGCAGCCGGTCGCGCCAGTCGTGGGCGGCCGGGAAGCCGTTGTCGAGGAGGACGAGGAGCGCGCTGCGCCCGCCACCGGCCCCGACGCCGCCGGGGTTCCAGACCGGGCCGGCCACGGCCAGGATCAGGGCGGCGGCGATCAGCAGGCGCAGGAGCAGCAGCCAGGGCGGGGTGCGCGCCGGCGTCTGCCGCTGCGGGATCAGGTCGGCGACGAGCTTGAGCGGCGGAAACGCGATCCGGCGCGGGCGCGGCGGGGTCACCCGCAGCAGGAACCACAGGGCCGGCAAGCCGATCAGGGCGGCGAGCGCCAGGGGCGCCGCGAAGGTCAGACCGAGCATGGCGGCCTCACTCCGGGCCGCGCGCGGCGATCAGCGTGGCGAGCCGCAGGGCCGCCTCGCTCGCCGGACGGTCGGTGCGGTGGATGGTGAGCGTCCAGCCCTGCTGGCGGGCGATTCCCTGCAAGGCGGCGCGATGCTCGGCGATGCGGGCGCGGTAGCGGTCGCCCCAGGCGCCGGCATCGCCGATATCGAGGCTGAGCCCGCCTTCGAGGTCGTGCAGCACGGCCTGGCCGGTGAACGGGAAGGTCTCCTCGATGGGATCGACCACCATCAGCAGATGGCCGCGGCTGCCCCGCCCGGCGAGGCTTTGCACGGCGGTCGCGATCCGGTCGGGATCGGTGAGGAAGTCGCCGATCAGCACCACCTCGTCGAACCGGGCCGGGCTCGCCCGGGGCGGCAGGTCCTGCGCCAATCCGGCCTTGTCAGCGACCAGCGCCTGGATCATCCGCTCGACGATGCCCCGCGAGGCGGTGGCCCGGGTCAGCCCCAGGAGCCCGACCCGCTCGCCGCCCTCGACGAAGGCGTCGGCGAGCGCCAGACTGAGGACCAGGGCCCGCTCGACCTTGGAGGCCGAGGCCAGGTCCGACGCGAACCCCATCGAGGCGGAGCGGTCGATCCAGAGCCAGATGTTGTGGGCCGCCTCCCATTCGCGCTCGCGCACGTAGAGCCGGTCGTCCCGGGCGGAGCGGCGCCAATCGACCCGCGCGGCGGCCTCGCCGGTGACGAAGGGGCGGAACTGCCAGAAACTCTCGCCCGGCCCCGCCCGGCGCCGGCCGTGCAGGCCATGGGCTAGAAGGCTCGACACCCGCCGCGCCTCCAGGACGAGGCGGGGCATTTTTTCGGATAGGGCGGTCGCGCCCTCGCTCTCGCGCCTGCCGGGGGTGCGCCGTTCGGAGCCGAGGGCGTGTGTCCCGACCAAGGCTAAAGCTTCTCCGCGAGCTTGCCGATCAGGCCCTCGATGGTCTCGCCGTCGGCGCGGGCGGTGTAGCTGAGCGCCATCCGGTGCTTGAGCACCGGCTCGGCCAGGGCCTTCACGTCGGCCACGGAGGGCGCGACCCGGCCCTCGATCAGCGCCCGGGCGCGGGCGGCGAGCGTCAGCGCTTGGCTGGCGCGGGGACCGGGACCCCAGAGCAGCTTGTCCTTGACCAGCGGATCGCCGCCGTCGGGCCGGGCGGCGCGCACGAGGTCGAGGATCGCCTCGACCACGGCCTCGCCCACGGGCAGCCGGCGCACCAGGCGCTGGGCGGTGAGCAGCTGTTCGGTGGACATCACCGCGTGCGGGCGCACCTCGTCGACGCCGGTGGTCTCGATCAGGATCCGGCGCTCGGCGGCGCGGTCGGGATAGCCGACGTCGATCTCGAGCAGGAAGCGGTCGAGCTGGGCCTCGGGCAGGGGATAGGTGCCCTCCTGCTCGATCGGGTTCTGGGTGGCGAGCACGTGGAACGGCCGCGGCAGGTCGTGGCGGGCGCCGGCCACCGAGACGTGGCCCTCCTGCATCGCCTGGAGCAGAGCCGATTGCGTGCGCGGGCTCGCCCGGTTGATCTCGTCGGCCATCAGCAGCTGGGTGAAGACCGGCCCCTGCACGAAGCGGAACGCCCGGCGGCGCTCGGCATCCTCCTCGAGGATCTCGGTGCCGAGGATGTCGGAGGGCATCAAGTCCGGCGTGAACTGCACGCGCCGCGCGTCGAGGCCGAGCACGGTGCCCAGGGTCTCCACGAGCTTGGTCTTGGCGAGCCCCGGCAGGCCGACGAGCAGGCCGTGGCCGCCCGCCAGGATCGTCACCAGGGCGAGGTCGACGACCTTCTCCTGCCCGAAGATCACCCCGTGGATCGCGTCGCGCGCCTGACCCACCGCGGCGAGGCAGGTCTCCGCGGTCGCCACGATGCCGTCGTCGAGGCTGGTGGCCGGGCTGATCGCCTGCGTCATGCGGTTGTCCGTCTCCTGTCCGGGGCTCCGGAGAACCCCGTCGGTCATCCGGCCAATGTGGGGCCGTTCGCACCGGGCTGGCAAGGTCGGGATCGCCGCACGCGGTTTCGACGCCCGGAACCCCGGGGTTTCACGCCGCCGCGCGGCGGCCCCGCGACACGGCCCTTGGCGCGGGCCGGCCGGACCATTAGGAAGGCGCGCGAGCCGGGGCGGCCGGCTGAACCTCCTGATGTCTCTCGCGGATTGCGGCGTAGGCAGCACAGCGGGCCTCCCGCGTATCCGGTACACACCATGCGCCTTCGAGATGTGTTCGTCGCCGGGCCCGCGCGGTCCCTCACGCGCCCGCTGGCCCGGCGCCTGAAGCGGCGGCGGACGAACGAGCCCCGCCAGGCGGATCTCGTGGCGGCCGTGAAGGCCTCCGGCCTGTTCGATCCGGCCTGGTACGCCAGGCGCTATCCCGACGTGGTCGGCGAGGGGATCGACCCGGTCGTCCACTACGCGGTCCATGGCGGGCGTGAGGGCCGCTGGCCGTCGCCCTTGTTCCACGGCGACCGCTATCTCGACGCCGTCCCGGGCCTGCGCGCCGAGGGCGTGAACCCGCTGATCCACTATGTCGAGCGCGGCGCCGATGCCGGCATCGCCCCAAACCCGCTGTTCGACCCCGACTGGTACGCGGAGCGCTATCTCGGCGGTGCCGACGCCCGCGCCCGGGCGTTCTTCCACTTCGTGAAGAGCCCCGACACCGACCCGTCGCCGCTGTTCGATTCCGCCTGGTACCGGTCGCGCTACCCGGATGCCCGGGAGGCCGGCGGCATCGCGCTGGCGCATTACTACGAGACCGGCCGCAAGCAGGGCTACCTGCGCAATCCCGAGGAATTCGCCGGGCTGTCGCGGCATGTCGATCTGATCCGCCGCTCGGGCATCTTCGACGCCGAGTTCTATCGTGGGCGCTGCCCCGAGGCCGAGACCAGCGGGCTCGAGCCCCTGGAGCATTACGTGATGGCCGGCGGCTATCGCCGCTACGCCCCGCATCCCCTGTTCGATCCCGACTGGTATGCGGCGCAATCGGCGGTGGTGCGGGCCGACAGCCTCAACCCGCTGGTGCATTTCCTGGAGCACGGCGCCCGGGAGGGGCTGGATCCCGGACCCTGGTTCGACACGCGCTGGTACACGAAGACCTACCTCGCCGACGACGAGACCGAGGCGAACCCGCTCGCGCATTTCCTGGCCGACAACGGCCGGCGCACGAGCCCGTCGCCGCGCTTCGACGCGCCCTGGTACCTCGCCCGCTACCCGAAAGTCGCCGCGCTCGGCCTCAATCCCCTGGTCGACTACGTCACCACCGGCCTGGAGGCGGGGCGCCTGACCCGCCGGGTCGCCGGCGCCGCGGTGCCGGAGGCCGCGGATGCCCGCCTGTCCTGCCTCAAGCGGGAGCCGCGCCGGCACGGCCGCACCGCCTTGTTCATCACCCACGCGCCGGAGGGGCGCATCCGCGGCCATGTCGAGCCCTACCTGCGGGCGTTTGCCGAGAACGGCATCGACATCGTGCTGATCATCGCGGCCGACCAGCACAAGACCGTGGTGCCGGAGGCGATCCTGAGGCTCTGCGCCTCGGTCTACCTGCGCGAGAACACGGGCTTCGATTTCGCGGCCTGGGCGCATGTCCTCCTGGAGGACGACGACCTGCTCGATTCTGAGACTCTGTACCTGGCCAACGACAGCCTGGTCGGGCCCCTCGACAGCGGCGACTTCGCCGGGCTGCTGGCGAAGATCGAGTCCTACCCGGAGGCGGTGATCGGGCTCGCCGACAACTTCTACTACAGTCACCACCTCCAGAGCTTCTTCCTGGCCCTGAAGAAGCGCTGCCTGTCCTCCTACGCGTTCAACCACTTCATCCAGGCGGTGGCGAACTGGCCGGACAAGAACAGCGTCATCACCGAGTACGAGCTGACCTTCTCCGGGCGGATGCGGGCCGCCGGGCTCGGGATGCGCAGCCTGTTCTCGGCCCAGAACAAGCACATGACGCTGGTCAACGACCCGCGCAACAACCGCACCCTGTTCGACTGGGAGAACATGCTCACCCAGGGCTTCCCGTTCGTGAAGCGCTCGCTTCTGGGCGAGCACGCCGCGATCGGCGGCGCGGCGGTGCGCGCGGCGATCGAGGAGCGCGGCTTCGACCTCGACCGGCTCGACCAGACCTTCACCTATCCCGGCCCCAAGATCTGGGCCGACCTGCGCAGGCCCCAGGCGCCGGAGCGGCCGCTGCGGGTCTCCTACGTCTCGCCGATGAACTACGCCAACGGGCTCGGCGTCGCGGCGCGCAGCTACGTGCGGGCGCTGCACCGGGCGCCCTTCGCCCTGAACGTGCATCCGATGGAGCGGTCGTTCCACGTCCATGCCCGGGTCGGGCCGGGCTGGCAGGCGCGGACCTTCTCGGGGGCGCCGGACGTCGCCCTGGTGCATTTCAACGGCGACAGCTGGCACTCGCTGATGAGCGCGCGGCAGCTCGACATCGCCGCGAGCGCCCGGCTCAAGATCGGGCTGTTCGTTTGGGAGACCTCGCACGTGCCCGGGGGCTGGCTGCCCACCGTGGACGGCCTCGACGCGATCTGGGCGCCCACCGAGTTCTGCGCCGCGATCTTCCGCCAGATCACCGACATCCCGGTCGATGTCGTGCCCTACGTGGTCGAGAACGAGCCGGGCGAGCCGGCGAGCGCGGCCGCCAAGGCCAACCTGCGCAAGGCGTTCTCCATCGACCCGGCTAAGAAGGTGATCCTCTACGCCTTCGACGGGTCGAGCTACCTCGCCCGCAAGAACCCGCACGCGCTGATCCGGGCGTTCCGGGCCGCGGGGCTGGCGCAATCCGGCTGGCAGCTCGTGCTCAAGACCAAGCACGTGTTCGACCTGCCCGACGAGGGCAAGAAGCTGCTCGACCTCGTCGGCAGGACCGGCGACGTGGTGGTGATCGACCAGCCGCTCTCCCAGAATGAGCTCGGCGCCCTGTTCGAGCTCTGCGCGGTCTACGCCTCGTCGCATTCCTCGGAAGGATTCGGCCTGACGATCGCCGAGGCGATGGAGATGGGCAAGGTCGTGGTCGCCACCGATTACGGCGGCAGCCGCGACTTCCTCGACGCCACCTGTGGCTTCCCGGTGAAGGCCGAGATCGCCGCCCTGGACCAGACCTACGGGCCGTATCTGCGCGGCGCCGAATGGGGCCAGGTGGACGAGGCCGACCTCGCCCGCGCGCTCACCGACGCCGCCCGGGCGGTGACCGGCGGCGACGCCGCGCGGATCGGCGCCGCCGCCCGCGCCCGGATCCGCGAGCGCCTGTCGATCGGCGCGGTGGCCGCCGCCATGGAGGCGAGCGTCAGCCGGCTCCTCGCAGCCGAACGCATTTGACGCCCGGGAGACGCGATCCGTGCTGAACAAAAAACCGGTCCCGGCCCCGTCGGCCTCGTGGAGCGCGCGCGCCTGGCCGGACGCGCTCCTGCCGCTGCCCCTCGACGAGCGCTTCCACCCGATCGACGAGCGCAAGCTTGGTCAGGTCGCCGCCGGCGCGCTTCCCGCCTGCCGGGCGGTGTTCGTGGCCCCGGCGGCGTCCGAGCTGCATCCGGACCTGTTCGAACCGATCCTCGCCGCGATGGCCGAGCGGCCGGATATCGGCATCTTCTACGGCGACGACGCCGTGGTGGACGGCGCGGGCCAGGTCCGCAGCGTCCATTGCAAGCCGGCCTTCAACCCGGCCCTGCTCATGGCCGACGATTACATCGGCTTCCCGCTGGTGATCCGCGTCTCGGCCCTGGCGAGCCTCACCCCGGATTTCGGCCGGCGCACCGGCAACGCCGCCTGGTTCCGGCTGCTGCTCGACGCGATCGCGGCGGGCATCGGCATCGATCGGATCCCGCAGACGCTGATCGCCTCGCCGCTCGCCCGCCCGAAGGCGAAGCGCGCGGCCCGGGCCGACGTGCTCGATCGCTGGTTCCAGGGCTCGGGCTCCCCCCTGCGCACCGCCCCCGGCCTGACCCCGGACACGCTGGAGATCCGCCGCAGCCTGGATACGCGCCCGCCCGTGACCCTGGTGGTGCCGACCAACCAGAGCCGGCCCCGGGGCGAGGATGGGCGCGCGGTCGATGGGGCAAAGCCCCACATCGTCAACCTGCTCGACAGCCTCGGCCGCAGCAGCTACCCGGCCGACCGGATCCGGGTGCTGATCGGCGACGACAAGGCGGACGACGCGATCTACCGGGGCCGCTCCGACCGGTTCGCCGTGACCCGCCTGCTCACCACGCGGCCCGAGGGCGCGCCGTTCAACTACGCGGCCAAGATGAACACCCTCTGGCGCGCCGCCGAGACCGACCTCGTCATCCTGATGAACGACGACCTCGTGGTGCGCCGCCCCGGCTGGATCGAGGCGCTCCTGACCTTCGCGCTCGACCGTGGCGTCGGCGGCGTCGGCGGGCGGCTGCTGTTCCCGAGCGGCAAGATCCAGCATGCCGGCATGTTCGGCGGCATCTTCGATGTCTGCGCCCATCCCTGGTACAACCGCGACGCGGCCGAGCCGACCTACGGCGACTGGGCGCTGGCGCAGCGCGACTGCTCGTCGGTGACCGGCGCCCTGTTCGCCACCCGCAAGGCGGTGCTGGAGGCGGTGAACGGCTTCGACGAGAGCTTCGCCCTCGACTTCAACGACGTCGACCTGTGCTTCAAGCTGCGGATGCTCGGCTACCGCATCGTCTACACGCCGTTCGCCGAGATGGCGCACCACGAGAGTGCCTCCCGGCAGACCAGCTTCGCCCCGGGCTCGCAGATCTCGCGCTTCCTGCGCCGCTGGCACGACGTGCTCACCGACGATCCGGCCTACAGCCCGCAGCTGCGCACCGACACCGACGTGGTCGCCCCCCGGGCCGATGCCGCTCGCTGGGTGACCGAGCGCCGGCCCGCCTGAGTCACAGCGCCTCGCCGCGCATCAGCCGGGGCCGGGTGCCCCGGGAGGCGGCGGCCTCGCCGATGAAGAACCGCTTAAGGCCGGGCAGCCGGTCGACGATCCCGAGGCCGAGGTCGCGGGCGAGCCGCAGCGGCAGGGCGTCGTTGGAGAACAGCCGGTTCAGCCCGTCGGTCGCCGCCGCCATGGCGAAGCTGTCGAACCGGCGGGCGCGCTCGTAGGCGCGCAGCACGTCCGGGCTGCCGGGATCGAGGCCGAGACGCAGGGCGCCGGTCACCGCCTCGGCCAGCGCCGCGGCGTCGGCCAGGCCGAGATTGAGACCCTGCCCGGCGATCGGGTGGATGACGTGCGCCGAATCCCCCAGCAGTGCCAGGCGTTCGGCCCGGAACGCCCGGGCGATGCCGAAGGCCAGCGGATGCCGGCTCGGGCCGTGCTCCAGGGTCAGCTTACCCAAGTCGAGGGTGAAGCGGCGCTCGATCTCAGCCAGCACCTCGTCGGGCTCGCCCGAGAGCAGCGCGTCGGCCTCGTCGGCGCGCTCGGTCCAGACGATCGAGGAGCGGTGGCCGAGGGAGCCGCCGTCCCGCAGGGGCAGGATCGCGAAGGGGCCGGCGGGCAGGAAGTGCTCGAAGGCACGGCCGTGGTGCGGCCGAGCATGCCCGATCGTGGCCACGATCCCGACCTGCGGATAGGACCAGCCGACCCAGCCGATCCGCGCCGCCTCGCGCAGCCGCGAGCGTGCCCCGTCGGCGGCCACCAGCAGGTCGACCTTGAGGCTCGCACCCGTGGTCAGCTCCGCCCGGATCGCCGCGCCCTCCGGCAGCGCCCGCACCACACCCCCGGTGACGATCTCGACCCCCGCGTCCCGGCAGGCCTCGGCGAGCGCCCGCGCCAGGGGCTCGGCCTCGACCATGTGGGCGAAGGGCTCGCCCACCGCCCGGTCGGGCTGGTCCTCCTCCTCCCGCCCGAAGGTCAGGAAGACCGGCCGCACCGGGTCGGCGATTCGGCTGTCGCTGATGACCATCTCGGCGATCGGCTCGGCGGCGGCCGCGATCCCGTCCCACAGCCCGAGCTGCGTCAGCATCCGCCGTCCGCCCGCCGCCAGCGCGTAGGCGCGGCCGCGGTGCCGGGCCGGATCGGCGCCGTGGGGATCGATCACGGTCACCGCGAGCGCCGGCCCGTGGGCCTGCTTGAGCGCGTAGGCCAGGGCGAGGCTGGCAAGGCCGCCGCCGGCGATCAGGAGGCTGCGGCTGCCGGGGCGGGGCGTCTGGGCCGTCATCGTCACGGATCTCCGATCTGGGGGCCGAGCGCGTGGATCGCTCCGCCCGAAAGGCCTATGTCGCGTTTGGACGACGAACGGAAACCCCGCGACTCATGACCGACGCCACCACCGACGCGATGACCGACGCGGTCGCCGAGCTCATCGCCATCCTCGACCTCGAACGCCTCGAGGTCGACCTGTTCCGCGGCCAGAACCCCAAGACCGGCTGGCGCCGCGTTTTCGGCGGCCAGGTGGTGGCCCAGGCCCTGGTCGCCGCCACCCGCACGGTGCCGGACGACCGGCCGGCCCATTCGCTCCACGCCTATTTCATGCTCCCCGGCGATCCCCGCTCGCCGATCGTCTACGAGGTCGAGCGCATCCGCGACGGCCGCAGCTTCACCACGCGGCGGGTCAAGGCGATCCAGCACGGCCGGGCGATCTTCGCCACCACGATCTCCTATCAGGTCTCCGAGGGCGGGTTCGAGCACCAGCCGGCGATGCCGGATGTCGCGGGGCCGGACGGCCTCCTCGACGGCAAGGCGCTGGCGGCCTCCGGCGCCACCGGCATGCCCGAGGCGGTCGCCGCCTATTTCGGCCGGGAGCGCCCGATCGAGCTGCGCCCCGTCGATCTCGACCGCTACATCGCCCGCCGCAAGGACGGTGCCCCGCCGGAGCCGGTCTTCAATGTCTGGCTGCGGGCGGCCTCGGCCCTGCCGGACGATCCGGCCCTGCACCGGGCGGTGCTGGCCTACGCGTCCGACATGACCCTGCTCGACGTGTCGCTGATCCCGCATGCCAGCTCGGTGTTCGATCCGAACATCCAGGCGGCGAGCCTCGACCACGCCCTCTGGTTCCACCGCCCCGTCCGGGTCGACGATTGGCTGCTCTACGCCCAGGACAGCCCGGCCGCCGGCGGCGCCCGTGGCTTCGCCCGCGGCCAGATCTTCGACCGCGCCGGCAACCTCGTCGCCTCGGTAGCGCAGGAGGGCCTGATTCGGCCGCACGGGGGATGAGGTCACGGCGCGGAACGGCTCCTCCTTCGATTCGCGCGGGGTCGGCCGGCTGACCCGCACCGTCATCCCGGGGCGCCGAAGGCGAGCCCAGGATCCAGAGCCGCCGACCATGTCAGGGCGAGAACCTGGATTCCGGGCTCCGCTTCGCGGCCGCGGAATGGCAGGGTAGGCGCAGAATGCGATGGCGTTCCCTCAGACTCCGCGGGCGAACATATCGGTCATCGTCCCCGGATTAGAATGCCGTCTACGACGTGCGTTGCAGAATTGCACCACGGCGGACTGCCCATTTTCCAACCGTTTGCGCGCTGTCTAGGCACCTTCTTCGCGCCGCATGCCCAAGGCTTCGCCCGATCCGGCTATTTCCTGGGCATAACGGGCCCTGCGCGAAAAGTTCCCGGTTCCGGCGGGGTGGCATAGTCCTTGAATAGCCCCGCTCAACCGCGGGCCAGCCCGGCTCGACGGGCGGCCCGATGGGTCGCCGCGTGGATCGGGCGACGGCATCGGTTCCCAGGGACTCGGTAAGGGGGCGCCGCCCATGAAGATCGTGATGGCCATCATCAAGCCGTTCAAGCTGGAGGAGGTGCGCGACGCGCTCACCGGCATCGGCGTCCACGGGCTGACGGTGACGGAAGTGAAGGGCTACGGCCGCCAGAAGGGCCACACCGAGATCTACCGGGGCGCGGAATACGCCGTGAGCTTCCTGCCCAAGCTCAAGATCGAGGTCGCGGTCGCCTCCGACCTGACCGCCAGCGTCATCGACGCCATCGCGGGTGCGGCGCGCACCGGCCAGATCGGCGACGGCAAGATCTTCGTGCTGCCCCTCGAGAAGGCGGTGCGCATCCGGACCGGCGAGACCGACGCCGACGCCCTCTGAGCCGGCCCGCCGACAGCTTCAACCTTTACGCAACGCGCAACGAATCGTGACCGGAGCCACCTGTCCATGAAAGTCCGTAATGCCCTGATGCTCGGCTTGGGAGGCGCGGCGCTCGCCGCCCTCCTGATCGAGCCGTCCCTGGCGCAGACCCCGGCGCCGGAAGCCGCCTCCGCGGCGCCGGCCGCCACGGCCGTGCCGCTGCCCAACAAGGGCGACACCGCCTGGATGCTGATCTCCTCGGCGCTGGTGCTGATGATGAGCGTGCCGGGCCTGGCCCTGTTCTACGGCGGCCTCGTGCGCACCAAGAACATGCTCTCGGTCCTGACCCAGGTCTTCGCGATCGTCTCGATCGTCGGCCTGCTCTGGGTGTTCTACGGCTACAGCCTCGCCTTCACCAACGGCGGCGGCATCAACGACTTCGTCGGCGGCCTGTCCAAGGCATTCCTGAAGGGCATCGACGCCAACTCGACGGTGGCGACCTTCTCGAACGGCGTCGTGATCCCCGAATACGTCTATCTGTGCTTCCAGATGACCTTCGCGATGATCACCCCGGCGCTGATCGTCGGCGCCTTCGCCGAGCGGATGAAGTTCTCCGCCCTGGTGGTGTTCACGATCCTCTGGGTCACGCTGATCTATTTCCCGATGGCCCACATGGTCTGGTACTGGGGCGGCCCGGATGCGGTCGGCAACGCCGCCAAGGCGCTGGCCGCCGCCACCGACGACGCCTCGAAGGCCACCGCCCAGGCGGCCCTCGACGCGGTCAACAAGGATGCGGGCTTCCTCTTCCAGAAGGGCGCCCTCGACTTCGCCGGCGGCACCGTGGTGCACATCAACGCGGGCATCGCCGGCTTCGTCGGCTGCCTGATCATGGGCAAGCGCATCGGCTACGGCCGCGACCTGCTCGCCCCGCACTCGCTGACCATGACCATGATCGGCGCCTCGCTGCTGTGGGTCGGCTGGTTCGGCTTCAACGCCGGCTCGAACCTCGAGGCCAACGGCACCGCCGCGCTGGCGATGCTCAACACCTTCGTGGCGACCTGCGCCGCCGCGGTGGCCTGGCTGTTCGCCGAGTGGGCGCTCAAGGGCAAGCCGTCGCTGCTCGGCATGCTCTCGGGCGCGGTGGCCGGCCTCGTGGCCGTCACCCCGGCCTCGGGCTTCGCCGGCCCGATGGGCTCGATCGTGCTCGGCCTGGTGGCCGGCGTGGTCTGCTTCGTGATGTGCTCCTCCGTGAAGAACGCGCTCGGCTACGACGACTCGCTCGACGTGTTCGGCGTGCACTGCGTCGGCGGCATCCTGGGCGCCCTGGCGACCGGCATCCTGGTCGACCCGAATCTCGGCGGCGTCGGCATCCCCGACTACACCTCGAAGCCGGGCGAGCTGGCCGTGGGCGCCTACGACATGATGAGCCAGCTCATCGTCCAGGCGGAAGCGGTCGGCCTCACCCTGCTGTGGTCGGGCATCGGCTCGGCGATCCTCTACAAGCTCGTCGACCTGACGATCGGCCTGCGGGTGACCCAGGAAGAGGAGCGCGAGGGCCTCGACATCGCCGATCACGGCGAGCGCGCCTACAACTACTGAGAGCGACCGGCGCGGCCCTCCGGGGCCGCGCCGCGGACATGGAAAACCCCGGCTCCGTAAGGGCCGGGGTTTTTCGTTTTTCCGCCCACGCCGTCATTGCGAGTGGAACGAAGCAACCCAGGGACACGCCACATCCGGGGATCGCGCGCAGCACTGGGTCGCTTCGCTCCGCTCGCAATGACGGGAGCGCAGCGTCTATCCCGAGGGATGTTTCGCTCGCTCCCGCTCATCCTGAAGCGATGCAGCGCGGGCCTCGAAGAAGAGCTCCTTCGAAGCGCGCCTGCGCCTCCACCTCAAAGTGCGGCGGTTGGGGGCGGTGAAGCGCTACGCCGCCCGGGCCAGCGCCGCCTTCTCCTCGGCGAACGCCCAGTCCAGCCACGGCGTCAGCGCCTCGAGATCGGCGGTCTCGACGGTGGCGCCGCACCAGATCCGCAGGCCCGCCGGGGCGTCGCGATAGGCGCCGATGTCGAGGGCGACGCCCTCGCGGTCGAGGCGCGCGACGATGCCCGAGGCGAGCGCCGCCACCGCCGCGTCGCCGCGGGCGAGCACGTCCGGGTCGGCGATCACCAGGCAGACGCCGGTGTTCGAGTAGGTCGCGGGGTCGACCGCCAGCGGCGCGATCCACGGGGTCCGG
Organism: Methylobacterium sp. GXF4; assembly: GCF_000272495.1. NCBI lineage: Bacteria > Pseudomonadati > Pseudomonadota > Alphaproteobacteria > Hyphomicrobiales > Methylobacteriaceae > Methylobacterium > Methylobacterium sp. GXF4. The sequence continues at coordinate 6,101 of NZ_AKFK01000045.1, read as the reverse complement.
GCGACCCAGTCGTAGATCACGCGGGCGTTGGCGTCGGCCCGGGCGTGGAGCGCCGGCAGGCCGCCGATCCGGACCGCCCAGTCCAGGGTGTCGAGGTAATCCTCCACGGCGAGCATCGAGGGCGTGTTGATCGTGTCGCCCTTGAAGATGCCCTCGATCAGCTTGCCGTCCTTGGTGAGCCGGAACACCTTCGGCAGCGGCCAGGCCGGGACGTGGCTCTCCAGCCGCTCGACCGCCCGGGGCGAGAGCACCAGCATGCCGTGCGCCGCCTCGCCGCCCATCACCTTCTGCCAGGAGAAGGTGACGACATCGAGCTTGTCCCAGGGGAGCGGCTGCGCGAAGGCCGCCGAGGTGGCGTCGCAGATCGTCAGGCCGGCGCGGTCGGCGGCGATCCAGTCGCCGTCCGGCACCTTCACCCCGGCGGCGGTGCCGTTCCAGGTGAAGACCACGTCGCTGTTCCGGGTGTCGATCGCCGCGAGGTCCGGCAGCACGCCGTAGGGGGTCTGGTGGATCCTGGGCGCGATCTTGAGCTGCTTGAGGGCGTCGGTGACCCACTCCTTGCCGAACGCCTCCCAGGCGGCGACCTCCACGGGCCGAGGGCCCAGCAGGGTCCACATCGCCATCTCGACGGCGCCGGTGTCGGAGGCCGGCACGATGCCGATCCGGTACGCGTCGGGTACCTGCAGCACGGACCGCGTCAGGTCGATCGCCCGGCCGAGCTTGGCCTTGCCGATCGCGGAGCGGTGCGAGCGACCGAGCGCGACGTCGGCCAGGGCCGACGGCGTCCAGCCCGGACGCTTGGCGCAGGGGCCGGACGAGAAATGGGGAACGCGCGGGCGCCTGTCGGGTCGGCTCATCGTCGGATCCATCCTTGCAGATGGGCGCTCCTCGACGGGGAGGAGTGTCCCGGGCCGGGGATGCGCCGAAACCTGCTGGCTGGCAAGACAATGCGAAGAGCCTGCGACGGGCCGCACCCGGGGCGGGACAGATCCGCCGAAGGGACGGAACAGTCGATTAAGCCTGCGCGGCTAGGTTCGACGGCGTGCCGAGTTGCGTTCGAGGTACGCCGATGTCTGTCGACAGCGCCGCGTTCGTGGCGATCTGGTTCCTGTTGCTTGCCGTGATCCTGGCCGCGGCCTCCCGCACCCGCTTTCCCGGACGCCTCGACCGTCCGATCCCGCAGCCGCTGCGGCTCGATCCGGTGGATTACGATGTCGACGGGCCGGTGATCGACCTGGAACCGGCCTGAAGGTCGGGCCGCCGCTCGGCGGTGATGCGCTCCGCCTCCGCCCGCCGCCACCGGGCGATCGCCCCGTGATTGCCGCCCGACAGCACCTCCGGGATCGCCCGCCCCTCCCAGTCCCGCGGCCGGGTGTAGTGCGGATATTCGAGGAGCCCGCCCTCGAAACTCTCCTCGACTCCCGATTCCGCCTTGCCCATCACCCCGGGCAGGAGCCGGACGCAGGCATCGAGCACCACCAGGGCGGCGATCTCGCCCCCGGAGAGCACGTAATCGCCGATCGAGACCTCCTCCAGGCCGCGGCCGGCGATCACCCGCTCGTCCACCCCTTCGAACCGGCCGCAGACGATCAGCGCCCCCGGCCCGGCGGCGAGCTCCCGCACCCGGGCCTGGCTCAGCGGCTTTCCGCGCGGCGACATCAGCAGCCGCGGACGCGGGTCGTCAGGCCCGGCGGCGGCGTCGATGGCGGCGGCGAGCACGTCGCAGCGCAGCACCATCCCGGCCCCGCCCCCGGCCGGCGTATCGTCCACCGCCCGGTGGCGGCCGAGCCCGTGCTCGCGGATGTTGCGGGCTTCCAGGCTCCAGTCGCCCCGGGCGAGGGCGTCGCCCGACAGGGACACGCCGAGCGGGCCCGGGAACATCTCCGGGTAGAGGGTGAGGATCGTGGCCCGCCAGGGCGTTTCCGCGCGCGTCATGGCGCTTGATCGCGCGCGGGGTGCGGCACGGTCAACGGCCCGGGCACTGTTGGCCCCGCGGCGGGTTGTCGGCGATGATCCGGCACATCCTTCTCCTCACCGCCCTGCTGGCGGGACCGGCCCTCGGGGCGGGGCCGCTGGCGCCTCCGGGCGCGCCCGCGAGCGCGTTCCCGAAACCCGACCGGCCGGTGGCCGAGATCGTGGCGCCGCAATGGTCCTCGGAGGCCGAGCGGGACAAGGCCGGCGAGTTCGACGCGGTCGCCCGCGGGATGGGCATCGGTCCGGGCGAGACCGTGGCCGATATCGGCGCAGGCAGCGGCTACTACGTGACCCGTCTGAGCCCGCGGGTCGGGCCCGGCGGCAAGGTCCTGGCCGAGGACGTTACCCCTGCCTACCTGGCGAGCCTGGAGCGGCGGGTGAAGGGGCTCGACAACGTCACCGTGGTGCGCGGCGAGGCCCACGACCCGCGCCTGCCCCCGGCCTCCGTCGATGCCGCGATCCTCGTGCACATGTATCACGAGATCGCCCAGCCCTTCGGCCTGCTGCACAACCTCGCCCCGGCGATGCGGCCCGGCGGTCGGGTCGGCATCGTCGATGCCGACGACATCCCGTCGCGGCACGGCACCCCGCCGGCGCTGCTGCGCTGCGAGCTCGCCGCAGCGGGCTACCGCGAGACCGGCTTCCATCCGCTGAAGGGCGGCGCCTATCTGGCGGTGTTCGCGGCCCCCGCCCCGGAGGACCGCCCGCGACCGGAGGCGATCCGCCCCTGCCGGGATACCGCGACGGCCCGCTGAACGGTTCGGCGCGCGTTCAGGGCGCGCCGCCGGTGCTCGGCTGCGCCGTGTCCAGATGGGCCGCGAAACCGGTAAGGTGTGGAGCAAGATCCGGGCGCAACGCCATGGACGGGATCGCGTAATCGCCGCCGTTCTGCCGTCGGAACGGGATGGGGGCGGTGCTGAACAGGGTGCGCATCCGGGCCCGCAGGCCCTCCGCCGTGGCCGCGAATCCGCTCTCGGTCAGGCCGTCGGCCCGGTAGACGACAAAGGGCGGGAGCACGGCATAGCCCGGGTAGAACAGCACCCCGTGCTGGATCGGGAACAGCAGGTCGTCGATCGGCCCGTTGATCCCCCGGGGGCCGTAATGCGTCTCCCAGCCGCCGGCCGTCACCACCAGCATCGCGCGCTTGCCGGCGAGCGTGCCCTCGCCATAGCGGTCGCCCCAGCGGGTCTCGTTGTGTGCGCCGACGCCGTAGGCGAACCCGTAGGCGTAGACCCGGTCGACCCAGCCTTTCAGGATCGCCGGCATGGAGAACCACCACAGGGGGAACGCCAGGATTAGCGCGTCCGCCCAGAGCAGCGTGGCCTGTTCGGCGGTGACGTCGTCGGTCAGGGTCCCGGTGGTGAAGGCCGCGCTGGACGCGGCCGGGACACGCAGGCGCTCCGCCTCCGGCAGGGCCGGGAAATCGGTCCGATCGACGGCACTCTTCCAGCCCGCGGCGTAGAGGTCGGTGACGCGGACCTCGTGTCCGTCCGCTTCCAATTGCTCCACCGCCACGCCGCGCAACGCGTTCGTCAGCGAGGCCGGATCGGGATGGGCTGAGACGACGAGGATCTTCATGGTCCGGGCTCACGGGGGGAGGGAGCCGCGAAGCTAGGCGGCCGCCGATCCATCCAGTAGACGGCAGGGCGGGATAGGATTGTTCCGCGCCATGGATAGATCGAGCGTCACGCTGGAACGGATGCGCAGCTTCGTTCGCGTGGTCGAGCGCGGCAGCCTGTCCGCGGTGGCGCGGGAGGAGGGCGTCGGGCAATCGACCATCAGCCGGCACGTGGCCGAGCTCGAGGCCGCCCTGGGGGCGAGCCTGCTGAACCGGACCACGCGGCGCCTCACCCTGACCGACGAAGGACGGCGCTTCCACGCGGAGGCGCGCACCATCCTGCGGCTGGTGGACGAGGCGACGGACGGGGTCCGGAACGCCGGGGGTGGTCTGACCGGGACCGTGCGCGTGTCCTGCACGGCCGCGTTGGGCGTGCGCCATGTCTGCCGGGCGCTGTTCGCGCTCCAGGACCGCTATCCGGGGATCAGCATCGATCTCAGCCTGACCGATGAGCGGATCGACCTCGTGCGCGAGGCGACGGATATCGCGATCCGGTTGGGGCCGTTGGCGGAAAGCAGCCTGCAGCGCAAGGCCATCGGCCGCTCCCGCCGGATCTTGGTGGCGTCGCGGGGCTATCTCGCGGATCACGGTCGGCCGCAGCTTCCGGTCGACCTGTCGCGGCATTTGGCGATCCGCATGAGCAACGTCGCCGGCAGCGATACGCTGTGCCTGCACGGGCCGGACGGCGCCACGGCGCGCATTCCCGTGGGCGGCAACCTGCTGGTCGATCACGGCCTGGCCGCACGCGAGGCCCTGGCGCAGGGGCGCGGGATCGCGGTCGCCCATGTCTGGCTCGTCGACGATCTGCTGGCGGCGGACGCGATCGAACAAGTCCTGCCGGACCACGCGCCCGAGCCCGTCCCGCTCTCGATCCTGGTCGTGCCCGGCCGCATCCGCATCAAGCGCGTCCGCCTGGTGGTCGACGCCCTGGCGGCCGCTTTGAGCGAGCTGCCCGGCCTCGACAGACCGTGAGCCGGCGGGTCACGCCAGGGTCGGCATGCGTCTGTCAGTCCGGCTCGTCGGCGGGCTTATCGCCCACCGGCGCGAAGAAATCGTCCGGCAGCACGACGGTCACCCGCCGCTGCGGGAGATCCAGCACCGGCACGAACGCCTTGGTGAACGGCAGGAGCGCGGTGGCGCCACCCGCGGCGGGGCGGAGTTCGAGGAGGTCGCCGCCGCCGTAATTCGGAACCGCGACGATCGTGCCGACGACGGTCCCGGCCTCGTCAACCGCGGTGGCGCCGACCAGGTCGGCAGCGTAGACCTCGTCGTCATCCTCGGGCTCCGCCAGACGGTCCCGGGGGATGAACAGGGCGACCCGGTTGAGCGCCTCGGCGGCGTTGCGGCCGCCGATATCCTTGACCCGGGCGATCAGCATGTCGGGAGATGAGCCGGGGGCGGTGCGCACCCCGGACAAGGTCAGCGTACGCCCGTCCGAGGTCAGGAGCGGGCCGTAGCCGGCGATCGCCAGGGGATCGCCGGTGTAGGATTTGAGCCGGATCTCGCCGTTCAGCCCATGCGCCCGCCCGAACTCGCCCAGCAGGACGAGATTCGGGTCGGGCGGCACGGGCGGTGCCGCCGGCTTGGGGGCCGGCGCCTTGGGCGAGGTTGCGGCTTCCGGCGCGATGGCGCCGATAGCCGTGCCGGCGCGGCCGCGGCGACCGCCGTCGCGGGAGAATGAACCTGCGGGGCGGCGCGCCATGGCGCAGCCGCCTTACGCGGCGGCGTCCTCGGCGGGCGCCGCGGCCTTCTCGGCGCGCTTGGTCGCGCGCTCCTTGGCCTTCTCGCCCGGCTCGGCCTTCTGCGGGTTGTTGCGCGTCGGGCGCTTGGCCAGGCCGGCCTGGTCGAGGAAGCGCAGGACGCGGTCGGTCGGCTGCGCGCCCTTGGCGAGCCAGCCCTGGATCTTCTCGGCGTCGAGCTGGATCCGGGCCGGATCGTCCTTGGCCTTCATCGGGTCGTAGGCGCCGACCTTGTCGATGAAGCGGCCATCGCGGGGGGCGCGGGCGTCGGCGACGACGATGCGGTAATACGGACGCTTCTTGGCGCCACCGCGCGTGAGACGGATCTTCAGGGCCATTGTCTTAGGACTTTCTCTCATTGTCGATCGCCGACTCGTGCGTCGCCGCGATCGTCTGGTGGTGCCGGATGACTTCCTTGACCACGAAGGCCAGGAACTTCTCGGCGAAATCGGGGTCGAGCTTGGCCTCGACCGCGAGCTTGCGGAGCCGGGCGACCTGACGGGCCTCCCGGTCCGGATCGGAAGGGGGGATCCCCTTTCGGGCCTTGAGCTCGCCGACCCGCTGCGTGCAGCGGAAGCGCTCGGCGAGCAGGTGGATCAGCGCCGCATCGAAATTGTCGATGCTGTCGCGCAGGCGGGCGAGTTCGGGATCGACCGCTTGGGCGGCGAGGACACTCATTTCTTCTTCCCCGGCATGAAGCCACCGAGACCGGGCAGCTTCGGGCCGCCGAGGCCGGGAAGCCCCGGCATCTTCGGCATCCCGCCCAGCCC